>DATJTL010000182.1:0-8527 GCA_035503415.1 Xanthobacteraceae bacterium
GCTTTCGCCCGCGCAGGAACGCAAGTCGAAGAAGCTCAAGGAAGAGATCATCCAGGAGGTCAAGTCGCTCCGCCTTAATCAGGCGCGCATCGATGCGCTGGTCGAACAGCTTTACGACATCAACAAGCGGCTGGTTAGTCACGAGGGCCGGCTGATGCGGCTTGCCGAAAGCCACGGCGTGGTGCGCGAGGGTTTCCTGCGCCATTATCAGGGCTCCGAACTCGATCCGCGCTGGCTCAATCGCGTATCGAAACTCTCGGAGAAGGGCTGGAAGTCGTTCGTCGCCCGCGACAAGGACCGCATCAAGGAATTGCGCACGAACATCCATGAACTCGCCAGCGAGACCGGACTAGAGATCGGCGAGTTCCGCAAGATCGTGCAGATGGTGCAGAAGGGCGAGCGCGAGGCGCGTCAAGCCAAGAAGGAAATGGTCGAGGCCAACCTGCGCCTCGTCATTTCGATCGCCAAGAAATATACCAACCGCGGCCTGCAGTTCCTCGACCTCATCCAGGAGGGCAATATCGGCCTGATGAAGGCGGTCGATAAGTTCGAGTACCGCCGCGGCTACAAGTTCTCCACCTATGCCACCTGGTGGATTCGCCAGGCCATCACCCGCTCGATCGCCGATCAGGCGCGCACCATCCGCATCCCGGTGCACATGATCGAGACGATCAATAAGATCGTGCGCACCAGCCGGCAGATGCTCAACGAGATCGGCCGCGAGCCGACGCCGGAGGAATTGGCGGAAAAGCTCGGCATGCCGCTGGAGAAAGTGCGCAAGGTGCTCAAAATCGCCAAGGAGCCGCTGTCGCTCGAAACGCCGATCGGTGATGAGGAAGACAGCCATCTCGGCGACTTCATCGAGGATAAGAACGCGATCCTGCCCGACCAGGCCGCGATCTCGGCCAATTTGCGCGAGACCACGACGCGGGTGCTTGCTTCGCTTACCCCGCGCGAAGAGCGCGTGCTGCGCATGCGTTTCGGCATCGGCATGAACACCGACCACACGCTGGAAGAAGTCGGGCAGCAGTTCTCGGTCACCCGCGAGCGTATCCGCCAGATCGAGGCCAAGGCGCTGCGCAAATTGAAGCACCCGAGCCGGAGCCGGAAGTTGCGGAGCTTCCTCGACAACTGAAGCGGCATTTCACCTTTCCCCTTGAGGGAGAGGCCGGTGGTGCTTGGCGCCAATTTTAGCGTAATTGCCTTCGCAAAGCGGCCGGGTGCGCAAATCACCCGGCCGCTTTGCTATGCGGGCGCTCCGAAGATTAGCGAATTTCACTGTTCGAAGCGTGCCAAGGACAAATCAGCAGTTCAAACCAAAGCACCGTAGAGACCGGCACTGTTTCGATGCTGCCGAGGCCACGACAATCGTGGCCAGCCATAGCCACTTTACGTTGACCGCCGTTCACCCGCACGAGTTCGGCCGGACCGATCTCATCGTACGATTTTTTTCAGGTTGGCATTCATTGCCGCATCTTTGATCAAGATATCCACACTGCCGAAGCGATGTGCGTCTCTCCTCGGCCATACTGTCAACGTTGGTCTGATCTGCGGTGGCCGCCTCACAGCCAAAGAAACTCTGTGTAGCCGCGCCGGTTGGTTCTCAATGTCCTCGGAAAATGCTACGATGTGGCATTGAGGTTCTTGATCAGTGTCGGGGCGAGCAGCTCATCAAGACATTCCTCGCGGCCAAGCCTTGTCTCGCGGCCGAGCCTTGCGTGTTCGTAGCGTCCCAACGGAGTTCAATGTGAACCATTTATAGACCGAAAGTCCACAAATCCAATGCCAAGAGCAATGGGACAAAAGGCAATAAGCCGAGCCTACGGGGTGCCACGAAAGACAGCCGTCGGCCGGCCAATCGACATAAAGCTGCGACAGCGCGTTTTAAAAATGACGACGGAGCTTCTGCTCCAAAGGAAAAATCCGCGATCTATCACCATAGACGAGATTGCCGGCCGCGCCAGCGCCAGTAAAGGCACAATCTACAAGCAGTGGGGCAGCAAATCGGCGCTGTTCGTTGAATCCTTCTTCGACAGTGTCCGCAATGAACTGATTTTCGACGAGACGCTGCCGGCGCTGGAAGCACTGAGAAAGCAATATCACAGCCTGGTTTCCATGCTGGCGGGCGCACACGGCGAGGTATTGCGCGCCCTGATCGGTGAATCGCAGTTTGATACGGAGATTCACTCGGCGCTGCTGAAGGGATACTTTCTTCCGCGGCGGTCCGCGGCTATCGGGTGCGTGGCTGACGCGATCGATGCAAAGGAACTGCGGAACGATCTGTCACCGGATATCGCCGTCGACGCACTGTATGGCGCCTTGTTCTACGCCTTGATGGTCAGGTACCGCACGCTGGACGATCGGTGGGCAAACGATGTGATCGATGCCGTCCTTCAGGGGCTAAAGCGGTCGCCTGGCCGTTCGCGCTAAGGCAAGGCCGTTCACGCTGAAGAACAGCCGGTGCCGGCCGGACGCGGAGGCGCAGGATTGAAGTTTTATGCGCGCCGCGCCGCCTCACCCGAGCGCCGCGACTGCGCTCACCTCGATCAAAAACTCCTCCCGCACCAAGCGGTCGATCATCAGCAGCGTGTTGGGCGGATAAGCGCCGCCCGAAAACAACTTGGGAAATTCACGCGTGCGATACGCCATGAATCTCGGAATGTCCTGCGAGTGCACCAGATAGGTGGTGAACTCGACGAGGTTTTCAAAGCCCGCGCCCTGCGATGCGAGCGCCGCGCCGATATTGGCGAACGCCTGCACGCATTGCGCGTCGAAATCCTCAGGCGCCTTGTCGGCGCCCGGCTTGAGGCCCACTTGCCCGGCGATGAACAGAAACTCCGACGCCTTCACGCGGGTCATGTGGGAATATTGGCCGAGCGGCTTGCCGAGCACGTCGGGGTTGAGCATCTTGATTTGCGGCATCGGCGCTACTCCAAACCTTCGATGATGCGGATGTCGCGCACCGCGCCATCGCCCAGCGCATTGAGCGCCTCCTTGTAGGCGGGGCTGTTATAGGCGGCGATCGCCTTTTCGACGCTGGGAAACTCGGAGATGACGATGCGCTCCTTCTGGCCGGCCTCAAACGCGGTCTGCGCGGTGCCGCGGACGATATAGCGGCCGCCGAACGGCGCGGTCGCCTTTGGCGCGAGCTCCGCATAGGCGGCGAGCTTCTTCGGATCGGAAATCGAACGGTAGCAGGTCACCCAGTAGCCTTTCGGCATCGTATTCCTCCCTTGGTGGCGCCGCGCGCGGCGGCGAAGCGACGATCGCAGCAGTGTAGCGCGGCGCGCTTTTGCGCGCAGCCGGCCGGGCGCCGCAATCTCGACATTCCCGCGCCCTTCGCTAACATCGATGGTGGTGGCGGAAGTGCAAGACAAGGAGGCCGCAATGTCGTTCTGGAGCGCGCTGTTCGGCCGGCGTCCGTCCGCGGCGGCCGCAAAGGTCTGCGAACCGGTCGAGTACAAAGGCTTCACCATCCGCGCGGCGCCGTACAAGAACAACGGCGGCTATCAGACCGCGGGCACGATCGAACGCGAAATCGGCGGCGTGCGCAAAGAGCACCGCTTCATCCGCGCCGACTCCTATACATCCTACGATGACGCGGTCAGCTTCACGGTCAACAAGGCGCGGCAGATCATCGATCTGCAAGGCGAGCGGATATTCGATTGATGTCATGCCCTGCGAAGGCAGGGCATCCAGTAATCGCCGACCGCCTGCGCGGATGATGACAGGGTTGGGTGGCAGGCGCGAGCTAAGACAACCCCTCAACGATGCGCAGGTCGCGCTGGGCAGCGCTGCCGAGTTTCCTGAGCGCGGCCTGATAGCCCGGTCCGTCGTGGGCGGCGGCTGCCTTCTCCACGCTGTCGAATTCGATGATGACGACGCGCTCTCTCAAGCCCTTTTCATAGGCCTTGGCGGCGTTGCCGCGGGCGAGAAAGCGGCCGCCGGCCGCGGCGATCGCGGGACCCGCGAGCTTGGCATATTCGGCGAGCGCGTCCGGATCGGAAACCGAAAAGTACGTCGACACCCAATAACCCTTCGCCATGTTGAACCTCCCTGCTGTCCCCTCTGCGGGCGAATTGTTGCCACGGGCGAAAGCGCGGCGCAATGCGCGCGCTGCGCGTTTTCTAGGCGAAAGCTAACGGCGGCTCAGGCGGCGTCGACGTCGTCGCTGGATTCGACCTTCAGCCGCTTGAGCACGCGGCGCAGCGAGGCGATTTCCGTCTCCAGGTGGGCGACGCGCATCGCCAGTTCCCCTTGCGAGGTGCCGTCGGCGGCGCGCAACGCGTCGGGGAAGGCAAGGCCGATCTCGTCGCCGTGCCGCCATTGCACGCGCGCGCGCACGGTCTGCTCTTTCTGCGGGATGTAGAGCTCGATGAGGTCGGGCACGTTCACGGTGTCGGAGAAGATGATGCGGGCGCCTTCGCTCGAAATGTCGCGGATGAGGCAATCAAGCGAGTTGCGGCGCTTATTGAAATAGACGCAGCCGCGCAAGAAGCTCTTCTGCCTGACCGAACTTCGACGCTCGCCCATGCTCGTTCCCTTTGATCTCCCAGCTTCCCGTCGGGCGGAAAACCCCGCCTGAATTTAATAAGGCACGGTTAATGCGGGATTACCGCACACAAGCGCCGCGGCGGCTTGCCGCACGGCATCTTGCGCCCAAGGCGCAAATCAGAATTGAGCGAAACAAGAAGGCCGGCCGCCTCACCAGGCCGAGAACAGCCGGCCGACGTCGTAGACCGACGCGCCGAGCATGCACGCCAACAGGCCGCTGCCGACCAACCCGAGCACGATCGCTTCGTTGAGGCGGGCGAGCATCTGCCGGCTCGCGAAATGCGTCCTACAAAGCATATGAGACATGAAAACCGCTCCTGTTGCTATTGCTTGCTATTGCGGGCCCAAGTTTCCTCAATCTCTGCTTCCTCAATCTCTGCTTCCTCAATCTCTCCGCCACAAATCTCCTTCGCCACCGAACAGGAATCCGCAAAAACGAATCAAAACGCCACGATGATGCATCGGCGCGCGGCGCCATTGCAACGGCCGCGACGCTTCACATTTTGTTGCGGCGTTCGCGCCGCTTTCACGTTTGCGGCCGCTCGCAATCGCCGCGCCGCTCGGCTAAAGGTTTGACAGAGCGGCCGTTCTCCGCTTCGGGGAGCAGTAACAAACATTTTCTGGGAGGAAACCTCATGCATGTCTTCG
Organism: Xanthobacteraceae bacterium; assembly: GCA_035503415.1. Classification (GTDB taxonomy): domain Bacteria; phylum Pseudomonadota; class Alphaproteobacteria; order Rhizobiales; family Xanthobacteraceae; genus BOG-931. Next base: position 5,203 of record DATJTL010000182.1, read on the forward strand.
ACTTGCCGCGCGAAGCCACTTTCGATCCAAACAAGCACGTCGAGAAAATCCTCGGCACGATCGGGGGTGGCGACGTCACCGTCGCCTGCTGGGAGCCGGGCCAGATCAGCCCCTACCATTGCCACCCGCACGCCACCGAAATCTATTTCTGCTTTTCGGGCGGCGGCACCATGCGCACGCCGCAAGCCAACGTCGACATCGTGCCCGGATCCTTCGTCGTGCATCCGCCGGGCGAGGTGCACGAATACACAAATGGCCCGCAACGCACGCTGTTGTTCCGCGTGCGCTACGGAACCGACATGGCTGCGCGCCATTTGGACTGGCGCGGGCACGCCGGCTTCAAACAAAGCGCCCAGGACGCCGACTATTACCGACTAAATCCGCCCGCGCATACGCAACAAAGCCCGCCTGCAGCTTAATGATTTTGCGGCGAGCTGTTGGGGATGCAGGTTTGCGTATTGTCGTTCTTGGCCGCCTGGCATTGCGCCATCGAATCGAAGGCGCATTCGTTTCCTCCTGCCTTTTGCAGGCAGAAGGCGTGATGCGTGTAGCTGCCCTGCGCCATTGCCTGGGAGCCGGCCAGAGCGCCCGCGAGTAAAGTTCCAACGGCGATCATCCGAATCATGTGGCTCTCTCCGTGATCCCTCACGCGACGTGCAACGCAACCGCCGCTGGCAGGTTCCGGTTCCGGCCGCATCTCCCGGGCGCGGTGCAGCATGACGCGCAGCGAAACGATGCGCCGCAGACCAGAGATCGCGACACGCGTCGTCTTTGCGACAATCCCGGACCAGCGGTGCACTGCTATCGCGCTGCACCGCATCCGGGAAACGTTTGGGATGACGCGCCGCGCGCCGCTTGCTACCACCCAGCCTCGATTGGCAAGGGGAGGGTAAATGTTCGACAAACCGCACTGTCCGGTAATCGCCATCGAGGAGCATTACTGGGACGAAGAACTGGAGAAGACTTACACCGGCGGCGAGGCCGGCCGGCCGGGCGAGCAGTATAAGCGGCTGCACGATTTCACCGGCGTCCGGATCGCCGAAATGGACGCTTGCGGCATCGACGTGCAGGTGATCTCGCACGGCGCGCCGTCGACGCAGAAGCTGCCGGCGGAGACCGCAGCCGCGCTCACCGCCCGCGTCAACGACCGGCTCGCCGCGGCGATCGCCGGCCATAAAGACCGCTTCGCCGCCTTCGCCGCCTTGCCGACCGCGGTGCCGGAAGCGGCCGCCGACGAACTGGAGCGCGCCACCAAACAACTCGGCTTCAAGGGCGCCATGCTGCACGGGCTCGCCAACGGGAAATTCCTCGACGACAAGCGCTTCTGGCCGATTTATGCGCGCGCCGAACAACTCGACGTGCCGATCTATCTGCATCCGGCGCTGCCGAACGCCGAGGTGTCGCGCGTCTATTACGAGGACTACGTCAAGGACTTCCCGACGGTGGCGCGGCCGGCCTGGGGCTACACGGTGGAGACCGCGACCACCGCCATCCGCCTCGTGCTCTCCGGGGTGTTCGAGCGCCACCCGAAGCTGAAAATCGTCCTCGGTCACCTCGGCGAGACGCTGCCGTTCCTGATCTGGCGCATCGACCAGGCGCTCAAGCGGCCGGGGCAGAAGTCGATGAGCTTCCGCGATATCTTCGCCGGCAACTTCTACATCACCACCAGCGGCAATTTCTCCAACCCGGCGCTGCTGTGCTGCGTGATGGAAATGGGCGTCGATCATATCCTGTTCGCCATCGATTGGCCGTTCGTGATGAATCCGCCGGCGCTCGAGTGGATGCACACCGTGCCGCTCTCCGACGCCGACAAGGCCAAGATCCTCTCCGGCAACGCCAAGCGGTTGCTGAAGATGTGAGGTTGTCATTCCCGGGCGTCGCGTAGCGACGAACCGGGAATCCATAACGACAGTCCGGTCGGAATCCGCACCGATCGTGATTATGGATTCCGGGTTCGCGGCCTTACGGCCGCGCCCCGGAATGACGCGATCGGCGGAGTTTGTCATCGCGGCTGTTGAAGATGTGAGGTCGTCATTCCCGGCCGTCGCGTAGCGACGAACCGGGAATCCATAACCACAGTCCGGTCGGAATCCGCACCGATTGTGATTATGGATTCCGGGTTCGCGGCCTTGCGGCCGCGCCCCGGAATGACGCAAGAGGCGGAGTTCGTCAGCTTTTCCCGGGCGCCGCCCCGGGCCAGCCGGTGAGCGCGTGCAGCGGTTGCCGGCGCACCAGATATTCCATGTGGTTTTTCGGCGGGATGCGGCGCGGGCCGCCGGCGATGACATCCTTCTGGGCTTTCGGGCGCTCCGCCGGCGGCACCGAGGTCAGGCCGACCATCAGGCAGCGCGCCGGCTCGCCGGTGCAGCAGCGCCGATTACGCCTGCACGGCTTTTTTCGGCAGATGCGCCAGAAGCCGAACACATCGTTGTAGAGCCGCCAGACCGTGGCATGGGCATCCTCGGCGAGCTTTATTCCCGCCTCGACGGTGCGGCGCTTGAGGTACTGCTTCTCGGTCGGTTGTTTGCTGTTTGATTCTTTCCGAAGCGATTTTGGCAGGTTCGATTTTGGCAGGCGCGATTTTGGCATGTGACTATCTCCAATGGGTTGGCGTGAAAAAGTCCCTGCTCCACCACGCGCCACGCGCGGGGGGAGGGGCAATAGATTCTCGTTCCCGCGGCGCGTTTTTCTGCGCGCGGGTTCATATGAGTCGGTCTCACCGACCAGTAGCCCGGATGAGCGAAGCGACATCCGGGAACGAATGGCGCGGCTTCATTGCCGCTCCCGGGTTTCGCTTCGCTCACCCGGGCTACAAAAGAACGAAACAAAAGAAAAATGAAGGAGGCGGAACGCCGGCAGACGCGTAGTCAAACGGCTGCATCGCGGACGGCATGCGCGAGACGGCGCAAACCGCCCGTTATCGGATGCAGCGCGCGCCAAGCGCGGCGCGCTCATCTGCCGGCGTCCCGCCGCGGCACTTACGGCAGCGAACTAACGCCACCGCTCAGCTCCAGCGCACTTCCCAGGACTTGGCTAAGAAACGGTCGTTAACCGCCTCCGCCTGTCCTAGTCCAGCGACATAGTCGCAGACCGGTCATGATGCCGGCCGGGCGTTGTCCCAGAGCCGCCCGGGAGCAGGTTGTGTCGACCTGCCCGCGGGAACCGCATCCCGCTCCGCTGCCGTGAGCACCCCCGCGGCGGCGTCCTTCGTGAGCGAGATATTTCGGAATGGATGTAACGTAAATAAGGACATTTGTCAAGCAAAATGTCCCTTCCTCGTTGACGGTTGGCAAGCCAGAGCAGGGACGATTGGTCACCCTACTAT
>DATJTL010000183.1:0-6511 GCA_035503415.1 Xanthobacteraceae bacterium
GATCATGTCGCAGTTCTGCAGGCAGTCCTCGACCGTGCCGTAAGTCTCGGACTGGCCGACGCGCAGCGTGTAGCCCCAATGGTGCACCGCGCCCCAGTACCAGCCCTCCCAGGAATCGGGATTGTGGTGGATGCGCGTCATGCCGACCGCGTTGGCGAAGCGGAACAGAGCCGAGAGGTAATAGCCGACATTGCCCCAGGTGTGATGCGAGCCATGCGAGAAGGTGATCGCGCCGGGACCGTATTCCCGCTTCTGCCGCTTGATCTCATCGGTGACGAGCTTGATCGCCTCATCCCAGGAGATGCGCACGTAGCCCGACTTGCCGCGGTTTTGCGGATTGCGCGCGCCGTTGGGATCGAAGTCGACGCGCTTCATCGGATAGAGCAGCCGATCAGGCGAATAGACGATCGACTTTGCGTTCTGCCCGTGCGGAGCAAGAGTGGTCTTGCGCGGCGGCGTGAGCTTCTGGCCCTTGGCCTTGATGGTCCACGAGGCGCCGTCGTCTTCGTTTAGCTCGATCGGCGTCATGCGCACGATCTTGCCGTCCTTGACGTCGACGAAGACCGGCCCGCCGTTGGTCATGTTGCAATAGCGCATGGAACCGTCGCGCATCTTGGTGCCGTATTTGAGGCCGGCGGACTGCGCCATCATCAGCGTCTGCGCGAACCAGTTGGTGAGGGCTTCCTCGCCCTCGACCGTGAGCACGAAGTCCTTCTGCGCGTTGATCTGATCGAGCCAGTCGATCGGCGGCATCAACAGCGAGGCGCCGATCTCGGCGTTCTTGAACATCAATTTGATGTCCGGCTTTTCGTGCAGCCCCGCGCGCGAAATGATCCTGCCGTTGTCGAACTGGTACCAGCGTCCGATCTCCTCGTCGCGCGTCATGATCTGGGCGACGAAACTGCGCTCCTTTACCCGCGCCTTGAAATCCGGGTGGCGGCGCGCCGCCATTTTGAGGAGCTGTGCCGCGCCGAACAGGATGAGGGGAAACGTGACCTGAGCGAGCGCCCGGTTCCTGAACATTCGGCGTCCTCCTTAACTTACTGCGCGCGCGGCGCGTGTGGGGCCCAGCGCGGGGCATACCCCTTTTTGGCGTGCGATTGGCCCAAGAGCAATTTTGCAACAATTTGGCCCCGTTGGGAACACTTCGGTGGGCACAAGCCCTTGCGGCGATTTGCATTCAGCGCATGACGATATTCTGCATTTCGCTCCGCCTGCCGGCGAGGAACAGCCGCATATTACCGACGATGAGCGGCATGATGAGTTCCTCGTATTCGACGATGTAGCCGCCGACATTGGGCGTGATGAACACGTTGGGCAGGTCCCAGAACGGGCTGTCGTCCGGCAAGGGAGACTTTTGGAACACGTCGAGGCCGGCGCCAGCGATGCGCCGCTCGCGCAGAGCGGCGACCAGTGCTGGCTCGTCGTCGGTCTGGCCGCGGCCGGCGTTGATGTAGTACGCGGAAGGCTTCATGGCGCCAAGCACGCCGGCGTTGAAGAGACCGACGTTCTGTGGTTCCGCCGGCAGGACGTTGATCAGATAGTCGGCGCGGCGCGCCGCGTCGACCAGGCGGTCGGTCGGCACCATCTCGTCGAAGCCCGCAATCGCGCGGGGCGTGCGGCTGACGCCGATCACGTGCATACCGAGTGCCTTGAGCAATTCGCCGATCGCGATGCCGATGACGCCGATGCCGACGATAACCGCCGTCTTGCCGTTGAGCGTGCTCCACAGCCGCCGCTCCCAATGATGCGTCTTTTTGTCCTCGACCGCCCGTGCGGCATCGCGGCTCACGGCCATCATCAGATAAAGCACCTCTTCGCGCATCGGCACGCCGTGGATGCCGCGGCCGCTGGTGACGAGCACCTCGGGCCGAAGCGACGGACAGCGCAGAAAATGATCGACACCGGTGGCTAGCGATTGAATCCATTGCAGGCTGGTGGCGCGCTTGAGGATCGAGTCATCGACGGCGATGCCAAAGCAGATCAGGGTGTCGATGCCGGAGAGGTCGCCGCTTGCCTCTGCGGCGTTATGCGCGAGCGTGAATTCCAAGCTCGGGAATTCGGCGCGCAGGCGGTCGCGATAGATCTCGGCGTGAATGTCGATGACGAGAACTTTGGTCATGTGATCGATGGATTTCCCGTGCCGCGACTCATGTCAGCGGACTCCTGCCAGCGGACTCATGCCAGAGGACTCCTGCGATGAGGCGGCTTGCCCATACAGGCAGGTGTTTGCTACCCGACGTTTGCCGATGTCGTAATAGCGTCATAATGACCCCATGGCGAGCGCTGAATGAGTCTTGAGATCGAGCGGAAATTCTTGATATCCAATGATAATTGGCGACCGTCATCGGTCGGCTCTTCGACCATCCGCCAGGCTTATGTCGGCGTCGATGCCAAAGCGTCGGTCCGCGTCCGCATCAGGGACAACGAGAGCGCGACGCTCACCATCAAGTCTCGCCCGTCGGCGCTTCGTCGGCAGGAGTTCGAATACCCAATACCGGTCTTGGAAGCCGAAGCGTTGATATCGCTGCGGGAAGGGATCGTAGTCGAGAAGGTACGACACATCGTTCCGTGCGATGAACTCGCCTGGGAGATCGACGTCTTTTCCGGCGAGAATGACGGATTGGTTATTGCCGAGATCGAGCTGCCCGCGGAGGGCCATCCGATCAATTTTCCGGCTTGGATTGGGGCGGAGATCACCGGGCGTGCGCAGTACTACAACAGTTCTCTCGCGCGTCGCCCGTATGCTTCCTGGACACCGTCCGAGTTGATCGAACGTCTCGGCTGAACGGGGGCACGGCGCCGCTTCCGGGCATCCCATTATGATCGTTCATCCAGCGGCGAGTGCTTTCGACCGCGCGGCCGGCATCAGGCTTCCGATTTCCGATGCCGGGCGCGGCGGACTGAACAGATAGCCTTGCACCTCCGTGCAGCCTTCGGCGCGCAGGCGGTCGAGTTGTTCGGGGGTCTCCACGCCTTCGGCCGTGGTCGCGATGCCGAGACTCATGCCAAGCCCGGTCACCGCGCGAATGATAGCCAGGCAATCGGGCCGTTCCGACAGTTCGCTGACGAAAGAGCGGTCGATCTTAATCTTATCGAACGGGAAAGAGCGCAAGTAGCTCAAGCTGGAATATCCGGTACCGAAATCGTCCATCGAGATGCGCACGCCAAGTTGGCGAAGCTGATGCAGGGTCGCCATGTTGGCATCTGTTTCACCGAGCAGCACCGATTCCGTGATTTCCAGCTCTAGCCGGCTTGGCGGCAGGCGGGAATAGGCCAGCGCCGTCATGACTGCGCTGACGACGCCGCGGTTGCGGAATTGCGCCGGCGACAGGTTGACCGCGACCTTGACGGGGCTCGGCCAGCTTGAGGCCTGCGTGCACGCCTCGCGCAAGACCCATTCGCCGAGCGGCACGATCAGTCCGATTTCCTCGGCGAGCGGAATGAATTCGCCCGGCGGTATCATGCCGCGCTCCGGGTGCCGCCAGCGCAGCAGCGCTTCGAACCCGCTGACTTCACCGCTCTCAAGAATGATGAGCGGCTGATAGAACAATTCGAACTGGCCGTTGGCGAAAGCCTTGCGCAGATCGAGCTCGAGGATGCGGCGGTTCTGCAGGCGCCGGTCCATCTCCGGCTCGAAGAAATGCGAGGTGCCGCGGCCCTCGGCTTTGGCGCGATACAGCGCCATATCGGCGTTGCGCAGCAACGCATCGGTGGCGTCGCCGTCGCCGGGGGAGAGCGCGATTCCGATGCTGGCGCCGACCACGACTTCGTGGCCTTGCACCTCATAGTTCCGGCTGACCGCTTCGATCAGCGTGTTGGCGAGCGCGCTGGCCTGATCGGGGCCGCTGATCGGCGATTGAATGATCACGAATTCATCGCCGCCGAGACGGGCGACCAAGTCGGTGTCGCGCAGGTTTTCCGACAGCCGCTGCGCGACGCATTTCAGCAGCTCATCGCCGACCGGATGCCCCAGCGTGTCATTCACGCCCTTGAAGTGGTCGAGATCCAAACAATGCACCGCCAGATGCTCACCGTGACGCCGTACGCGCTGCAACAGCTCGTCGAGCCGCTCGTGAAACAAGGTGCGATTGGGCAAACCGGTGAGCGCATCGTGATGCGCCATATGAGCAATGCGCGCTTCAGCTTGCTTGCGCTCCGTCACGTCCACCACGGCGACCAGCACCTCGGGCTGCGCGTCGAACATGACCCGGCGCGCATAGGTCAGCACCTCGATTTCCGTATTGTCGGCTTTGAGGTGGCGCCAAGTGCGGTCGGATTGATAGGCGTCGCCGACCGAACGGGCCACTTCGCGATGGATGTCCCATTCGTCGCGGGGCCAGAGATCGTACAATGTCATGCTGTGGAAGCGCGCTCTGCTGTAGCCATAATGCGAAATCGCCGCTTCGTTGACACCGACGATCTTGAGATCGTCGGGGTCGTACAGCCACATCGGCACCGGATTACCTTCGAACAGCAAGCGAAACGACGCCTCGCGCTGCTTCAGGTCTCCGATGTCGGTCAGCGTCACTGATAACAGGTCGCCCGCCGCTGCGACGCTGACGTTCAGATAGGCGTTATCCGCCCCTCGCTGGAATGCGAATTCGAACTGTTCGAACTTTCCCGAAGCAAGCCCGCTGAGGAGCCGATCGCGAAACTCGCACACGCTCGCGCCAAGCGGCAGTTCGGAAATGCGGCGCCACAGCAGGTCTTCGTTGTTCAAACCAAGAAGCCGGACGGCGCCCTGATTGAACGTCACAATCTGGAAGTCGTGCGCGGTCCCGGCAGCGTTGCGTTCGGACGTCAGCGCCAGAATGCCCTCTTTGGTGGCGCGGAACATCGTATCGATGAGATTATAACGGGCGCCCTGCTCATGCAGGTAAACGCCCGACAGCGACGCCCCCCAGTTGCAATACATGGGGAAGGCCAGCATCTCGTAAGTCTCGACCATTCCGTCGGACACGCGATGCATGCGGTGCGTGATCGGCGCGGCTGCTTCGATCGCGCGACACAGCGCTTCGGACAAGCCATTTGCGCAGTCGCCCGGCAGTTCCGCGATGTGCAATCCGCGGACGTCGACTCCGGCCCAGTCGTGAATTTTCTGGCCGGCGCGTAGTACGCGGAACTCGTTTCGGGAATTGCCCTCGATCAAAATCAGTTCGTCGGCCAGGCGCCCAAGGCTGCCGAGCACGACTTTCTCGTAGGGCGGCAGCTTATTGCCCGGAGCGACCATGGCATGCCACAGCCGGCAGAGGGTGGCCATCTTCATGGCGGCCGACGGACCCTGCGGCCTGCCGATTGCGGCTGATGCGCTCATTCGACGATGCTGGCTGGACACTCGTGAAGAACGATCAGAGTCTTGGCCCGCGGCCGTTTAAGATGAGGTTAAATGAAGCGGCAAACAACAGCGATTACTGTGACAGTTCAATGACAAGCACGCACGCGTACAAAAATCCGCGCACGATAAATGTCGCGATGCGATCACAAACATTCTCAGGCAGAAAAAACGGCCAATCGTGGAAACGATCAGGCAGCGGACAGTTTTAGATAACGAGCAGCGTTATTGATCGCGATATCCTCGCGCAGCGTTTCCGCCAGCGGCACGTGGTCCATGAACTCGCCCGCTTCTTGCGCGGACTCGAAGGGGTAGTCGGCAGCAAACATGACGCGGTCGTGACCGAGCGCGGCGAGCGCGCAATTGAGCGGCTCGGCCGAGCACATGCCGGACGTGGTCACCATGATGTTCTGTTTGATGTAATCGGACGGAGCCTTGGCGAGCTTGATGCTGTAGAGCTTGGCGCGGCTGTCGAAGCGCCAGAGCAGATAGGGCAGCGTTTCGCCGAGATGGCCGAGCACCACCTTGGCGCCGGGAAAGCGGTCGAAGTGTCCGCTGAAAACGAGCCGCAAGGCATGCGAGCCGGTCTCGAAGCCCCATTCCCAGGTGGCGCGGCGCAGACCGGCAACACCTTCGAGCGCGGGCGACGGCGCGATCGGGTCGGTCGGGTGAATATAGATTGGCGCGCCAAGCGCCTCGGCGCGCTCCCAGAATGGAAAAAGCGAGGGGTGATCGAGATACTGGCCGTGGGTGTGGCCGTTGATCATCGCGCCGCAGAACTTGAGCTCGCGCATGCAGCGCTCAAGCTCGGCAGCAGCGCCGCGCGCGTCCTGCATCGCCAGGTGCGCGAAGCCGGAATAGCGATCGGGACGCTTCTGCACTTCACCGGCCAGATGATCGTTCGCGGATCGTGCGGCGCGGGTCGCGGTCGCCACGTCACGTTCGCTCTGCACGCCAGGTCCCGCTATGGCGATCACGGAGTGGGCGATGCCGGCTTCGTCCATCGCCTTGAGCCGCATTTCGCCGAAATCGGTTAGCCGAGCGAGCAAATTGCTCGCCAGCTTTGGGTCGACGTTGCCGACCGTCGGCAGCCAATAGGGCTCGTAGCCGGGAGCCAGAAAATGCTCCTCCAGCGCGATTTTTTGCACCATTCGTTTCCTCGATCGTTACTTTAAG
>DATJTL010000184.1:0-4234 GCA_035503415.1 Xanthobacteraceae bacterium
GCGACGCAGCCCGACGCGATGGATGTCGCCTCCCGCGACGTCATCATGCCGGTGGTGCCGATGTTTCACGCCAATTGTTGGGGGCTCGCGCTGACATCGCCGATGGTCGGCGCGGCCATGGTGATGCCAGGCGCCAAGCTCGATGGCGCCTCTATCTACGAACTGCTCGAGCACGAGCGCGTCACTTTCACTGCAGCGGTGCCGACGGTGTGGTTGATGTTGCTGCAGCATCTGGAAGCCAACAACCTGAAGCTTCCGTACTTGAAGAAAGTGGTAATCGGCGGCTCGGCGGCGCCACGCGCCATGACGCAGAAGTTCCAGGACGTCTACGGCGTCGAAGTCTGCCACGCCTGGGGCATGACCGAGATGAGCCCGCTCGGAACCCTCGGCTCGATCAAGCCCGAATACGCAGCGCTGACCGGCGACGCCAAACTCGACGTGCAGATGAAACAGGGGCACGCGCCATTCTGCGTCGAAATGAAGATCGCCGACGACAGCGACCGCGAACTGCCGCGCGACGGCAAGACTTTCGGCCGGCTGAAGGTGCGCGGGCCGTCGGTCGCCCGCGCCTACTTCAAGGAACAAGCCGGCGTGCTCGACGCCGAGGGCTACTTCGATACCGGAGACGTCGCCACCCTCGACCGTTGCGGCTACATGCAGATCACCGACCGCTCCAAGGACGTGATCAAGTCCGGCGGTGAATGGATTTCCTCGATCGATCTGGAAAACCTCGCGGTCGGCCATCCCAAAGTCGCGGAAGCCGCGGTGATCGGCGTGCGCCATCCCAAGTGGGACGAGCGGCCGCTTTTGGTCGTTGTGATCAAACAAGGACAGTCGGCCACGAAGGCCGAGTTGTTGTCCTATTTCGAAGGCAAGGTCGCCAAGTGGTGGATGCCTGATGATGTCGCCTTCGTCAGCGAAATTCCGCACACCGCGACCGGCAAGATCCAGAAGACGGTACTGCGCGAGCGCTTTAAGGATTACGCGCTGCCAACTGCCGCCAAGTAACACTTGCTGGCAAGTAACGCTGCGACGTGATTCGTCGAGCGCATGAGGCCGGCGCTAGCCGGCGCAACGCCGAGTTCCTCCAAAAGTTCCAAGCTACAAATTGGCGCAGCCCCGATTCGTGCTGCAAAATTCCCATTGTGATTTCAGTAACTTAATATCTTGAATTAAACACAATGGATGCGGCGATTAAACCAAATAATAGTTCGCTATTTGTTGCGCCGCACAATGAACACATTTGGCCTGTCTTAGGCCGCCTGGCTCTAGTTTAGAGAGCCACTTCACACATCCCATCAACAACGTTAAAGGAAGATCATGGCTGGCTATAGCCTGAAAAAACTTGCATTTGCGTCAACTCTTCTTGTTGCTTCCATCGGAATACCAATGAGTGCTTCTGCGCAGAGCGGATTAGCCTCGGTCTATTGGGAGGGGCACCAGACGGCGAACGGGGAGCGGCTTTGCACGAGCTGCCTGACCGCGGCTCATCGCTCGCTGCCGTTCGGCACCATGGTGCGAGTCACCAATGAACGCACCGGCCGTTCCGTCGTAGTGCGCATCAATGATCGCGGACCTTTCGTTCGAGGCCGCATCATCGATCTGACGCCCGCGGCAGCCCACGCCATCGGCGATGGCGGTCTAGCCAGTGTGACGGTGACCGTAATCGGCAAAGCCGAGCACAAGCGAGTTTGAAGAAAATTGTCTAGTTGAGTTAAGCGGCGGGAGGCTGAAGCCTTCCGCCTTTTTTTTGCGCGATCGATCGAGCGCAGCTTCGGCCAAAAACCTTTACCCCATTAACTTCCCGACAATTGTCTGATTTGGCGATCCGTAAGACTTTGCTGGCAGAAGCGGATGCTGCGCGCCCGCAATGCGGGTGCGGAGCGATCGCATCGGGGCCTCCCATGAATAGCCGCCGCACCGTTGAGCGCACGCGCGTCTTGCGAAACGCCAAGATCCTGGTGCCGCGGAACTCGCCCGTTATTCACTGTACCGTACAGAACATCACCAGCGCCGGCGCCTGCCTGACTTTGGCCAACACCCATGGCCTGCCGGCGACCTTCGATCTGACCTTCGAGCACGGCCGTACGCGCCGTCCTTGCCGCGTCGTTTGGCGCACCAACGATCGGGTCGGGGTGAGGTTCGAACAAGCGGCCGCGGAGAGTTAGGGTTAAAACTCCGCTACCGCCCGGATGAGGCGCTCGATGTCCTCGGGCCGCGACAGGCGGTGATCGCCATCCTTGACCAGCGTCAGCACGACGTCGTCGCAAGCGAGCCTCGCCACCAGCTCGGTCGCATGTTTCCACGGCACGTCCGCATCCTCGACGCCCTGCAGGATGCGCACCGGACAGCCGGTCTCGATCATCCCGCCAAGCAGAAGATGGTTGCGGCCCTCTTCGATCAAGGCCCTGGTAACGAGGTATGGCTGGGGCGAGTATGCGGACGGCCGTTCCCACACACCCTTTTCGGCAAGCTCGCTTTTGATCGCCGGCGTGAACCGCTTCCACATCAGCTCTTCGGTGAAATCGACGGCCGGCGCGATCAGCACCAGGCCCGCCACCGAAGCCGTTCCGGCTTGCCCGCGCGCCCGCAAGGCGCGGACCATCAACAGCGCCAGCCAGCCGCCCATCGAGGAGCCGATCAGAATTTGCGGGCCGTGGCAGCAGGCGTCGAATACACCGAGACTGTCGGCAAGCCAGCGGCCGATCGTCCCGTCGGTGAATTTGCCCCCCGATTCGCCGTGTCCCGAATAGTCGAAGCGGAGGAAGGCGCGATGCTGCAGCGTGGCCCAATCCGCCAATGCCTGCGCCTTGGTGCCTTTCATGTCGGAGTTGTAGCCGGACAGAAAGAACAGGCCGGGCGCGGCGCCGTCCTGTTGGCGCACGGCGATGGCGCGGCGCTGGTTTGCTTCGCCAACTTGCAGAAATTTCAGCGTCTTATCGTTCATCGGCGGTCTCGGCGGCTACATGGAGGCTGGCATGGTGGCGGCATCTTTCGCCGCAAATTACGCTTGGGCGCAAGATTGGGTGCAAGATTGGGTGCAAGATTAGGCGCAAGCTTGGGCACAAGACGCCTGCAGTCGATTCGGCGGGCTTCACCCGCCGCGACCCAGCGCGGCGCGCTGAACACGCGGACAGATCGGATTCTGCATCGAAAAAACGCATATTTTGACCGTGCATTGTCGTTGACTTATGCCCGGAAACTCCCGATCTTCCGCAAATTGCCGATGAAGCCATCCGCGGATGCATCTGTCATGGTCCGGGTGGGGATGCCAACGGCAAGTTGCAACGGATAGAAGGAGACCGAACCCATTCGTCGTCCGATCAGAGCCGCGCAGCCCGCTCCCAAGGAGGGGCCGCGCATCAACGAGGAGATCCGCGTTCGCGAGGTCCAGCTCATAGACAAGGATGGCGCCAACAAGGGCGTCACTGAAATTAACGCCGCTCTGGGCATGGCGCAGGAGGCCGGGCTCGACCTGGTCGAGATTGCCCCCAATTCGCGCCCGCCGGTCTGCAAAATTCTCGATTACGGCAAATATAAATACCAGGCGCAGAAAAAAGCCGCCGAGGCGCGCAAAAAGCAGAAAGTCGTCGAGATCAAGGAGATCAAGCTGCGGCCGATGATCGATGATCACGACTACGACGTGAAGATGCGCTCGATGCAGCGTTTTTTCGAAGAGGGCGACAAGGTCAAGGTCACGTTGCGCTTCCGCGGCCGCGAAATGGCGCACCAGGAACTCGGCTACAAGTTGTTGGACCGGGTCAAGGGCGACACCTCGAACTTCGCCAAAATCGAACAGGAACCGCGTTTCGAGGGCCGCCAGGTCGTTATGGTGCTGGCGCCGCGTTAAGCGGCGCCGAATCCGGGCGGCCGGCGCAGTCGCCGCCAAAGGCGCCCCGCCAATTGCCATAACGGTCCACCTCTGCCATAACCGCGCCTTCCCGCCGCCCGGCTGACAAGGGCTGCCGTGGCGGCGGCGACGTGCTCCAAGCACACAAAGCGCTCAGTTTATGAGCATTTTCGGCACGCGACCGCTTGCGGCTTCGCGGCCAAAGGAGAGCCAAATGCCCAAGATGAAGACCAAGTCGGGCGCCAAAAAGCGCTTCAAGGTCACCGGGACCGGTAAGGTCCTCTACCAGCAGTCGCACAAGCGCCACGGCATGATCAAGCGGACGAAAAAGCAGATCCGCCAGCTGCGCGGCACCAACGTGCTGTTCAAGACCGACGGCGATAA
>DATJTL010000185.1:0-10267 GCA_035503415.1 Xanthobacteraceae bacterium
GACGATGACCATTTGCACCGAGACCAGAATGCCGAATCCGGAGTCCGGATCGATGAAGCCGGTCTTGGCCGCGTAGAGCGAACCGGCGGCCGACGTGAAGGTCGCCGAGAGCACTAAGGCTTTCAGCTTGGTCAACCGCACCGGCACACCGAGACTGCGGGCGGCGCGCTCGCTTGCCTTGATGGCACGCAGATAGAAGCCGAAGCGGCGGCGCTCGACCTCATAAGTCACGAACAACAAAAGCCCGAGCACGGCAAGGAAGATGTAGTAGTAGGGCATGTCGCCGCGAAACGTCAGATCCCACCAGCCGCGCGCCACCGCCGGACCCTGCAGGCCGATGGCGCCGCCGACCAGCGTCCAGGTGCCGAAGAAAATGCGGATCAGTTCGGCGACCGCAATCGTCGCCATGCTGAAATAATGACCGCTCAAGCGGAACGTCGGCAGCCCGACGACGATGGCGAGCGCGACGCTGAGCGCGATGCCGGCCGGAATGCCGGCAAGCGGCGGCCAGCCCCACAATGTGTAGAACAGAAGCGGCGCATAGGCGCCGAGCCCGAAGAACATCGAATGGCCGACCGAGACCTGGCCGGCATAGCCGCCGACGATATTCCACGCCGACGCCGAGATCGCCGCGAGCAGAACGGCGACGCCGACGTCGAGGTAGAACGGATCGTCGAAGGCGATCGGAAACAGCAGCAGCGCCGCCGCCAAAAGACAAACGTTCAGCCGCGCGGAAGGAAGATTTTTCACGCTTTCCCCATCAGGCCCTGCGGCCGCAGCCAGAGCAGCGCCACGAACAGACCGTAGACGACGATGTCTTTATAGATGGCGCCGAGCCAGAAGGCGGAGATCGCCTCGATGAGCCCGATGATCAGCCCGGCATAGAGCGAACCGAGCACGCTGCCGAAGCCGCCGAGCGCCACGGTCACAAAGGCAATCAGCCCGAACGTCTCGCCGACCGACGGCGACCACGGATAGGCGGTGGCCAAAAGCGCGCCGGCGATGCCGGCGGCGCCGGCCGACAATCCCCAGGCCAAGGCCTGCATGCGATCGGGCCGGATTCCCATCAGCATCGCCGCCGAGCGGTCCTCGGCGACCGCAAGGAGCCTGCTGCCGATCGCGGTCCGGGTGAGCAGCAAATGCAGCGCGATGGTCAGCGTGACGGCGACCACGCCGGCGACGAGTTGCGCCACCGGCAGAAAGACGCCGCCGATATTGAGCGTGCCGGAAAGCGCGGTGTCCGGCAGCGACACGAAGTTGGCCGAGAAAACAAAGAACGCGGAATAGCGCAGCAGTAGAGCAAGTCCGAACGTGGACAGAATCTGCGACAGCATCGGGCCGCGCATCACGTGGCGAATGAGCGCGAGATAGACGACGATGCCGAGCAGAAACAGCGCCAACGCCGCCGCCGCGCCGAAGGCGAGCGGACCGCCGCCAAGATGGACCACGACGAGGAGCGCCGCATACATGCCGAGCATGACGAATTCGCCGTGGGCGAAATTGATGAAATTCATCATGCCCCAGATCAGAGTGAGACCCGAGGAAAACAAAGCATAGATGGCCCCCAGGAGGAGGCCACCGACAATCACCTGCACAAGCAGCATTGATGTGTCGCGCCCAACGACTATTCCGCCCAACGACTATTCCGCCCAGCCGGTCATCGGCCATTGCACTGTGGCATTGGCCGCGTTGTCAGCCTAGAGCAGACCGTACCGCATGTCTGCTATCTAAGCCGTCTCGTTCTTCGTATCGTAATTCAATTCGATTTCGACGTTGTTGGGATCGCGCAGAAAAATCTGGGCGCGGGTGCTGTTGGGCACCAGATTGACACGATAGCTCACACCCTTGCCGGCGAGGTGCTGTTTCATCGCCTCGAAGCCGCGGCTGCCGAAGGCGACGTGATCGATGACGCCGGAATCGGGGCGCTGTTCGCGGTCGGTCTGCGAGATGTCGTTGAGGTGCAGCACCGGATGACCGTCGCTGTAGAGCCAGGCGCCCGGAAAATTGAACGGCGGCCGCGGACCATTCTTCAATCCAAGCACGTCCTCGTAAAACTGCACCGTTTCCTGCAGCTTGCGGGTCGACACATTGTAATGATCAAGCCTGCCGACATTGATCTCCATCGGGCTTCTCCTTGCGGGATCTGTCGGCCCACAGCATAGCGCAGAACCCGCCGGTGGCGAACAGCCCGGCAAGCCGAAGCTCCGGCAGCCGCACTCAAGCCGGTGCAATGAACCGGGCAAGCTCGGCGGCGACGCGGGCGACGACGCCGTCCCAATCGCCGAGCACGGTTTGCCGAAAGAGCCGCGCGGTCGGGTACCAGGGGCTGGTCTCCCCGTCGAGCGTCCAGCGCCAATCGGGCGCGAACGGAATGAGCACCCACAGCGGCTTTCCCATGGCGCCTGCAAGATGCGCCACCGCGGTGTCTGCGGCGATGACGAGATCGGCGAGCGCGATCACCGCCGCCGTGTCGGTGAAGTTTTCCAGTTCGCCGCCCACATGAGTCACACGTTGCTCTGCGGCGAGCATATCCGCATCCTCGCCGCGCACGTCGCGCTGAACGCTGATGAAGCGCGCCGGCACCGAGAACAGCGGCTCAAGCCGCGCGAACGGGAGCGAGCGGTTGCGGTCGTTGAAATGGCTGGCGTTGCCCGACCAGGCGACGGCGATGCGCGGACGTTGCAGTGTGCCGATGCGCGCCGACCATTTGGCGAGCGAGGCGTCGGCGGCGGAAAGATACGGGATGTCGGCCGGCACGCCACCGGGTTCGGTGCGCAGCGCCAGCGGCAGGCTGCCGAGCGGACAATGCACGTCATAGGGCGGCGGCGTCCCGCCGCGCGCGATGATGGTTGCGCCGCCGTCAAGCCGCGCCAATAGTGCCGTCAGCTCGCTTTGTACTTCGAGCACGACCTTGGCTCCGGCGGCGGCCAGAAGCGGCACGTAGCGCGCAAACTGGATGGTGTCGCCCAAGCCTTGCTCCGCGTGCAGCAACACGGTCTTGCGGGCCAGCGGATACTCGCCGAGCCACAGCCGCCCACGGCCCTTCTGCGCCGGCATGCCGCTTCGCCGCCAGCGCGCCTCGTATTTGGCGAAACCGGACCGATAATCGCCAAGCGTGAGCAGCGCCAGCGCCTCGCTGAAATCGAGGTCGGCGTCGTCCCGCCCGATTGCGCGCGCCTTGCGGTAGCTGGCGACAGCTTCGTCGTGCCTATTGAGCGCGGCGAGCGCGCGCCCGCGATGCAGCCACGCGCCCGCGTGTTCGGGAGAGGAAGAAAGCGCCCGGTCGTGTGCTTCGCGCGCCGCGTCATAGTGGCCGAGCTCGTAGAGGGCGAGCCCGCGATTGTGATGCGCCACCGGGTGACCCGGCATCATCGCCAGCGCCGCATCGAATTCGGCGACGGCCTCCTGGTTCAGACCGAGCGCGGCATGGGCGATGCCATAATTGAGCCGCGCCTCGGCATGCTGCGGCGCCCGCGCCAGCACCGCGCGGAAGTCGGTAAGCGCGTCGGCGGCGCGGCCGGCGCTAAGCAGCGCATTGGCGCGCTGGTAGAGGATATTGAGGTCGTCGGGGCTGAGCGCGCGCGCCTTGTCGAAACATTCGAGCGCCTCGTCATTGCGCTTGAGCGCGAGGTGGACCTGACCCAGATTGGCCCAGGCGCCGGCCGCGCGCGGATTGATCTTCACCGCCGCGCTGATCAGGCGGTGCGCCTCGCCCATGCGGCCGAGCTGCGCCTTGATGGTGCCAAGCAGATTGAGCGCGTCGACATGGTCCGGCGCCGCCTTGAGCACGCGGGTATAGACTTTCTCGGCCTCGCGCAGTTGTCCCTGCCGCTGCAGCGAGACCGCCTCGTTGAACGCCTCATTGATGTTGAACGGAACAGTTCTGCTGTTCATCCGGAACCCGGTTCATTGCTTCTCGATTCCGTCGTCCCCGCGAAAGCGAGGACCCATAATCACTGCCCTCACAACATTTGCTCCGACGGTGAGTATGGATTCCCGCTTTCGCGGGAATGACGTAAATGGCGAAATCGGGGACGCTGGTAGCGTATCACAGCCGGTTGGTCCGGGCGATGCGCCGGGTCACGTCCGGCGGCGTTGCGGCGTCGGCCGCGTGCTTGAGCGCCAAAGCCGCGCGCGCGGCCGGGCGATCGAGACATCGCGTGAGCCAGGCTTTCAGGTTCGGCACGGCGGACAGATCCATCTCGATGGCGCGGCTGATGATTGCGGCGACGTTGAGATCGGCGACAGTGAAGGTACTGCCGAGCAGATAAGGCTGTTTGGTCACCGCGGCATCGAGAATCTTAAACGGCGTCGCGATCACCTTGAGCGCCTCGTCGCGCTTTGCCACATCGCGCTCGGCCGGCGGCAGGCGTACCGCGTGCAGCGACCAGATATTGACGCCGCGATCGACCTCGCTGATCGCCCAGAAGCTCCACTGCCAGGCCATGGCCTCATCCTGCAGAGCGGCCGGATAAAGCGTGCCGAATGAATGCTTCTTGGCAAGGTAGAGCGTGATCGCAAGCGACTCGAACAGCACGAAGCCGTCGTCATCGATGAACGGCAGCCGGCCGTTCGGATTGATGGCGAGAAATTCCGGCGCGCGGGCGCCGGCCTCGCCGATCTCGATCGGCAGATGCTCGCAATCGAGGCCAAGCTCGCTCGCCACCCACAGCGCGCGGAAGGCACGGGTGCGGGCGATGCCGTAGATGCGCAGAGACATGCGTTGTTCCGGTTCCGCGCCGAGCATAGCCGACAACCGTGACGGGGAGCCAGTCTGCGAGACCTGGCTCTCGTCGCCATTGCCGGCCACGCTTTCCTATTCGGCGGCAACCGGAGTTGCGCTGTCGGTTTCGAAGGGTTCGAGTTCGTCGCGGCGGTAGGGAAACAACGCCGCTCCGAGCAGCACCAGCAGACTGCAGAGCGAGAGGACCTCGAGCAGCGCGGTAAAGCCGCCATGCGCGTGCATGAAGGCGACGAGCGGGATCGCCACGGCGCTCACACCGAACGACAGCAGATAGCGGACAGCGTAGACCCTGGCCCGCCAATCACTGTTGGCGTATCGCGCCACCATGCCGTCGTTGAAGGTGACCTGGCCGAAGATGGTGAAGATCATGGCGACCGCGGCCAAGACCATGAGCCAGCCCGACGCATAGGCCGCGGCCGCAAGGAACGGCGCCTGAAACACCGCGATGGCGAGGAAGCCGACCTTCAGCGGCTGCCGATCGATCACCCAGCCCATGACAAGCTGTGACATCGCGCCGACCACATAGACGATGCAGACCAATATGCCGACGCCGAAAGTGGAGCCGCCGAGCTGCGGCAATCGCTCGTCGATCAGCTTCGGCAGCGCGACCGTCGTTGCGTTGAAGACGACGCCGCCGGCGAGTGTCACCAGCGCAAGCACCAGGAACGCCCGCACCACCACGGCGCGCGGGAAGTTCACACGCGGGCCACCGCGCGACTTGGTCAGATTGGCTTCGGCGGGAACCAGCATGAGGTAGAGGACACCGACCACGACGCCGGCTGTTCCCAACAAGGTGAAAGCGTAGCGCCAGCCGAGCCACTGGCTGATACCGCCGGTGACCAGCGCCGCAAACGCCACGCCGAGATTCCCCCATACGCCGTTGACGCCGATTTCGCGCCCCACTCGTTCGGCGTGGCTCACCAGCATGGCCGTACCGACCGGATGATAGATCGCTCCAAAAAATCCGATCGCGGTGAGGCCCAGCGCCAGTTGCGTGGTGGTTTGCGCAAGTCCGGTCGCGAACGTTGCGATCCCGATGCCGAAGAAGAACACCGCCATCATGTTGCGGCGGCTCCAGCGATCGCCCAGCCAGCCGGCTGGAAACGAGCCGGCGCCAAACGCAATGAAGCCGCCGAGCGCGAGCGTGATCAATTCGCTGTACGGCCGCGCAAACGTCGACTCCATGCTGAGCACGGCGGTCGGAAAAATGAGCATGAACATGTGATCGATCATGTGACCAACATTGATGAAGCCGATAATGCGCCGCGACGTCATTGCGCTCTCCACTGGACTCGCCCCCATGAGGGCGCATATTAGGGCCGTCCGAATTCATTAGTCCTGACAGAAATCGTCGCGAAACGGACAAGATGAAAAGCACCAATCCCGCCGACTATCAGAACACGCAACGGCCGATCGCGGGGATGCCCAAGGACTTCCCCGCCGGCTCCTACATTGCGCCTCACACGCACCGGCGCGCACAGCTCACCTGGGCGGCCGAAGGTGTCATGACCGTCACCGCGGCAGAGGGAACGTGGGTGGTGCCGCCGCATCGGGCACTGTGGATTCCGGCCGGCATGGTCCATTCCATCCGCATGTCGAGCGCGGTGGCCATGCGGGCCTTGTTTGTCGAGCCACGCTTGGCGCGGACCGTCGCGAAGACCTGCAAGGTGGTTCTGATGAACGGCCTGTTGCGCGAACTTCTGCTTGAGGCCGCGCACGCTCCGATCGACGACGACAGGAACGGGCGCACGCGCCACATCGAGGCGCTCATTCTCGATGAAATTCGCACGCTCGACGCCCAGCCGCTGCATCTGCCGATGCCGCGCGACAAGCGGTTGCGCCTAATCTGCGACATGCTGCTGCGCGATCCGGGCCGGCACGAAACGCTCGAGCAGTGGGCGGACATCGCCGGCGCCAGCAGCCGGACGCTGGCGCGATTGTTCGCCGGCGAGACCGGCATGCGCTTCGTCGATTGGCGCCATCAAGCACGGCTTGCGGCGGCGCTGGTACGGCTGGCGGAGGGAGCCCGCATCGCTTCGGTCGCGCGCGCGCTCGGCTATGACAGCGTCAGCGCCTTCACCGTGATGTTTCGCCGGGCGCTGGGGAAGACGCCGCGCGACTACTTCGGCCCCGCGGCGAACAATTAGGGCATGTGCTCAGCGACCAACGATGCTTTGGTTTAAGCATTCGATACGGTTGGCTGATTGGTCCCGCGGCGACCTTCGATTTAGGACAATGATTGAGGAGAGTGCCGGGGTTGAGTGCCCGAAACGCCATTGGAAAACGGCGGCACGACACCCCCAAGAGCCCGTCATGACGACCGACTGCTGCGGCAGTCCGCCTGGTCAGATTTTGCAGCGGCGTCCCGATTGGTAGAGCGCACCGCGCTCAAAACCTAGCGAAGGGAGTTGCGTGCTCGCCGGCTTAAGAAACAGCGGTGCGATGGTGCGAGCGATAATGCCCGGCGGAGTGCCGGCATTGCATCGCTACTTTGGGCGACTGCCGTCGACCATGTCGCCGACGGTTCCGGCGTTGCTCTACGGTTTGCGGTTGTGGGCGTCGGTGTGTCTGGCCCTCTACATCGCGTTCGCCCTTGAACTCGACAATCCGTTCTGGGCCGGCACCTCGGCGGCGATCGTGTGTCAGCCGCAACTGGGCGCGTCGCTGCGCAAGGGCTGGTTCCGGATGATCGGCACCCTCATCGGCGCCGCGATGAGCGTGGTGCTGGTGGCCTGCTTCCCACAGGATCGTGTCCTGTTTCTCACCAGTGTAGCATTGTGGGGGGCAGCGTGCGCATTCGTGGCCACGGTACTGCGCAACTTCGCGTCCTATTCGGCGGCACTGGCCGGGTACACTGTGGCAATCGTCGCCACCGACCTTCTTGGCGCCGTCGGCGGAGTGAATGCAAACGCGGCTTTCCTGACTGCCGTCAACAGGGCGAGCGAGATCTGCCTTGGTATCGCCTGCGCGGGCGTCGTGCTTGGCCTGACCGATCTCGGGGGCGCTCCCCGTCGGCTCGCGGCTCTGTTCGCGCACTTGTCGGCCGGGATCACAGCTGGCTTTGTCGGCGAGTTGGCAGCAGCCGGGCCCGAACCCTTCGACAGTCAGGCGGCTCGCCGCGAATTCACCCGCCAGGTCATCGCCCTCGATCCGATCATTGATGAATCGCTCGGGGAGTCCTCGCGCCTGCGCTATCATTCGCCGGTATTGCAAAGCGCCGTTGACGGCTTGTTCACGGCACTCGCCGGGTGGCGCGTGGTGGCCATCCACCTTGTCGGCCTGCCGGGTGAAACAGCCCGGCAAGAAGCGGCCGTCATCCTGCAAAGCCTGCCGCAAGAGCTGCGATTGTTGTCCGACCATGGCGAGCCGACGCGCTGGATCGCCGACCCGGTTGGTCTGCTTCGGACCTGCGAGTCGGCCATGTTGCGGTTGATGTCGCTTCCGGTCGGCACGCCGTCGCTGCGCTTGCTCGCGGACAAGGCCGCGCTCGCGATCGCGGGCATTATGCGCGCACTCAACGGCCTGGCTTTGCTTGTCGCCGACCCCACGCGACCAGTCGAGCGTCCCGGCGTCTTCAGCCTGCGCGTGCCCGATTGGCTGCCCGCTCTGGTGAATGCCGGCCGCGCCTTCGTTGTGATCGGTGGCGCCGCGCTGTTCTGGATCGTCACCGCCTGGCCGGGCGGCAGTAGTGCCATGCTGTTCGCCGCGGTGGTCGTCCTGCTGCTCTCGCCGACCGCCGATCAGGCTTATGCCAGGTCCATAACCTTGACTGCGGGCGCCGTCATCAACGTGTTTCTGACGGCATTCATCGACTTCGCAGCGCTGCCGGCACTGGCGACCGAGACCTTTGTCGCCTTCAGCCTGGTCATTGGCCTTTGCCTGGTACCTATCGGCGCTCTGCTGGTACTCGCGCGGCGACCCTGGTCGATAGGCCTGTTCACCGGGATGTCGTTGCTCTTCGTGCCACTCCTCGCACCGACGAACCCGATGACTTACAACACCGTGCAGTTCTACAACGGAGCGTTGGCGATCGTTGCCGGCGCCGGCACCGCGGCGTTGTCGTTTCGGCTGTTGCCGCCATTGTCGCCTGCATTCCGTACGTTTCGGCTGTTGGAACTGACCTTGCGCGATCTGCGCCGGCTGGCGAGCGGGCGTGAGCCGCGTGATTGGGAAGGCCGCATCCAGGGCCGGCTCTCGGTAATGCCGGACGCGGCGACGCCGCTCCAGCGCTCGCAATTGATGGCGGCGCTTACTGTCGGCAGCGAGATCATCCGGCTCAATCACATGATGCACCAGTTGGGCCCCGATGCCGATCTCAAGCCGGCGCTGGTTGCGGTGACACGGGGCGACTGCGCGAACGCGAATGCGCATCTCGCCCGCCTCAATGCGGCGCTCGCCGGCCGTGCTGGCGACCGCACCTTGACAGAAACCGTCCTGCAGGCGCGCGGCAGCATTCTCGCCCTTTCGGAATCGCTCGCCCGACATGCCGACTATTTCAACGGCGGAGTCACCGCATGAGGTTCACTGATCTTGACCTGTTTGGCGTTTATGTCGCGCCGATCTCGGTGATGCTGGTCGCAGCCTGGTTCATCACGATCGCACTGCGGCGGGTGGCCGCCCGCTTCGGGCTGTTGCGCTATGTCTGGCACCCGGCGCTTTTTGTGTTCGCAGTTTACACGATCGTGCTGTCGTCGATCGTGCTTTGCGTCGGAGGCTTGGCGCGTCATGTCACAGGTTGAAACCAGGGCGAAGCGCGAAATCCCCTCGGAGGTTTCTGGTGGGGCGTGGCCAACCGAACATCCACCTGAAAAGTCACACAGGCGCTGGTTTCGCGTTGTTCCGCTGCTGATCACCTTGGCGGCGGTCGCGCTTGCCGGGCTGCTCGGTTGGGCGACGTGGCAGGCCTACATGGTCGCGCCGTGGACGCGCGACGGGTTTGTGCGCGCCTATGTCGTCACCATGGCGCCGGAGGTCGCGGGGCACATTGTCGAATTGCCTGTGGTCGCCAACCAATACGTGCGCAAGGGTGACCTACTAATGGTGATCGATCCGATCAACTACCAGATCGCCGTCGACCAGGCCGTAGCGACCGTGCAGCAGGACAAAGCGAACATACAGAATATCGTCGAGCAGATAACGGTGCAGCAGGCACAAGTCAGCGTCAACCAGTCACAGCTGGATCAGGCGCAGATGGATCTAAAACGCTACCAGACGCTCAAGGGTCAGCAGTCGATCGCCGCCCAGCAGGCCGAGGATCAGGCCTACACGGCAAAGACCGCCCAAGCCAATCTCAATTTGGCGAAGCAGCAGATCGAAGCGCTGAAGGCGCAGCGCATGAGCGCCGAGGCAACGCTGGCGCAAGCTCAGACGCAACTTCACCAGGCGCAGGTCAATCTGCAGCGCACGCGCATTGTCTCGCCGGTTAACGGCAACGTGACCAACCTGCTGGCTCAGGTCGGCGACTACATCAATGTCGGGACGAACACCATTTCTCTGGTCGATGCCGATTCATTCTGGGTCGAA
>DATJTL010000186.1:0-8474 GCA_035503415.1 Xanthobacteraceae bacterium
GCGAAATCGACCGTTTCTCGCTAAAAGGACGGTGGGCATCGCTCCGCTCAATCCACCTCAAGCGGCGGGAAACCTGATGGCGAAGCCGAAATACCGTCGCGTGATCGTCAAGTTGTCCGGCGAAGCCTTAAGCGGCCCGGAAAAGTTCGGCATTCATCAGCCGACGATCGAGCGCTTTGCGGCCGATCTGGTCGCCGCGCATGCGCTGGGCGTCGGTCTGGGCGTGGTCGTCGGCGGCGGCAACATTTTGCGCGGTGCGCAGATTTCCGAGGACGGCCTGTCGCGTCCGACTGCGGACTCGATGGGCATGCTGGCGACCGTCATGAACGCGCTCGTGCTCGAAGCCGCCATCGAGCGTGCTGGCGTAAGCGCGCGCACCATGTCGGCTTTGGCGATGCCGCAAGTCTGCGAAACCTATGAGCGCCAGCGGGCGCTTCGCCACATCGAGGACAACCGGGTCATCGTGTTTGCGGGCGGCACCGGCAATCCCTATTTCACCACCGATACCACCGCCGTGCTGCGCGCCGCCGAGATGGGGTGCGGTGCCGTGCTCAAGGCCACCGACGTCGACGGGGTCTATACGGCCGATCCCAAGCGCGACGCCAACGCCACGCGTTACAGCCATCTCACCCATCAGGAGGCGCTCGACCGCCGGCTGAAAATCATGGATGCGACCGCGTTCGCGCTTGCCCAGGAAAACCGTATGCCTATCATCGTGTTCTCGATCCTCGCACAGGGCGCGATCGCCGACGTCCTGTGCGGGCAGGGCCACTTTACCATCGTGGGTTGAGGGCCTTCTTGAGCCCAGACGCTGCCGGCGGAGCGCCGCCGTACAGGACCGATTGCGGAGGGTGTTATGGCTACCACGGCGTTCGACATGAACGATCTCAAGCGCCGCATGCAGGGCGCGCTGTCGTCACTCAAACAGGAATTATCCGGCCTGCGTACCGGGCGCGCTTCGAGCGGGTTGCTCGACCATATTCAAGTGGAAGCCTACGGCAGCCATATGCCGCTCAACCAACTCGCCACGATCAGCGTGCCGGAGCCGCGGCTGCTCCACGTCCAGGTTTGGGACCGCTCAATGGTGCATGCGGTGGAAAAGGCAATATCCGCCGCCAATCTCGGCCTGACCCCGGCCACAGAGGGGCAGGTGCTCAAGCTGCGCGTCCCCGAATTGAACGAGGAACGGCGCCGAGAAATCGTCAAGGTCGCTCATAAATACGCCGAAGCCGCGCGTGTAGCCGTGCGCCACGTGCGCCGCGACGGCCTCGATCTGCTCAAGAAGCTGGAAAAAGACCATCAGATCAGCGAGGACGACCACACGCGGCAGTCGGCCGACGTGCAGAAGGCAACCGATGCTTCCATTGCCGACGTGGAGAAGATGCTCGCCGGCAAGGAAAAGGAGATCATGACCGTTTGAGCGACGCTGCAACGTCATCCGAAGCGGCCAATCCGCTGGAGGGACGAAGCGACGGCTTCGCCACGCCGCGGCACGTCGCGATCATCATGGACGGCAACGGCCGCTGGGCGGCCGCGCGCGGCTTGCCGCGTGTAGAGGGTCATCGTCGCGGGGTCGAAGCCTTGCGCAGGGCGGTGCGCGCGTCGCGTGAGCTTGGCATTTCCTATCTGACCATCTTTTCCTTCAGCTCGGAAAACTGGTCGCGGCCGGCCTCCGAGATCAAGGACCTGCTCTCGCTGCTACGCCGCTTTATCCGCAACGACCTCGCCGATCTGCACAAGAGCAATGTGCGGGTGCGCATCGTTGGCGAACGCGAAACGCTCGATCCCGACATCCGCCGGATGCTGCAAGAGGCGGAGGATTTGACGCACGACAATGACGGCCTCACGCTTGTCGTGGCGTTCAATTACGGCGCCCGCCAGGAACTTGCGCGCGCCGCCCGCCGGCTCGCGATCGAAGTGGCGCAAGGCCGGCTCGCTGCCGAGGCCATCACGCCTGATCTCTTCAGGCGCCACCTCGACGCGCCCGAAGTGCCCGATCCCGACGTGATCATCCGCACGAGTGGCGAACAGCGGCTATCCAATTTCCTGCTCTGGCAAGCGGCCTATAGCGAGCTGGTGTTTCTGCCGATCAATTGGCCAGACTTCGACAGAGCCGCGCTGGAAGCCGCCATTGCCGAGTACCACCGCCGCGAACGCCGTTTCGGCGGATTGATCGCCCAAGCCGGTTCGTGATGACGCTGCCCGATCGTGGCGAAGGTGCCGGCCGAGGCAACTGGTGGGCCGGTGCGGGCAGGCGCAACCTGCTGCTGCGGATTGCTTCGGGCGTCGTGCTCGCACCGCTGGTACTGGCGGCGGCTTATCTCGGCGGCTGGTTCTTCCTCATTCTCTGCGGACTGGCTGCGGGGGGCATACTCT
The DNA here is from genome assembly GCA_035503415.1 of Xanthobacteraceae bacterium. Lineage (GTDB taxonomy): Bacteria > Pseudomonadota > Alphaproteobacteria > Rhizobiales > Xanthobacteraceae > BOG-931. The sequence continues at coordinate 2,377 of DATJTL010000186.1, forward strand.
GGGAATGGACGCGGCTTGTTACCGGGCGGTCCGATCCGCGCCTGCTCGCACTTGGCTCGCTCGCGTTAGCGGCGGCGTTCGCATTCGCTGGCACTGGCGAAGCACTTGGCGCTGCGCTCGCGATAATGCTTGGCGCGATTTTAGCAGGAGTCCTAGGGTCGGCCGGGTCGGCAACGCCCGGCTCTCGCGCCGGCGGGATTTGGGCGGCTGGTGGGGTGTTTTACGCAGGGATCGCCTTTCTTGGTCCGGCGTTGCTGCGACGCGACCCTGAATTAGGCCTCGCGGCCTTCCTTTTTTTGGTGGCAACCGTGTGGATGACCGACATCTGCGCTTACGCGACCGGCCGCGCCATCGGCGGTCCGCTGCTGTGGCCGCAGGTCAGCCCGAACAAGACCTGGGCGGGCGCCATTGGCGGGCTCGTTGGGGGGGTTGCCGGCGGAACCCTGGTCGCTTATGCGAGCGGTATCAGGGGCCTGGCTGCGGCGGGAGTGATTGCCTTGTTGCTTTCGGCCTTGGCGCAAGTGGGCGACCTCGTCGAATCCGCAATCAAGCGGCGCTTCGGCGCCAAAGATGCGAGCCAGCTCATTCCTGGCCATGGCGGGTTGATGGATCGTCTTGACGGTTTTCTGGTCGCAGCGATTGCCGCGCTCCTCATTGGTATCTTGCATCGGGGAATGGCTGCTCCCGCTCATGGCTTGCTGGTATGGTAGGTGCGATGACAACGACGACGCAGCCGCTTGCCGAAGTCGAACCCGCCGCGCTGCCGCGCAGGGTAACGCTGCTGGGCGCCACCGGCTCGATCGGTTCAAGCACGATTGATCTTTTGCGGCGCGATCCCGGCCGCTACCAGGTGGAGGCGGTGACAGCGCACCGCAACGGTGCCGCGCTGGCGCGGCTGGCGCGCGAACTCGGCGCGCGCTTCGCCGCGGTCGCCGATCCCGCTGCCTATGACGAATTGAAAGCGGGGCTTGCTGGCTCTTGGATCGAGGCGGGCGCCGGTCAGACCGCCATAGTCGAGGCTGCGCAGCGTCCGGCCGACTGGGTGATGGCGGCGATTACCGGCGCCGCCAGCCTCAAGCCGACGCTGGCCGCAGCTGACCGCGGCGCTACCGTGGCGCTTGCCAACAAGGAGTGCCTGGTGTGCGCCGGGGCGCTGTTCATGCGCCGTGCGGCGGCCGCCGGTGCCACCGTGCTGCCGGTCGATTCCGAGCACAATGCGATCTTTCAGGCGCTCAGCGCCGGACGCCGCCAGGACGTTCGCCGTATCATCCTGACGGCCTCGGGCGGCCCGTTCCGTACGTTCACCCTTGAGCAAATCCGCAAGGTCAGTTTGGAGCAGGCGCTCAAGCACCCGACCTGGTCGATGGGGCCGAAGATCACGATCGATTCCGCGACGCTGATGAATAAGGGGCTCGAATTGATCGAGGCGCGGCATTTATTTGCCTTGGCGCCGGACGAACTCGATGTCGTCGTGCACGCGCAATCGGTAATTCATGGCCTCGTGGAGTACCGCGACGGGTCGGTGATCGCCCAGCTAGGCTCGCCGGACATGCGGATCCCGATCGCCCATTGCCTGGCTCATCCGCGGCGCATGGCTACGCCTGCGCAACGGCTCGATCTCGCCCGTATCGCCACACTGACTTTCGAAGAGCCGGACCCGGTGCGGTTTCCCGCTCTACGCATCGCGCGGGAAGCACTGGCGGCCGGAGGGGCGGCGCCGACCGTGCTCAACGCCGCCAACGAGGTTGCGGTCGCCGAGTTTGTCGGCGGCCGACTCGGCTTCACCGGCATCCCGGCCCTGGTCGAGGCAACGATTGTGGCAGCTGAGCGAGGCGGCGCAATGAACGAACCACAATCTGTGGAGCAGGCGATCGCCATTGACCATAATGCTAGAAGATTAGCGAACCAACTCTTGCCCGAAATTGCCGCAATGGCATCCTAATCAGGGCAGGGCGTTAAGGATGGTTGGGGGCGTGAGGCGGCGTCATGGGAATTAATATTCTTTCGCATTTGCAGTCGTTTGGGTGGGACGCACTGCACTACCTCGTTCCTTTTCTGTTCGTATTAAGCCTTGTGGTCTTTTGCCATGAACTCGGTCATTTCATTGTCGCCCGCTGGTGCGGCGTGCGGGTTCTGGCTTTTTCCATCGGTTTTGGGCCCGAACTCCTCGGCTTCGACGATCGCCACGGCACGCGGTGGAAAATCGCGCTGATTCCGCTGGGCGGCTATGTGAAGTTCTTCGGCGACGAGAGCGCCGCCAGCACGCCTGACCGGGCGGGCCTTACCGCCATGGATGCCGGCGAACGGCAACAGAGCTTCATGTTTCAGCCGGTCGCCAAGAGGGCGGCCATCGTGGTCGCCGGCCCGGCGGCAAATTTCGTTTTGGCCATAGTCATTTTTGCCGGTATCTTCATGCTCTACGGCATGCAGACAATGAGCGCTCGTGTCGACGAGGTTCAGTCCGGCAGCCCGGCCGCGGCCGCCGGATTCGAGGCCGGCGACATGGTCTTGGCGATCAACGGCCAGAAGATCGACAACTTCGCCGAAATGCAGCGCATCGTCGCCGACAGCGCCGGCGAGCCGCTCAAAATTACTGTGGACAGAAAGGGCGCCCAGATCGTGCTGACGGCGACGCCCGTCCTTCACGAAGAAAAAGACATCTTCGGCAATACCCAGCGCATCGGCCTTCTCGGCATCAGGCGTTCGCCGACACCGAGCGACATAAAATACCAGCCGGTTTCGCCGCCCCGCGCCGTCTTGCTAGGGGCGCAGGAAACGTGGTTCGTGGTCGATAAAACGTTAACGTATATCGGCCGCGTCGTGATCGGCCGAGAAACGGCCAGTCAGCTCGGCGGGCCAATCCGTATCGCGCAGATGTCGGGTCAGGTGGCCAGTATCAGCTTTGTGGCTCTCATCCATCTCGCTGCGGTGCTGTCGGTTTCGATCGGATTGTTAAACCTGTTTCCGATCCCGCTACTCGATGGCGGCCACCTTTTGTTCTACTCGATCGAAGCGGCACGCGGGCGGCCGCTTTCGGAGCGAGCCCAAGAAGTAGGGTTTCGGATTGGTTTCGCGGTTGTCATCATGTTGATGATATTTGCAACGTTCAATGACATCGTTCACCTAACGTCATCATGAGGTGTCTGGCCGGTAAACTGATCGATCGGGGATAAAGCGAAGGCTGCAGTCGGGGACTAGGCGGATGGCGACTTAGAAGCGCGGATCTGTTGGGACTTTGGAACAACCCGCCAGTTGGGGGCGGCCACGCTAGGGGAATAAGGGCACTTTGCGAATGACGATGTGGGTGCGGGTAAGACGAGGGCTTGTCGTGGCTGGCTTGCTCCTCGTGGTGAGTGTTGTTGGCTTTGCGTCGAACGCGGCGTTTGCCGCTCCGGCTGAACATGCCGGGGCGACCGAAATCGTCGTTGAGGGCAACCGGCGTGTCGATGCCGACACCATCCGCCAGTACTTCAAGGCGGAGCCGGGTGAGCGTCTTAATGCCGACGAGATCAATGCCGGAATCAAGGCGCTCTATGCCTCCGGCCTGTTTCAGAACATCAACGTGACCACGCAGGGCAACCGCGTGATTGTCTCCGTTGTCGAGGCGCAGGTGATCGACCGCGTCGTCTTCGAGGGCAATCACCGGATGAAGGACGAGCAGCTGCAGCAGGAGATACAGTCGAAGGCGCGCGGCACGCTGTCCAAGCCGGCCGTGCAGGCAGATACTGAACGGATCATCGAGGTCTATCACCGCAACGGGCGTTTCGACGTCACCGTCGTACCGCAAATCATCGACCGGCCGAACAACCGCGTCGACCTGATCTTCGTCATCAACGAAGGCGAAAAGACCGGGGTGAAGGAGATCGATTTTGTCGGCAATCACGCCTATTCCAGCTGGCGGCTGAAGGATGTGATCAAGACCGAAGTGTCGAATTTCCTAAGCTTTTTGCAGACCACCGACGTCTACGACCCCGATCGCATTGAAGCCGACCGCGATCTGCTGCGCCGCTTTTATCTCAAGCACGGCTATGCCGACGTGCAGGTCATCTCCGCGACGGGCGTCTATGACCCTGCGCGGAAGGGCTTCATCATCACTTTTACGATTGAGGAAGGCCCGCAATACCATTTCGGCAAAATCGACATCCAATCCAACGTGCGCGCAGTGGATGCCGCTTCGCTGCGGTCGGCGCTGCTGACCCAAAAGGGTGATATCTACAACGGCGACGCAGTCGAGAAGACCGTCGAGGATATCACCATCGAAATGGCCAGGCGCGGTTATCCATTCGGCACCGTGCGGCCGCGCGGCGATCGCAACCCGCAGACCCGAACCATCGGCGTCACCTATGTGGTGGATGAGGGCACCCGCGCCTACATCGAGCGGATCAATATCATCGGCAATACGCGTACCCGCGACTACGTGATCCGGCGCGAATTGGATATCAATGAAGGCGATCCGTACAACCGCGCTTTGCTCGATCGCGGCGAGCGCCGCATCAAGAACCTTAACTTCTTCAAGGACGTCAAAATTACCACCGAGCCTGGTTCGGCGCCGGACCGGGTGGTGGTGAACATCAACGTGGTGGAGCAGTCCACCGGCGACTTCTCCATCATGGGCGGCTATTCGACCGCGCAGGGCTGGATGGTCGAGGCATCGGTCTCCGAACGCAATTTGTTGGGAACCGGCCGTTTTGCCAAAGCGTCGGCAACCTACGGCGAGTACGTTCGGGCGGCCGAACTCGACTACGTGGAGCCGTATTTTCTCAACGACCGCATCGCCGCGGGCATCGACCTGTTTGCCAAGCAAAGCTTGGCCAACAACTATTTCTCCTACGGCACTGAATCGGTCGGCGGCAGTCTGAAGTTCGGCATTCCGCTGCGCGAAGACTTCTCCGTGCAACTGCGCTATTCGTTGTACACGCAGTCGATCCAGCTGCCTTCGTACCTGAACGACTGCAACAACATCGACCCGGACAATGCCACCACATTTCCGACGTTCAACGCCATCTACGCCACAGGCTCCCCATTTGGTTCCTATACGAGTTGCTACACGTACGGGCAGGCATCGCTGCCGATACGTGCGGAACTGGGTGCGGGCACCACATTGACGTCAAGCGTGGGTTACGGCCTCGTCTACAACACGCTCGACAACAATAAGAACCCAACCAGCGGCGTGAACATCAACTTCGGTCAGGATTTCGCCGGCGTCGGCGGCGACGAAGCGTACATGCGCTCGGTCGTCGATTTCCACAGCTACTACGAACCGGTCTCCGACCTCATCGGCATCCTCCATCTGCAAGCCGGCGACATCCTCGGCTTCCAGAAGTGCCCGACGCCGAATACCTGCGTGTCCAACGACGACTACGTGCGCATGCTCGATGACTTCAAGATGGGCCCCAATCTCGTTCGCGGATTTGCGCCCGCGGGGCTCGGTCCGCGCGACAACACGCCGGGAACGTCGAACGACCTGGTCGGCGGCACGATGTACTGGGGCGCCAGCCTGGAGTTCGATTATCCGCTCTACTTCATGCCGAAGGATTCCGGATTTACCGGCGGCGTGTTCGTCGATTCCGGTTCGGTGTGGGGCTACCAGGGTGAAACGCAGTTGCCGTCGACTGGCGAAATCTACGGCGCTCCCGTTCCAGGCAATCCAGGCTTCATTTGCCAGTGCGGTATGCAATTGGCGGATTCACCTGCGGTGCGCGCTTCAGCGGGCGTGAGCTTGATCTGGAACTCGCCGTTCGGTCCGCTGCGTTTCGATCTTGCCTATCCGTTCCTCAAGCAATCGTATGACCGCACCCAGTTCTTCGCCTTCGGCGGCGGGACGCATTTCTGATGCGTCGCCGCCGAGGTGTGCCGCGGGTGAATGAATGCCGGCTCACATGCGAGCCAGTCGCGGGCTGACGGTCGCCGAGATCGCCAGCTTGACGGGCTCGAGCCTGCGTTCAGGCGAGCCGGCTGAGCGCTGCGTCCGGGGCTTCGCCGCGCTCGAAAACGCCGGCCCGGCCGACCTTGCCTTTTTCGACAGTGAAAAAGAGCTGGCCGAACTCGCAGCGACAGGCGCCGGAGCCTGCATCATGCCGCCGGCATTTGCGGCTGTG
>DATJTL010000187.1:0-22246 GCA_035503415.1 Xanthobacteraceae bacterium
CGAGGGCGTCGACATGGTGCTGATCGGCACCAACGACCTTTTGGCCGATTGGGGGCTGCCCGGCCAATACGATCATCCGCGCGTGCGCGACGCCTACGAGAAGACCATCGCCGCCTGCAAGAAGCACGGCAAGCACGCCGCAGTCGGCGGCTTCGCTACCCGGCCGGATTTGGCAGCACAATACGTGCGCATGGGCGCGCGCTATGTCTCCACCGGCACCGATCTCGGCTTTCTGCTTGCGGCCTGCGCGGCGAAAGCGAAAGAGGTAGCCGACATGGCGGTGAAATGAACGATAAGCACACTACCTCTCCCCGCCGACGAAAGCGGCAACAGACAGCCCCCGCGTGATTCAATGAACCCCTTCACCTACCGTTCCGACCCCGTTCGTGTCGTATTCGGCGCCGGCTCCGTCTCCGCGCTTGCGGCGGAAGCCGACTTTCACAAAATCTCGCGGCTCATCGTGCTGTGCTCGCCGTCGCGCGCCGAGCTTGTGCGCCGCGTCACTGCGCCGGTCGCCGACCGCTGCGCCGGCCTGTGCGACGCATCGGCGCCCAACATGCCACGTGAAGCCTTCGAGCGCGTCATCGGCGAGCTCAAACGAACCAACGCCGACGGCTTCGTCGTGTTCGGCGGTGGCTCGCCGATCGGGCTTGCCAAGGCCGCGGCGGTGGCGACGAAACTGCCGTACATTGCCATCGTCACCACCTATTCGGGTTCGGAAATGGCGCCGCGCTGGCGTATCGGCATCGCCGCCAATCAGCGCAGCGGCGACGATGTCGCGGCGCTGCCCGCAACCGCGATCTACGACCCCGAATTGACGCTCGATCTGCCCGTGCGCATGTCGGCGGCGAGCGGCATGAACGCCATGGCGCACGCGGTCGAAAGCCTCTACGGGCCCGACACCAATCCGGTGGTGCAGACCATGGCTGAGGAGGCGGTACGCCTGCTTGGCGCGAGCCTGCCGCGGCTAGTGGATAATCCGCGCGATCTCGCCGCGCGCACCGACGTGCAATACGGCGCCTGGGTCGCCGCCGCGTTCCGCGCCGAGGTCGGGCTCGAGCACGCCATCGCGCAACGCGTGCGGCAATGGTTCGATCTCGATCACGCCCACACCCACGCCATCGCCACCCCCTATGCGATCGGCTTTAATGCCGCCGCCGCCCCCGACGCCGTGATGCGCATCAGACGCGCGCTCGGCGTGAGCGATGCGGCGCGCGGCCTCTACGATCTCAATGTACGGCTGGGCCTGCCGACCGGGCTGAAAGGGCTAGGCATGCGCGAGGAGGATATCGCGAAGGCTGTCGAGGTGGTCGGCGCCGTCAAGGTCGAACATCCGCGGCCCGTGACGAAAACCGACCTTGCAGAGGTCATCCGCCAAGCGTATTTCGGCGAGCCGCCGAAATTCTGACGGCCAAGAATTTAAGGGCCAAGAACGATGAGTGCCGGAGCGACCATGCAGAACAAGTTTCGCGGCGTGATGCAGAGCCCGGTCACTCCGCTCAAGGACGATTTTTCCCTCGATCTTCCGACATTCGAAAAGGTGCTCGACTTCCATGTCCGCTCCGGCGCGCCAGCGATTTCATGGCCGCACCACAAGGGCGAGTCGCTCAATCTCACCATTCCCGAGCGCAAGCTGTTTGCCGAAGCCGCGGTCAGGGTGGTGGCCGGCCGCGTGCCGGTGACCATTCACGTCAGCGCGCTCGCCGTCGAAGACACCATGACGCTGGCGCGGCACGCGCAAACGATCGGCGCCGACGGCATTCTGGCGATCACGCCCTATTTCTGGACGCCGACCTTGGAAGCCATCGAGGCCTATTTCGTGCGGCTTTGCACATCGATCGACCTGCCGGTGCTGTCCTACAACTCGCCGAGCTATCTCAACGGCGTCGAGATCACCGGCGAACTGATGGCGCGGCTGATCGAGAAGCTGCCGAACTTCGCCGGCGTCAAGGAAGCAAGCTTCAACAGCGAGAAGTTTCTGGAAATCTCGCGCGCGGTGCTGGCGCTGCGGCCGAATTTCGCCATGGTCACCGGCGTGGAATTTCTGCTGCCGTCGGTGCCGCTTGGCGGCGTCGGTTCCTATTCGGCCGCCGGCTCGATCTGCCCCAATCTGTGCAACGCGCTGTTCGACAGCTGCGTGGCCGGCGAATGGCCGAAGGCGCGCGAACTGCAGTTCAAGATGACGCGGCTGTGGCACCTGTTCAAGGATCAATATCCCTCCTCGCTCAAGGGCGGCATGGTAATCATGGGGCGCCCGGTCGGTCCCACGCGCGCGCCGCTGCCGACCGCCACGCCCGAGCGGCAGGCCTATATCCGTTCCCAGCTCGAAGACCTCGGCATCATCGACAGCGAGCCGTACGGCTGGTGACCTCTTCTCTTTTTCAGGATTAAGCAATGCCGTTCGAGCCCGGCCTCGTTCATACGCCGCCCACGCCGTTTGCCGCCGATCGCAGCATCGACTTTGCGCTTTACGGCCGCATGATCGACTTTCACCTCCGCAACGGCGCGCAGTCGCTGGCCGTGCCGATGCATGTGGGCGAGTCGGTCAGCCTCACCGACGACGAGCGGCGGGCGCTCATTAAATTCGCGGTCGAGCGCGCCGGCAACGTGCCGGTGATCGCTCATGTCAGCGACGCCGGCACCGGCATCGCCGCGGCATTGGCGCGCTTTGCCCAAAACTCCGGCGCTGCCGCCGTCATCGCCACCACGCCCTATTACTGGACGCCGCCGCCGGCGATGATTGCGGAGCACTTTTTTCAGATCGGCGCCGCCGTCGATATTCCGTTTTTCATCTTCAATGCACCCGAGGACATGGCCGGAGCCAAGATCAATGCCGCTTTGGCGCGAAATCTGATCGAGCGGCTGCCCAACTTCGCCGGCGTCGTCGATTCGAGCCTCGACTGGCAGTTCATGATCGAGCTCCTCACCGAAGCCGCGCGCCTGCGTCCCGATTTCGCGCTGCTCGCTGGAACGGACTTGATGGTGTCGGCATCGGCGATCGGCGCGCGGGGAACGTTTTCCCCGCTCGCGGTCATTGCGCCGAAGCTGACGCGGCGCCTGTTCGATCTTTGCCGCGCGCAAAAACTGTTTGAAGCGCGCGCGCTGCAGGAACAAGCGGCAGCGCTGCGGCAGATCGTCAAGCCTGGCGGCGTCGCCTCGCTCAAAGCCGCAGCGCGGATCATGGGCCGCGATTGTGGCCACCCGCGCCCACCGCTCCTGCCGCTCGATGGCGCGGCGCAAAAGAAGCTCGCGGCGGAGCTTGAAGCCATCCCTGAATTGTCCGATGAGCCGCGCGGCTGGTGAGGTCGGGAATCGCCGCGCCATCAGCCCGCCGGGGCAGTGACAGACTCTTCGGCGCGCTCTTCGGCGGGACCGGTTTGCCGGCTCAAGCTCAGCGCACAATTGATTATGCCCACGTGACTATAGGCCTGCGGAAAGTTGCCCAGCATGCGGCCGGTCGCCGGATCGAACTCTTCGGCCAGCAAGCCGACGTCGTTGCAGCGCGAGAGCAAGCGCTCGAACAGGCGGCGGGCGTCCCCATAGCGGCCCTGCAAGACGTAATTGTCGACGAGCCAAAAGCTGCATGCCAGAAACGCTCCTTCCCCGGCAGGTAGCCCGTCGTCGGCATCGTCGGTTTCATAGCGCCGTACGAATTCGTCATCGATCAATAGCTTGTCCTCGATCGCACGAAGCGTGCCTTGCACCCGCGGATCGGTCGCGGGCAGAAAGCCCACCACCGGGATGAGCAAGAGACTGGCGTCGAGCCGTTTGGAGCCATAGGCCTGTACGAAGCTGTTCAGCTCGCGGTCGAAGCCGCGCTCACAAACCTCGGCGTGGATTTCGGCGGCGAGCTCACGCCAACGACACGCCTCTTTACTCAATCCCTCGGCGAATAATTCGCTGGCCGCGCGATCGAATGCGACCCAGGCCATGACTTTCGAATGAACGAAGTGCTGCCGGCCGCCGCGCACCTCCCAAATACCCTCGTCCGGCTCGCGCCAGACTCGCGCCAGATGGTTTATGAACAAAGGCCGCATGGCTCGGCCACGCTCGGAAATTTCCAGCCCGGCTTTGCGCACTCGAGCCATTACGTCGGCGACCTCGCCCAATACGTCGATCTGCGTCTGCTGATATGCCGCATTTCCGATCCGCACCGGCGACGAGTTTTCATAGCCGGGCAGCCAGGGCACGATCATTTCCGGCAGCCAGCGCTCGCCGCCTACGCCGTACATGATCTGGACCTGCTCCGGGCTGCCAGCGACCGCCCGGATGATCCAATCGCGCCAGGCTCTGACTTCATCGTAGTAACCGAGATGCATGAAGGCCTGCAGCGTGAACGTTGCATCGCGCAGCCAGCAATAGCGGTAATCCCAATTCCTCACGCCGCCCAGCCGCTCAGGCAGCGAGGTCGTGACGGCGGCGACAATTCCGCCGCTTGGCGCATAGGTCAAAGCTTTCAGCGTGATGAGCGATCTTTTGACCGCCGCAGTCCAGGGGCCAACGTCGGGACACCGGTCACTCCATTCCCGCCACAGGCTCTCCGTCTCCTGCAGCATCTTGAACGGATCAACTTGAGGCGGCAGGCTTTCAAACGAGAGACCGCGGGACAAGACGAAGGGAACGGATTCGCCGGCAGCAACGGTGAAATCTCCAAGCGTTCTGAGGTCTTCGCCATGAAGCGCGACGGGAGTACGCAGGATAAGCCGCTCGGGACCCGCTATGGCATTGATCGAGCCATCATCGAGCCGACTTACCCACGGCACGCTCGACCCGTAATTGAAACGGGCCACAAATTCGGTGTGAAAATCCACATGCCCGGACCGCCCCATCACGATGCGCAAAAGGTGAGCGCCGCTTACCGGCGGCATGAAATCAATAATCGCCGCCCTGCCCGTCTCGGTCTGAAATTCGGTTTCGAGGATAAGGGTCCCGGGGCGATAACTCCGATTGACCGCGATAGGCGACTGTTTCGGGGCAATCAGCCAGCGGCCGTTCTCGGCGCTGCCGAGCAGCGCCGCAAAGCACGCTCGCGAATCGAAACGCGGCCAGCACAGCCAATCGATCGAGCCGTCGCGGCCGACGAGAGCAGCCGTCTCGCAGTCGCCGATCAATGCATAGTCTTCAATTCGCAGTGCCATTAGCTCCCATTCACATGATCGCGGCGCGATGCCGCTGTTTGTTTCAGCATGCCGTCGCGCCTGCCCTCGTCAAAGCTTGCGCAGCACGCACCTGTCTATTTGGATTATGATGCCCCTCTGATTTGCCATCTTTCCTCTAAGCCGCTGCGGCAAAATCGCCTCAAATTTCTACTCGCGCTCGTAAACTGCGGCGTCATACGCGCCAAGCGCGCCGCCGCCTTACAACACCAAAACGATAACTTCGCACGCTGGACGAAGTTCGGTCACTTTCACATTCGGCTGCATTGAATATTCATGGCAGCTCTTCACTTTGACCTTGGCCAGACCGTCCGCTCGCATTCGCCATCAATGTGCGGCCGGCCTCGGTCCGCCAAGCTTCACCTTGCGCAGGATCAGCGCGAGCGGGATGGCGGCCGCGGAAATCAGCATCAGAGCCCAGAAGACGTCGATATAAGCGAGAAGGGTCGCCTGCGTCTGCACTTGCTGGCCGATCCAGGTGAAGGCTTGTTGCTGCGCGTGCGCCAGCGACGCGCCTTGCGCCGCGAAATAACCGGTCACCTGCTTCAGAGCGTCCTGATATTGGGGAGTGGATGGATTGACGAGTTCGATCAGCCGGCTCTGATGGAACTGCTCCCGGTGCGCAAGCACGTTATTGGCGAGCGAGATGCCGATCGAGCCGCCGGTGTTGCGCGCCATATTGATCAAGGCCGAGGCCATGTCGGTCTTGTCACGCGGGATCCCGTCGAAGGAGGCCGTCATGATCGGAATGAAGACAAACGGCAGGGCAACGCTCAGCAGCATGCGGGAAGCCGCAAAGAACCGGAAGTCGACCGCGCCGTTGATCCTGGTCATGTCGAACATCGCCACCGCGCAAATTGCCGCGCCGATGGCAATGAGGATACGTGGCTGCACCTTTCCTGTGAGCCGTCCCGCGATAGGCATCATGAGTACAAGCACGATCCCGCCCGGCGAGAGCACGAGGCCGGCCCATGTGGCTGTGTAGCCATAGTCCGCCTGCACGAGCTCAGGCAAAAATTGGGTGGTTGAGAGCAGGATCGCGCCGGTCGCCATCATCACTAGAAAGCATGCCCCGAACTGGCGCGTCGCCACGATGCGGACGTCGACCGCGGGATTTCGGCGGCTGAGCTCCCACGGGATCATCAACACGAAGGCGAGCGCGCACACAGCCGTGACAACGACGATGAAGCTTGAGCCGAACCAATCGTCCTCAAGCCCTCGGTCGAGCGCTATCTCGAGCGCGCCAAGAAATGTCGCTACCAGAGCGAAGCCGACGATGTCGAACTTGTTGCCTTGCCGCTTGAATTGCCGGCGTTCCGCAATCGCTGTCGGAGAATCGCGCAGTGTTGCGGAGATCAGCGCCATGGCAACCAGGCCTACCGGACCGTTGATCTCGAAGCACCACTGCCAGGAGTAATTGTCGGCAATCCAGCCGCCAAGCGTCGGCCCGACGACCGGAGCGACCACTACCGCGATACCGAACAACGCAAAGGCCTGCCCGCGCTTTTCCGGTGGAAACGAATCAGCGAGGATCGATTGCGAAGCTGGCACCATGCCGCCGCCGGCCAGCCCCTGCAGAATGCGAAACAGCAGCAGAGACTGCAGGTTGGGCGCTAAACCGCACAGCACCGAGCTTGCGGTGAACAGACCCAGACAGGTCAGAAAAAACGACTTGCGGCCGAACCTTTGCGCAAGATAGCTGCTCGCCGTCAAGCTGACCGCGTTGGCAACCAGATAAGTGGTGATCACCCAGGACGCCTCATCCTCGCTCACGCCGAGGCCGCCGGCGATGTAGGGAAGCGCCACGTTGGCGATCGTCGTGTCGAGATTCTCCATAAACGCTGCGAATGCGACCAGCACCGCGATCAGCCATGGATTGACCGCAGCGCTGCCAACCGCGCCGCCGCCCCGGATAGCCCTGGTCGCGACGGCACTCATAGCCGCGCCTTTAACTGCTCATAGAGGGACGGCCTCGGATTGACCCGCACCGTGGTCTCGACCGACATGCCGGGCCCGAGCGCAACATCCGTCGGCCGGTTGTCCATGATGATCTTGACCGGTACCCGCTGCACGATCTTGACCCAATTGCCGGTGGCGTTCTCCGGCGGCAGCAGCGAGAAGGCCGGGCCAGATCCCGACTGCACGCTGGCGACATGGCCGCGGATCGAACGGTCCGGATAGGCGTCGATGCTCAATGTCACCGGCTGCCCCGGCCGCATAGCATCGAGCTGTGTCTCCTTGAAATTCGCCGTCACCCAAGTGTCGTCGGGCACGAACATTGTCAGCGCCGTGCCCGGTTGCGCATATTGGCCGACGGCGGCGCTGAGACTGACCACACGCCCGGCTTGATCGGCTTTGACGACGGTGTAACCGAGGTTCAGCTGCGCCTGATCAATCTTCGCCTGATCGAGCTCGATAGTGGCCTGGTCTTGCTGGACCAGATAGCGCTGATCGTCGACCGTCTGTTTGGCGATCGAATTTGTTTTGTCGAGAGAGGCGTAGCGGGCGAGATTGGTCTTCGCCTGTTCGAGCACCCCCTGATCGTGCGCGAGCTGCGCGTTGGCCTGATCGAGTGCGATGCGGTAAGTGCGATCATCGATGCGCGCGATAACGGTACCGGCGGCGACGTGCTGATTGTCGGTGACCGGTACCGCGGTGATATAGCCGGAGACTTCCGGTTCGATGGAAAACTGCCGCGCCGCAATGAAGGAATCGTCCGTCGACTCGAAGTGCTGGGCGTTGTCCCAGTACAGATAACCCGATGCCAGCACGGGGATGATCAGAAGCAGGCCAAGCACAACTGCGATCGGATGGCGCTTGAAGAGTCCGGCGCGCGGCGCATCTGCGTGCCGGTCATCCTCATCCGCGGGCTGATCGTCATGCAGCGGCGGTGACTCGACGACGTTCTGGTGGTCCGGCTGCTGTTCCTGCCGCGCGGGTTCGCGCGCGCGGATGGAGGCATCGCGCATCTGCTCGGACTCCTGAACAATATGTTCTTGCGCCGCCGGCGGCGCGGGTGTCCGCGCGTCCTCCGGCGACCCCTGCCCACCGTGTTGATTGCGTGGGCGATTTTCCTCTTCCAAGAACACGGCTTATCTCCACCCAATGAGGTCATTGACGGCGTAGAGGTACGGGGCGGCCCAAAACGCGATCCAAAGCACCGCGCCCCAGCCAATCAGGGCGGCAGCACATTTCGCGTGGTCCTTGGTTTCCTGATTTGCTTCTTGCCTGAATGAGATCATGGCGCCCTCCGCGTGATCGGCCGGCGAAATAACGGAACGATACCGTTTCGTTCACTATCTAGCTTGCAACGCGTCGGCTGTCAATATATCTATACGGTACCGTTTCGTTTATTTACTTCCGTCTGCGGTTCACGTATATTTCGAAAGCGAATCATGGCCTTAGCTGCCCCTACAACCCTGTCGGGGCGAAAGCAGTCGCGGCAATGTGAGAGTAGGCGATGGCTGAATTGGCAGAACCAAAAGAGCGCGCTTCCGGGCGGCCGAAGGTGTGTGCCGGACGGCCGCCGCGTGCCCGCGCCGGTGAGGTCGATGAGCGCATCCTGGACGCCGCCCGCAGTGTCTTTCTCGAACGCGGGCTGGCCGGCGCCAGCATCGACGAGATTGCGTGCCGTGCGCGCGCCGGCAAACCGACCATCTACGCCCGCTATTCCGACAAGGAGGCGCTGTTTGCCGCCGTCGTTCTGCGCAACGTGGCCGCGGCGATCGAACGGCTTGAAAGCAATGTACCGAGCGGAGCAACAATAGACGAGCGTCTCACCAGCGTCGGCAACATAATCCTGGACTGGCTTTTGACCGGCAACACCATCGATTTGATGCGCGTGTCTGTTTCCGAGGCTCGCCGATTTCCGGACTTGGCGGTCAATGTCCATCACATGGCGCGTCAGCGCGGCGAGGAGGTCATCGGCCCCCTCTTGAGCGAGGCCGCGCAATCCGACGCGCTCAGCTCATTGCCGGCTTTCGCGCCTGAGCGACTGCCAACAACCACGCGATTGTTCATGGACCTGGTTGTCTTGCCGATAATCATCCGCGGGTTATTTGGAGAGAAACTCGAAACGCTGCGCGGCGAGATCGCGCCGCACGTACCCCACCGAGTTGCATTCTTTCTCGCCGCATGCCGGCACGGCGGCGTCCAATAGACATCGCGCGTCGGTAACTTGGACCTGCCCCAGGGCCTTTGCCTTCAATGCGATGCAGGCGCGTGCGTCGGCACTCGCCTTAGACGTAGACGCCGCTGGCTCGCCCGGGGCGTCTTTCCTGTCCAGCGCTTATGGGCATGAGAGAACGCACTGACGTCGCTATAGCCGAGCAACCAGGCGATCTTCGAAATCGATAGATCCCGATCCGCAAGGTGGCGCTTGGCCAAATCGCATCTGAGTGAGTCCAGGACGCCGGCAAATGTCAGGCCTTCCGAGGCAAGGCGGCGTGCCAGGGTTCGCTGGCTCATGGCCAGTTTGCGCGCGACATCGCGCATACACGCCCTGCCATGCGGCAGGAGCAGAGCGATCGCATTGCCTACACTTGCTTCCAGTGAGCACCTATTTGAGCGGAGCGCGAGAGCTTCTTCACAGTATTTTATCAGAATATTGTTGAGGTACGGATCGGCGCTGACAATCGGGGTATCCCGGATCGAAAGCGGGAAATCCATCTCGTCGGCATCAGCGCCAAATCGAAGCATGCAGCGATAGAAGGAGCTCATCTCCGCGGATTTGGTCCGCAGATGCACAAAACACACTTCGTCTGCCGTCAGTTCTCGATTCGTCAGCTGTCGGCATATCCTCATTAAGGCAGCCGTCATGCATTCAATTTGATGATGATCCAAATGACGGGGCACGCCGACATATTCAAAGGCAAGATCGATCCGGTTGCCCTCACGATGCGCCAGTCTGATGCCCTCGTTGACAATTGACACATACCGGGCCACGCGCCTTATCGCTTCGCCCAGCGTGTCCGACGATGACATGACGTAATACAACAATCCTATCCTGCGCAAATCGATGTCTTGCGACAGGTGAAATCCGAGAAGATTGTCGTTGAGAGCCTCGGCGACGAGATTGAGAAACTTGATCTGGCTTCGGACTTCGACACGAGCGCTGGAATCATCAATCTGCGCTTGCGATAGCCCGGCCTTGCGCAACAGTTGATCAACGTCGGCGCCGCTCTCCGCCGCACGCTCGTATGCCAGCCGGGAAATCGTGCTAGCGGCTCTCGGGATCGTATTAAGCCGTTTCGTCCCGAAACCGCGCGTTAGTGCGACTGATATGGCACTCACCCTTTATCGCACTCGAGTTTCTCGAACGTCCCACGGCGAACGCCGCTGGGAGGCCGAAGGTTCCCGCCGAAGGTTCCGGCAGTTGTCGGCGGGTCCATGCGTTCAATGCGATGCGGGCGCGTGCGCCGACGTTTGCTTTACCCGTAAATGCCGCTGGCTCGCCCGAGGCGCCTTTCCGGTCCAACGCTTATAAGCGTGTGAGAACGAACTGACGTCGCTATAGCCGAGCAACCAGGCAATCTTGGAAATCGACAAACGCCGATCGGCAAGGTGACGCCTGGCCAGGTCGAATCGAAGTGAATCCAGGATGCCGGCAAATCTCAAACCTTCCGAGGCGAGACGACGTGCCAGCGTTCGCTGGCTCATGGCGAGCTTGCGCGCGACATCGCGCATGCACGCTTTGCCGTGCGGCAGGAGCACAGCGATGGCATTGCCGACATTCGCTTCCAGCGAGCTCCTATTTGGACCTCGGTGCGCGAGGGCTTCTTCACAGTACCTTATCAGAATATTGCTGAGGTAAGGGTCGGCGCTGACAATTGGGATATGCCGGATCGAAAGCGGAAAATCCATTTCGTCGGCATCGGCGCCAAATCGAAGCTTGCAGCGATAGAAGGAATTCATCTCCGAGGATTCGGCCCGCAGATGGACAAAACACACTTTGTCCGCAGTCAACTCTCGATTCGTCAACTGCCGGCATCCCTTTATGAGGGCAGTCGTCGCGTATTCGATTTGATGATTGTCCAAATAACGGGGCACGCCGACATATTCAAAGGTAAGCTCGATCCGATTGCCTTCATGATATGTCAGTCTGATGCCCTCGTTGACAATTGAGACATACCGCGCCACGCGCCTTATCCCTTCGCCCAGCGCGTCCGACGATGATATGACGTAATACAACAATCCCATCCTGCGCAAATCGACGTTCTGCGCGAGATGAAATCCGAGAAGATTGTCGTTAAGAGCATCGGCCACGAGATTGAGAAACCTGATCTGACGGCGGGCATCGAGGCGGGCGTCAGAATCGTCAATCTGCGCTGGCGACAATCCGGCCTTGCGCAACAAAAGATCGACGTCGGCGCCCTTCTCCACCGCGCGCTCGTACGCCAGCCGGGAAACCGTGCCGGCAGTTCTGGGGAGCGCATTAGGCCGTGTGGTTCCGAAATCGCGCATTAGTGCGACTGATGTGGCACTTATCCGCTATCGCACTGAAGTTTCTAGGACGTCTCACGGCGAACGCCTCCAGGCGGCCGAAGGTTCCCGCCGGAGGTTTCCTCGGAAACTCTCCGGCCGGTTCCAGACAGATGGTCGCAACAGGCGGAAAAGCAGAATTGCCGGGGACTTATTGAAAATGGCGTGATGCCTCGAATGCGACATCACGCCATCATGAGCCTGCGTTTCCGCTTCCGATCAAACTCACCCCTTGGCGACCAGGCTTGGTGCGGGGCCCGGTGTCCAGTCGCTGTCGACCGGTCCCGGCGTCCAGTCATGGCCGGGCAATGGTGTGACCTTGACATCGTGGATCAGCCCCAGCTGCATGGTCGGATCGAAATAGCGCATTGCTCGTTCGTCGAGGTCTATGATGCGCCCCGGCTCCAGCGGCCCCACATCATCTATTTTGAGGATGACCTTCTTGTTGTCTGCCTCGACCAGCGCGTAGCCATCCCTCACGCCGGCACGGACTCCGCCAAACTTGCTGCGCAAACCTGTCTGGATCGCCGCCGCCCACGCCGCCGGATCATAGCGCTCGCCTGAGGAGAGCTCCAGGCCGCCCTCGCGATATCCAGGATGATAGGGATTGTAGGCCGATGCCGTTCCAACGATCGTGGCGCCCAAGGCACCTGCGGCATGAGAGTGATCGACCCCGATTTCTGGCCGAGCCATGGCGAGGGACGAACAAAGAAATACGATCCCGGCGCCGCAAATCGCGGCGCCCAAGCGCAACACCATTCAGATTCTCCTGATTTGATTTCCGCCGGTGGCGGTACTGGTGGGTGATAGAGGTTGGACGATGAACTGCCGGCGGTTAGGAGCTCATGTCCTTTCGTAAACGGCCGCTCGTATTAATTGCTGATAATTGGGAGGCTAATGGTCTTCGATGCGACCACCACCTCAAATCAATGGCTGATAATCGAGAGGTCGCTGGCCTTCATCTGCGACCGCTCACAGCGCGAAAAATCGTCGGGCGCTGCCTCGACGTACGACACGCCACAGCCTCGGCACTCGAACGTGTAAAGGTCGGGCAACCCGTCAAATCGCGACGTTATTCGAGCAAGCCGCATGATTTGAGCGCAGCTTGGGCAACGCGGCTGCACTGGTTCGCATTTCGTGGAACTTTCATAGCACATAGCCAAAGCGGTCCTTGAGCCGCGAATGTTCCGAAACCCTGTCGATGGACCTCAGGTAGGAAATTCAGCAGATCAAGACTTGTGATATCGGGACAAAAATTTGTTTTGACCTGACATTACGGATCCATCATGGAAAGCTGAGGAACCACAGCGACGCCCGGCGGCGCCAATGTCTCTCTCTGCCGCCTCTCGGACGCAGATAAATGTCTCGTTCAAGCCCGCAAGGCGGCTTAACGGATGTTCACGTTGAACTTCCGCCCGCATGCGATGAGCCGCGCGGTCGCTGAGCGTCGTCTACCGCGCCATCAGGTGTTGCGCCCATTCTTGCGCAATGCCGGCAGGCCGATGCCCGTGGCTTCAAACCCGCCGTCGACGGCGATCGTCTGGCCGGTAATGTAGCTTGCACGATCGCTGCACAGGAAAAACACTGCATCGGCGATTTCTTGCTCAAGACCGTAGCGATTGAGCGGAATCGCGTCGTGATAGGCGGCGCGGATTTCCTGGGTATGAACGGCCTTGGCCATCGCGGTATCGACTGGTCCGGGCGCGATGGCATTGACGCGGATGCCGAGAGCCGCGAGTTCGATCGCCTGCTGCTGGGTCAAATGAGCGAGGCCGGCCTTGCTGGTTCCGTAGGCCGTGCGCAGCGTCGAGGCGCGCAAGCCCGATATGGACGTGATATTGACGACTGCGCCGCCGCCGCTGTCTCGCATCAGCGGTGCCGCGGCCTGCACGCAGAGAAAGGGTCCGGTCAGGTTGACCGCCAGCACGCGCGACCAATCCTCATAAGTGACCTCAAGGATCGGCTTGAAGATTGCGATACCGGCATTGTTGACCAGCGCATCGAGCCGGCCAAATTCCCGGCCGACGCGCGCAATTGCGTTATTGACGCCGGCGGCGTCGGCGACGTCACAGCAGATGGCGATGACGTTGTTGGATGCAGACAGCGCGACATGAGTGCGAGTGAGGGTCTCCTCGTCGATGTCGAGCAGGGCCACGCGCCATGCCTCACCAAGAAACCGCTTTGCTGCCGCAAGCCCGATCCCGCGCGCGGCACCGGTAACCAATGCAACTTTCTGAATGGTCTCGCTCATCGTTGCTTACCGCCACGGCGCCAAGTGGCGCCAAGTGGCACCAAGTAGGGGCCGTTCCCTCGTCAATCGTCTCATCAATTTAGTGAAATCTTCGACACCTGTCGTTCGCGCGGCTACACCGCCGTCAGCCCGCCATCGAGCACGAGGAGTTGCCCGGTCATCGCAGCGGCGGCGGGGCTTGCGAGATAAGCGATGGTCGCGGCGACCTCCTCGGCGGTCGCCTGCCGGTGCAGCGGAATGCGTTCAAGCATGGCCGCCATATAGGCGGGATCGGCGCCTTTCTCGGCCCGCGACGGCGAAGCGGTGACGAGCCGGCCCGGCGCCACCGCGTTGACGCGGATGCCGTTCGACGCCCATTCGACCGCGAGCATCCGCGTCATGCCGACGAGCGCCGCCTTCGAGATGCCGTAGGTCGAGCGCTCGGGCGCGCCTATGAGCGCGTGCGTCGAGGCGACATTGACGATGCACCCTCCCCGGCCAGCGGCGATGAGATGGCGCCCGGCCTCCTGGGTGAGAAAGAACGTGCCGCGCAGATTGACATCCATCACCGCGTCCCAGTCCTGTGCGGTGACCTCGGTTGCGCTTTTGCGCAGATTGGCGCCGGCATTGTTGACGAGGGCGTCGAGGCCGCCCAGCGCGGCAATGATCTCGCTCACCTTTGCCGCAATGCTCGGCGCATCGCGCAAATCGAGCGCAGCCGGCACGACTCGCGTGCCGAGCGCCTCCACCGATCTTTGCGTTGCCGCAAGGTTCTCGATCTTGGTCGCCGTGATCGCGACGTCGAAGCCCTCGCGCGCGAGCGCCAGCGCCGTGGCGGCGCCGACGCCATAGGACGCCCCTGTAATCAGCGCCGCACGCCGGCCTGCCGCCATCGCTACCCTCCCCTTTATCGGCCCAACCATAACATGCCGGCACATTTCGCGAGTCGCCGCTCATGCATTAGTATCGTGGCACAAACGCGAGGGGTCGATGCTGCGAAAGGCCGTTGCGGTAATTTCGTTCATGGTGGCCGCTGCGCTGGCGCCGCTGCCCGGCACTGCCGCCGCGGCCGGCAAACTCGACGCCATCAAAGCGCGCGGCAAGCTTCTGGTCGGCGTCACCGAAAGCTCGCCGCCGTTTTCCTTCCGCGACGACGGCAGAGGCATCGTCGGCTACGACGTCGATCTCGCCCGCGACGTCGCCAAACAGCTCGGCGTCGCCACCGAGACAATCACGATCATCAACGCCGACCGCATTGCAGCGCTGCAGCAGGACCGCGTCGATCTCGTCGCCGTCGGTATGACGCGATCGAAGAAACGCGCAGCCGATATCGATTTCAGCTACGCTTACCTCGACTCCCCGCATATGATTTTGGTGCGCAAGGACGGCGGGGTCGCCCACATCACCGATCTTGCCGGCCGCAAGCTCGCCTTGGTGCGCTCCGCAAGCGTCGATGCGAAGCTCAAGGAAGCGGTGCCGACCCTGCAGATCGTCTATTTCGACACCTACGACGCCGCCTTCGCGGCGCTGGCGGACCGCAGCGTCGATGCCTTTCTGGCCGACAAGATGCTCGTGCTCTGGTTCGCGCAGAAATCCGGCCACCCGGCGGACTTCTCGCTGATCGCCGACTATCAGCTGCCGCGCACCGCGGGGTTTGCCTTGAAGAAGAACGAGCCGCAATTCCTCACTTTCGTCAATCGCACGCTGCTCGATCTCGAAGCCTCCGGCGAGGCGGCGAAAATCTTCGACAAATGGTTCGCGCCGCTGCCGCGCACGTTCCGCATCAAGCCCGATTGAGCGGCGGGCGATGGCGGCCGACACCAAGGGCTCGGGCATGAAATGGGTCGGCCGCGCCATCCGGCGGCTTGAGGACCCGGCGCTGGTGACCGGACGCGGCCGCTTCACCGCCGACCTTGCCGCCGCGCATTGGGTACGCTTCGTGCGCAGCCCGGTCGCCGCAGGCCGCATCGTCGCCATCAACGCACCGCGCGACGCCTATGTGGTTCGCGCGCAGGATCTTGCCGGCCTGCGGCCGATCCGGCCCATGCTGCACAAGTTCAACTATCGGCCGATCGAGCAGCCGCTCCTCGCGACCGACGTGGTGCGTTTCGCCGGCGAGCCGATCGCCGCCGTCGTTGCGCCTTCGAGCGCGCAAGCGGAGGACCTCGCCGAGCGTGTCGAGGTCGAAATCGACGAATGGCCGGCAGTGGTGGATGCGCGCGACGCGCTCGCTCCCGGCGCACCGCTCGTCCACGACACCGTGCCCTCCAATGTCGTTGTAGACGCCCGTATCGAAACTCCCGATTTCGACACCGCGATGGCGCGGGCGCACCGGCGCGTGCGCGCCGAGATGCGCTCGCACCGGCAGAATGCGACCCCGCTCGAGGCACGCGCCGCGCATGCGTCGTTCGATCCGGCGTCGGACCGCACCACGCTCACCTGTTCGACGCAGATGCCGCATCTCCTGCGCACCGCGATCGCCGACGTCCTGCAGTTTTTCGAATCGGATCTGCGCGTCATTGCGCCCGACGTCGGCGGCGGCTTCGGACAGAAAATGTCGCTGCCGGCCGAATACGCGGTTCTGGTTTGGCTAGCGCGGCAGCTTCACAGCACGGTCGCCTGGAGCGAGGACCGGCGCGAGAACCTGATCGCCGGCTTTCACAGCCGCGATCAGCAGGTGGCGCTGGAAGGCGCTTTCGACGCAGACGGAAGATTGGTGGCGCTGGCCACCGACATCTTGGCCAATACCGGCGCCTACTCCTGCTATCCGACGACGGCCGGCATGGAGCCGCTGATGGCCGCGGCCGAAATGCCCGGCCCCTACGATGTGCGCGCCTATTCGTGCCGCGCGCGCGCTGTGACCACGCATACCTGCGCGATGGGCGCCTATCGTGGCGTGTCGCGTCCGGTCATCACGCTCGCCATGGAGCGGCTGATGGACAAGGCCGCCGCCGCATTCGGACTAAGCCCGGTCGAGATTCGCGCGCGCAATCTGATCACGCAATTTCCCTACACGTCCGCGACCGGCCTCGTCTTCGACGAGGGTTCTTATCGGCAGACCCTTGAGAAGGCGGCAGCGTTTGTGGACCTGCCGGCGTTTCGCGCACGCCAGCTTGAGGCGCGCGCACGCGGCGTTCATCTCGGCATCGGCTTTGCGGCCTTCTCCGAGCGCACCGGCTACGGCAGCCCCGCCTTCGCCGCGCGCGGCATGGAGATTACGCCGGGCTGGGAGAGCGTCGAGATCGTCATGGACCCTTCCGGCCGGCTCGAAGCGCGCATCGGCGCGAGTCCGCACGGCCAGGGCCTGCGCACGACGCTGGCGCAGATCATTGCCGACGAGGTCGGAGTCTCCCCGCAGGACGTGCGCGTGGTGCACGGCGACACCGACCGCACGCCCTATGGCTGGGGCACGTTCGCAAGCCGCTCGCTGGTCATTGCCGGCGGCGCCTCGCTGCTGGCGGCGCGCAAGATCCGCCAAAAGCTCCTCGCTGCGGCGAGCCATGTGTTGGAAGCCGCGGCCGGCGACATCGTGCTGGAGTCGGGCAGCGCGAAAGTCTCCGGCACCGATCGCGCGGTGCCGATCGCAGCCCTCGCCCGCGCCGTCTACCACCAGGCGCACAGCTTCGGCGACCTTACGCCTGGCCTGCGCGAGAGCGCGCATTACGATCCATCGGGCACCTTCTCCAACGCTTGCCATGTCGCCATCGTCGAACTGGACGCGGAGACCGGCGGCGTCATGCTGGAAAAATATCTGGTCGTCGAGGATGCCGGACGCATCATCAATCCATTGATCGCCGACGGCCAGGTTCATGGCGGCGTCGCGCAGGGCATCGGCAACGCCCTGTTCGAGGAGATCATCTACGACCGCGGAGGCAACATTCTCACCGCGACGCTCGCCGACTACACGCCGCCGACCGCGTGCGAGGTCCCTGAGCTCGAACTGCATCACATCGAAACGCCAACCGATGCGTCAGTCACTGGCGCGAAAGGTTTGGGCGAAGGCGGCGCGATCGGCGCACCGGCCGCGATCCTCAACGCCATCAACGACGCGCTCGGCCCGTTCGGCGTCTCGATCGACGAAATCCCGGCGACCCCGCAGCGCGTGCGGGCGGCGCTGCGTGTTGCAGAGGACAGACGACGAACGACAAAAGACGGATGAAAGTACAGTTCTATTTTCTATCTTCCATCATCCGTCGTCTGCCCCATGGTCGTCCATCACGCCGGGCGCTCTCGCGCCGAACAGATGGCGAGCCACAGATAGACGCAGAGCAGGCCTATTTCGGTCAGCACGATGAACAGGCTGCCGCCGTAGATGGCGGGAAAAAACACCTCGACCACCGCCATCGATACGACCGAAGTGAGCCACACCACCGCTCCCCAGGCGGCGGCGAGCCAGAGCCCGACGGCGGCGACCAGATCGAGGACGGCAAAGAACACCGTCGCCGACTGCCAGGCCAGCGCGTGCATCTCGAAAGTGTCGTTGGGCCCAGCGCCGATGCCGCAGACCTGCCCCCAGTGAAAGAGGCCCTTTGCGAGCGACACGACCGCCATCAGTCGCAGGAACAAGACGAGATAGTCGGTCCACGTCCCTTGCGATCGCTCCTTGGCACGGACCGGCTCGATGAGGTCGCTCGGCCGCGTCGGCGGGCGCCGCGATTGGTCGCTCATGTCGGTCCTGTTGCTGATTTCACTGCGCGAAGCATGTGGCCGAGGCATAGAGGCGCCCGCAAAACCGGTCAACGCCACCCCCGCACTAGCGGCACTAAGCTTATGGCCATCCTGTGGCCAGTGGCGGCCCCACCCGCCAGGGGCTAAAAGGAGGCCGCTGCGTGCCAGTAAGGGAGCCTGCAATGGCGATCAAATTAAGCCGACCGCTTGAAGCGGGCCGTGCCGCGCCCGCGGCCGCGCCTTCCCGCGCGCCTTCGCTCGAAGCGCCGAAGACACCCGCGCACGAGGGGCTCGATCTGGCAATCCGCCCGCGGCGCAACCGGCGCGCCGAATGGGCGCGGCGGCTGGTCCGCGAGCACGTGCTCACCACCGATGACCTGATCTGGCCGCTGTTCCTGGTCGATGGCCATAAAGTACGCGCGCCGGTGCCCTCGATGCCGGGCGTCGAGCGGCTCTCCATCGACGAGGCGGTACGCGCGGCCGCGCACGCCGCCGCGCTGACGATTCCCTGCCTCGCGCTCTTTCCCTACACCGATCCCACCCGCCGCGACGAGAACGGCACCGAGGCGCTCAACGACGACAATCTCGTCTGCCGGGCGATCCGGGCGATCAAGCAGGAGGTCCCTCACATCGGGCTGCTTTGCGACGTCGCGCTCGACCCCTATACGAGCCACGGCCATGACGGGCTCATGCGCGACGGCGTCATCCTCAACGACGAGACCGTCGCGGTGCTGGTGCGCCAGGCGTTGGTCCAGGCCGAGGCCGGCTGCGACATCATCGCACCCTCCGACATGATGGACGGCCGCGTTGGCGCCATCCGTGCCGGGCTCGACGAATCAGGTTTCACTGATGTTCAGATCATGGCCTACGCGGCCAAATACGCGTCCGTCTTCTACGGCCCATTCCGCGACGCGGTCGGCTCCAACGCCACGCTGACCGGCGACAAGCGGACCTATCAGATGGACCCGGCGAATTCCGACGAGGCTTTGCGCGAAGTGGAACTGGACATCGCCGAAGGGGCCGACATGGTCATGGTAAAGCCCGGGATGCCGTATCTGGATATAGTGCACCGCATCAAAAAGACCTTCGGCGTACCAACATTCGCCTATCAAGTTTCCGGTGAGTATGCCATGATTATGGCCGCCGCGGGGAACGGCTGGCTCGACGGGGACAAAGCAATGATCGAGAGCCTTGTCGCCTTCAAACGCGCCGGCGCCGACGGCATCCTGACTTATTTTGCCGAGCAGATCGCGGAGAAGCTGAAGAAGGGCGGCGCATAACGGGGACACATACGCGACTGGTGACGACCGCCCCCGCCTGCGATGCAACAACAAGGCGGATGTGTCATGCGTGAGGACGAACATATCCGGCAATTCATGCCGGTTTTGCGACGAATAATTATAATGGTGGCGGTTCTGACGGCCATCCCGGTGGCAATGTGGACCATCACAGCGTTCGTGCGCACGTATGTCGGTCCACCCAAAGCACCGAACTATCAGCCGACAATATTGCCCTCCGGCGTCAGCTCGGATGAGGCCAACGCGGCGCCGGTGGACAGCGCAAGTGCCGCCACACAAGATCCCGACGCCCCACCGCCGCCCGATGTCGTCATAGCGAGAGCCACCACGACCGACGCGGACTCCAATCCGCCTCCGGCCAATCCAGCGAGTGCGACTCCTATAGCCGCGGGGTCCTCGGTCATCCCATCCCGTGCGACGCCTGCACCACCCGCGCCAAGTGCGGCTACAACACCCGCGGTGAGCGCCGCCGCGCCGGCTCCGCCACCTTGGCCGGCACCGGGGCCGGCAGCACCGCCGGCAACAAGCCAGACGCCGGACAACGCGTTCACACTCGCCGCGCAGCAGCCGGCGCCGACAAATTGGCCGGCGCCACCGCCTGCCGC
Organism: Xanthobacteraceae bacterium; assembly: GCA_035503415.1. GTDB lineage: Bacteria > Pseudomonadota > Alphaproteobacteria > Rhizobiales > Xanthobacteraceae > BOG-931. Next base: position 20,438 of record DATJTL010000187.1, read on the forward strand.
AGACGATGCTTTGCCGGCCGTCGAGCCGATCGCCGGAATCGTGCCGTTGCCGCGCAAGCGGCCGCACAGCTTCGTCGTGGCGCAGTCGATCATTCCGCTGCCGAGGCCGCGTCCCGAGGCCGCCGGTCCCGGCGCCCCGCCGCCAGCGCCGGCGACGCCGCTCGACTGGATTCAACATATCTTCCAGCAGCCGTCGGGAAGCGCCGCTGCACCGGCTGCCACGCCTGCTGCGGAGGATACCAACGACGCCGTCGCGACTCCGCACTGATGCGGCGCCCGCCGACGCGGCTGTGCCTCTTGCAGATCGATCCTGTAAGTCACCTCTCCCCTCCAGGGAGAGGTGAAGCCATGTGCCGCGGGAACAGAGCTTCTTTGCTCCGCCTCCCTTATTAACCTCCCGGTCTGGCACCGCCTTGGCCCCCTATCCCGCCCCGTGGTATCGCGTCCGCCATGGACGAGGCGGTCGGGCAGAGTAGTGGCTCCTTCATGCCGCTTGGCGAGGCGCTCATGTATGCGGAGCGCTGCCGCGGCGAAGGCCGGCTTATGGAGGCGGAATCGGTTTGCCGCCGCGTATTGCAGGCGCAGCCGAACCTGCCTGAGGCCGAGCACCTGCTCGGCGTCATCGTCCACCAGAACGGCAAGCTCGGCGAGGCAATCGATCACGTGCAGCGGGCGGCGCGGCTGGCGCCGCAGGTGGCGCTGTTTCACGCCAATCTCGGCGAAATGCTCCGCTTGGCCGGCCGGCCGAAGCTTGCCGCCGAGGCGGCGCGCCGCGCCATCGAGATCGAGCCCAACATGGCCGCGGCCTGGAGCAATCTCGGCGTTGCGCTCTACGAGCTGAAGGAGTTCGAGGAGGCTGCCCGCGCGCAACGCCGCGCGATCGAAGCCAATCCGAATTTTGCCGAGGCATACAGCAATCTCGGCAATGCATTCCACGCCGTGCGGCGTTTCGACGAAGCCATCGTCGCCTACCGGCGCGCCATCGAATTGAAGCCCAATTATGCCGACGCCTGGGCCAATCTCGGCACCACGCTGCACCACAGCGGCAGCTTCGAGGAGGGCATCGCGGTGCTGCGCCGCGCAATTGCGCTCGCTCCGCATCACGCCAACGCCCATTCGGGGCTCGGCATTCTGCTTTTGATGCGCGGCGACCTTGCCGAAGGCTGGGACGAATACGAATGGCGGCTGCGCTCGACCGAGCGCAAGGGCCCGAAATTTCCCGAAAATCCCTGGCAGGGTGAACCGCTCGCCGGCAAACACATCTACGTGCAGGCCGAACAAGGATTCGGCGACACGCTGCAATTTGCCCGTTACATCCCGCTCTTGGCCGCACGCGGGGCAAAGGTGACGTTTCGCGTGCACCAGCAATTATTGACGCTGATGCGCGAGAGCCTGCCGGGCATCATCGTGCTCGGCGATCGCGGCGATCCGGCCCCCTATCAATGCGATGCCGTGCTCTTAAGCCTGCCGCGGCTGTTCAAGACGCGGCTCGAGACCATTCCGGCCGCCGTGTCCTATCTGCGGCGACCGGAAGCGGCGGCCCGGCGCTGGCGTGAGCAGCTAGCCAACAAAAGCGGCTTCAAGGTCGGCGTGGTTTGGGCCGGCAATCCCGATCACGTCAACGACACCCGGCGCTCGCTCAAGCTGGCGCAGCTCGAACCGCTGTTCGACGTTCCCGGCACCTCGTTCGTGAGCCTGCAATATGGTCCGCGCACCGCCGACTTAAAAAAACTAAAACACGGCAAATACATAATCGACGACCTTGCACCTTCACTGGAAGATTATGTCGATACCGCCGCGGCGATCTGC
>DATJTL010000188.1:0-31736 GCA_035503415.1 Xanthobacteraceae bacterium
CTCCGGCGCATAATCACAGTAATTAGCAGGGATCTGATCAGGAGTACTTGGTGGAGGAGTATTTTGTGTTGTCTTATTGTCGGGAGCGGAATTTCCGGTGTCGGTATTGGTGGGAATGGGATTATTGAGAACGTTGGTAACAGCAGGATTGAGCTGTGCAACATTCTGCAGCGTAGATCCATAATTCCCCGGCGCGGCCGCCGGCGCATTATAGCCGAGTGTCGAAAAGGCCTGGTTCGCCACGCGGGCGACTTCTGATTCTGTGTCCGGCGCGTACCGGACAATACAGTTAACGTCCCCAGGCTTACCGCCCCCAGTCCCATTCTGAGTCCCGCCCGTCGTACTAGAAAAACTCGGTGGAGGGGAAAATTCCAATCCTGGATTATTGGGAAGGATAACCGGCGGCACAGTAAAACTCGGCGTAAAGCCGAACTGCCCGGCGGTGAAATTTTGCGCACCGCCGCCATTGGAGACGTTGATCACGCCGTCCAGGACTTGAACGTACAGCCCCGGGTTCAGGCCGCCGCTCGAACTCGGCGGACATGAAACGTCACATCCGGCGAGTGCCGGAGATGACGTGAACCAAATGCTCGCAAGTGCAAGGACGATGAGCAACGTCCACTGCAGACCTGTCTTCATGACGCCCGCCCCCGGTATCAAGATACTCTAGGAGTGCCAAAGGCAAGCTGTCTGTCACATTCCGGCAACGTACCGAATTTTTTTGACCCCAGAGTCGGGGGAATCTTGGGCGAGCCGAGCCGGCTCAGCGATATCAACTTCATCCAGCAGATGACCGGATGTTCAGGTAGGTGAACGGCGGCAACGCGCGCACTTCAGCACGCATTCAGGGCAGGCGGCGTAGAAACGCTCCCGATGACGGCGCGAAGCCGCGCCGGAACAAGAACGACACGGAGAATATCATGTTGAGGAAACTCTCGGCCGCGCTGGTCGCCGCCGCTCTATTCGCCGCTCCGGCGATTGCCGCGCAGCCCGCGAGCGATTCCGGCTCGACGCCTGCGACAGCCCAATCGTCAACGCCCGCGTTCACTCAGCCAGCGGCATCTACGCCAGCCAAGGTCAGTAAGACCACCCGGCACGGCCGCCGGCATGTGACCAACCACAAGACAAACAAGGTCAAAACGGCGCGTCATCACAAATCGGGCAAGACGCGCGTTGCCGCCCATCGAAGCAAACCGGTAAAGACCGGCAAGACGACCAAGATCAGCAAGGTTGGCAAGACCCACAAGACCGGGAAGACCAGCAAGGTCAGCAAGACCCACAAGATCAATAAGACCACCAAGACCACCAAAAACGGCAAACCGGCCAAGCCCGCCAAGAGCAATCAGGGCTGATGCGGTGAGATTGCTCGCGAAGACGCGTGTCGGCAGCCTAGGGTAAGGGCCAGCACGCGCTTCGTGCGCACCGGCTTGTGGACGCTCCCGGGCGACCCCTGCCACAACGCCTGCAAGCCGGACCAAAGTCGTCCTGCGGCAGAAGATAAACAATGCCGTCGGGATCAGGAGGCCGGCCCAAACGCCGGCCTCCTTTGTTCATCGCACAGCCTTCTCACAGCGTCTCGGCGAAAAAGTCGCGCATCAGCATGTAGGACTTGCGGCAAAGCTTCTCGTCGTACTGCGTCGCCGGCCCCTTGGCGGTCGGATCGCAGAACGAGTGCACGGCCGGCGGGCCGAACATCATCACCTGCCAATCCACCTTGGCCTTGCTAAGCTCTTCCTCCAGCGCGTCCATCATCGGCTTTGGCGTCACCGGATCGGCGCGGCCGTGGATTGCCAGCACGCGCCCCTTGACGTTGCAGGGCGTGCCGGCAACCACCGGATTGGGATTGGTGACGTGGAACACCACGAGCGCCTTGAAGTCGGCGCCGGTGCGCGCCTGTTCGAGCGCGTAGCCGCCGCCCGCGCAATAGCCGATCGCCGCCTTCTTGCCGGCATCCGCGACGCCGAGCTTTTGCGCCTCCGACAGCAGCGCGTCGTAGGCGGCGGCCCCGCAGGATAGTGTGAAGGGGAGGTCCTTGTGCACCGCGAGCATGCCGGCGCGCAGATCATCCACCGTCTTCGGCTTTGCGCCGTAGCCTGAGCCGAACATGTCGGCCATCAGCACCACGTAATCCTTGCCGGCGACGGCGCGAGCCTGGCCGATGGTATCGGCGCAGACACCTTTCCAGTCGGGCTGCATGAAAATCAGCGGGCGCTTTCCCGCCCCGCTCTCGTCATAGACGATCATTCCCTCGAACTGCCGGCCGCCGACCTGATACGGCACCTTCATTTCGGCCATCGTGGCTCTCCCTTTTGCCTTTGTGTTCATGCTCGATGCGGAATAACACATGGGCGCGTGGCGTTCATAGCGGGTAGGGGCGAGCCTTTTGGAGGCGCCGGTGCGACTGATTTTGCTCTCGCTTGTATTTGCCGCCGGCACGCTCGCGCGCATATCCGCGGCGCTTGCGCAAAATTACCCCTGGTGCGCCAACTTCGCCGACGGCGCCGGCGTCAATTGCGGATTCTCCACTTACGAGCAATGTATGGCGACGTCGCAAGGTAGCGGTGGCACCTGCACGAGGAACAATCTCTACGTGGCGCCCGGCGCCGCCCCGCCTGCGCGCCAAGTGGCGCCCAATCATCGTTTGCACAGAAATAATTGAGACCGTCGCCTTCGGCTGTGTCGTTGCCGCTATGGAGCGGTGGATCTCATGAGTGACGGTCGTAGCGCGCGTAGCGTCTCGTCAGCGGCACGACAGCCTTCTTCATACGCCCCATGCAGCGAAGCCGCAGCGGTCGTACTGGTGGCTTCCCCAGCAAAAAAAAGCTGCCCATCGATTGGTCGCCTGAGATCGGAGCGAACGCCTGAGTGGCCGACCGGGACATAAGAGAGCGAGCCCGTGACATCTTCGTCGCCCGCCCAGTTCGAGTTCATGGCTCGACGAAGCGCTCGCCTGGATTCGAACCGATAAAGGCGAGCCAATGGCTCGAGTGCCATTGCAAGAAGACGTTCAGTGTCTCCGGCGATTGCTCGAAGCTCCTCGCCCCCCAGATAAGCGATCGCAACTTTTCGGCCGGCGGGCTTGATGAGGTAGCTCAAATAAGGACCTCGGCTGCCGCCGATATATAGAAAAACATTGTCAGGCCCCTCAAACAGATCTTCGTAAAACTCCATGGCGACAGTCTCCAGGAGTCCCATTCTAATCGTCTCGAGACTGTTGCGGTGGGTGCCTGGTAGTGACGGTGAGAATTTCATCTTCCGCATGACCGGGGGTGAAACGGTCAGGAGGCAGCTACGCGCCGAGACCGTTTCCCCCGCGGCGGTATGGAGCTTGACACTCTCGCCGCGCTCAATTTCGACGACCTTTTGGCCGAACCGCACAGGTATGTTGGAAAAGGCAACACTGAGGTGATGTCCCAATCCAGATTCAGCGGCGAAATCTATTTCGCTGTCGACGTAATTTGCCATCTCCTTGATCGAGACATGGGCCGGAATGGTTCCGACGGTGGACGCAAACACTGAGTTGAAATAATTCTCCCAGCGCGGGTCGTTCACCACTGTGGATATTGCTCGATCCTTTTTTGCTGACGAGGCGGCACTTTCGACTTGAGCCCAGACCTTTTGATAGAATCGCCAAATCCATTGGTTGTCCCGCGCACCGAGAAACTGAGACGGCGTCGCGAAATAGATTTCGCCGGGTTTCTTAACGTAGGTCGGTGATTGTGGTTTCAGAATTTCGACCAGAGGATTTTGGTCTGCGCAGTGCAACCAATGCGCGCCTTCGTCGTAGACGAAGTCGCTGTTGGCGTGGGCCTTAAAGCGTCCGCCAATCCGGTCCTTGGCCTCAAGCACAGTGAAAGACAGCCCCGCGTGCGCAAACCGTTGGCAGGCCGCCAGTCCCGAGATTCCCGCACCTACGACGCAGACATCGAACATTTGGCCTAACTTGCCGAATTGAAGGTTCTTGAACGTCGCGCTCGCCTGAATGGGCTTCCCCTAAAGATGATCAGTCGTGAGTCGGCGCCGGTCCCGCGTGCCACCAGCCAGAAACCGTCGATTTCCAGAAGCCAGAAACTGCCGTCCAGATATGTGGGTCAACCTCTACCGTTACTGTGAGCAAAGCGCTGAGAATAATCACGATTATGATCAGCCATTCGACAAGTTCCTGGTTTTTCATGGAATAGCTGTTTTCCAAATGTTCGTACGAATCTTCAAGGTCGCCGTATTTCTCCTTGATGGTCGTCTGCCAGGCGTCAATGTCGAGAACATCTGTGATGGTTTCGTTGGCCAGACTGAAAAATCCGGTACCGATAATTTCGAAGGGGGTCAGAAACTGTTCGACGATCTGCAGTGTCTTCCCATCGAATGGTTTGGCTCGTTGAAGAGCGCTGTGCGAAAATGGGGCTAAGGGAAGAAAACTGCGGGGGCGCGACAATAGCTGGTAGGTTCCTTGCAGGCGCGCATCAAGAAAGGCTTCGACACGCTGGCTTTTTTTGGCGTAGGCCGACTGCAACAGCCATAGGCAAAATAGGTCGTCGATCTTCGGGTGAACCTGGATCACGCAACGACTGCCTATATAGGCATAGGCATGACGGGTATAGGGAACTGCGTTCTCCAAAATCTCCTCAATGTACTGATCTGAAAATTGTTCATCGTCACCTGTGAGTATCGCGGTGATATCCTGGTATCTTTCCTCGAGTATCGACTCTTTCAGCGGCTGGTGGATTTGAATATACTGATGATCCTCCCGGCCAAGAAGCTGGCAGCCGTAATCGGCAAACTGCGAGCAAGCCAGCTGTTCGGCATACTCCCTGAGCTCGCCGCTGGCTTTGATTTCCAGGGACAAGTTTCTGAGGCTGGTCATCGACCCCCTGTGCTGTACCACGAGTGAAACGGCAGCTATGTCAAAGGGGAAGATCCACAGTTCGGAAGCGATGATCCTGGCTGTTCGTTGATTTTCCCTCGTGCCGAACCTGAACGCCCTGAGGAGCGCTGCCTGTTTTACACGCGGCCAACCGGGGAGCCTGTCGATCCTAAAGATTCCGGGGTTCGAGACTTGGTAGTCGGCAAACTCTTCTTCGGGCGAGGTCCTGTAGACGCCGCCCCATTCGTCGAGGTTGAAGAAATGCAGCTGCCTGAGCTTCGAATCGAATTCATACTCGAGGGCCTGCATTCTTCACCTACGCCACCAGTTCGATCGCGGCCGGCCGATCTTGAGACTCACCCGGCTCGTTGTCGGTTTTGCGATGTTCGTGATCGTAAAAGCCGCTTTCGACTTCAACGTCATAATCAAAGGAGCCGTCGCGCGCCGCAATCTCCAACTCGAGATGTTCGGCCTCTTCTCCGTAATAGTCTACGACGCGCACGGTCCCTGACTGCTCGTCGGTGTGGAACAGGTCGGCTTCGGCTTTAAGCAAGGGACGATACAGCGAGCGCGGATCGATTCCGCTTTTCAATGCCTCAACGATCCCGGCGGCTTCGGTGTAATTCTCGACCCTGAAAAACTGGCCGGCCGCCCATGGCAATTCCGCAATGTCGTTTTCCATCAGATTTTCGTTCCGGACGGCAATGACCTTTATGCCCTGCTCAAGAGCCGCCAGAACCGGCAGGCCGAGGCAGGTATCCGGAATTACGATGCAGCTGATATCGCGCGCGGTGATGACATTCGGATCATTGCAATCCTCCGCGTCAACGATTTGGGGGCTGCGCTGCAGACCCTTGAGCACACAATTGATGTAGGCGGTAGAGACGACTTCGGCGGCGATCCGCGGATCGACCACCCCGGTTTCAAGCTGTTCGATTTGCTCGTTTTCGCACAAGGGCGCGTGGGCGGATGGGATATTGAAGAAATGTGAAATGGCGTGCGTCAGCATGGCCTCGGCGCCGCCCCAGGGATTCACGCGCTCCTCGGCGTTGACGAAATAGTCCAAATGGGCGTCGGCGTCGTACCCAATGATCGACGCGATCGCGACCGCATCGTAATCGCCTTTATAGTATTCAAGGCAGTTGATGAGATGTTCGAGATTGCGAATATGGCCCACGGCACTGCCGGAGGCCGATTCGGCTGCTTCCATGGTAAAGGAGGGCCACAATACAGCGATGCGGTCGTTGTTGAGGCCGTAGGTTGCGCGCGCTGCGTTGATGGCGTTGACCGTGTTGTCGACAAAGCCGGAATCTTCATGATCCTCAATGATCGTGAGCACGCGATTTGCGCGGACCTTGTTGAGGCCGATGGCCCCCATAAGAAGGCGGGAGAGGACGCTGCCTTCGATGTAGAGCGAATTTTCCGTCATTTCGTTGATATCGGAGGCATTGACGACGTTCGGGTGCAGAATGAGATTGTCGCAGACCTTCCCAAGCACCCGAGCGACCGGGCCAGCGTCGCCGGCCTGTCCACCCACCGCGACACCAATCCCGGTTGGCACAATCAGTGCGACGTTAAATTCCTTGGACGATTCGTGGCTGCGCTTGTTGAAGTCGAAAATCGACCGTTTGGTAAAGTTGAATTTGTAATCGTCGTCAGGGATGACGCTTCCGACTTCGCAGTGGAAGGCATCGGCATCGGACTTCGTGACGGCAAAACGCACGGGGATCGAATTGACGGGAATCTGGGTTTCGACAAACTTGCGGAAATGGGCAATCGAGTAGCTATCGAGGCCGCGACGCGGAATGCTGATTTCGAATGTCTCGATCTGGACGCCCGGATGCTCTTCGTTCATGCCGTAACTCCCACGCGAGGCGTTTTTGCTGCGACTGCGATGCCGTTCTTTTTTGCGAAATCGGTGTAGTCAAAAGATGCGATTTCACTGAAGTTGTGACTGGTGTCCACGAGGTAGATTGTGGGCAGGTTGAGGCCATTGAACGAATGGCATTTCACATGTGAGTAGGCGCCGACGTTTTGCATGACGACTTGTTCGCCACACTTCAGTGGCGCGCTGAAGGTGTAGTCGCCAAAGACGTCACTGGCTAAACAAGATGAGCCGGCGAGAGTGTAATCGTAGCCGGAGCCTTGATCGCCGAACACGTCGGGCTCGTAGTCGAACTCCAGGCACTCGGGCAAATGGTTGACCGTCGTGTCCAAAATGGCTGTTTTCGAGTGGATTGGGCCGACCACGTCGAGAACCGAACTGACTAGGTATCCAGCGGAGTTCACCAGCCCGCCGCCAGGTTCGAAGTATGTTTCGAGCCGATACTCCGACTTCAGCTTATGTACGGCCCGCTGGAATGCCTCGGGGTGTTTCGGGCTATCGAAATAGTACCCTCCGCCGAGGTTGATCCATTTCAATTTCCTCAAATGGTTGCCCAAAGCCTCCGTGATGATATCGACGGTGTCTTCGAGGTCCTGGAAGTCGTTGCCTTCACAATTCGTATGAAAGTGGATGCCGCTGAATCCAGCCAAGATCTGGTCGTTATGGCGCAAGTACCAAAGGAGCTCGGGTAGTGTAACGCCTAGCCGTGAATTGGCGCAGCAAGGGTCGTAATCCTCATCTTCGACAATGCGGTGCTCAGGATTAATCCTTAAAGAGATTTCGTGATTGGCGGGAAGCAGCCGTTTGAGGGTGTTGTATTGGTGAAGGGAGTTGAACGTGATTGAGCTGCAGAGCTCGGTTAATGCGGGAATTTCGTGAGGGCGCAACCCGGGAGTGGTGAGGTGAATGTGCCCCCTCTTCTTGAGGGTGTCGTTGGCCAATTGAGCTTCGAAGAGTGAACTGGCGGCAAAGCCGTCGACGTACTCGCTGATGATTTTAAGCACCGGCGCCAGTTCTAACGATTTCATCGAATACAAGAAGTGGGTTTCAGTCGGCCGGATCAGGGCGCTGGCGCGCTCGCAATTCTCGCGCAAGGTCTGTTCGAAATACACATAGCAGGGGGTTTTTAGCCGCGTTCGTTTGAGCAGCTCCGCTTCGGAGTACGTGTTGTTTCCCCATTGTTGTTTAAGCTGGGCTTCCATGACACCTCCATTCGTTCCCGTTAATTGCAGTGCCGAGTCCGGGTGTGTGCGGCTTAGCCGAGTTGGTGTGCGCTATATTGTTGGCTCGCTGTCAGGTCGCTTCAACCGCTTGACGATGATGCCGGCGCGCGGCGCTCTGACGAAGTCATGTCGCGCCGGCTGATTGCGTTCCATCGCTAGACATTTGTTTAGGAAGCTGATGCCATCGGAGCCCCACGCGTTATTTGCAAATATGTCGGGGCCAACAGAGAGGGGCGGCATTACCAGGCAGGCGATCGCAATGGCGGCCAACGTGCACGAGCGAAGTGGTCCTGGCGAGTTATTCATGCTGATCTCGCTGCATGCCTACATGTTCGGTTCGATCCACTCGCGGTAGGACGCTAGGACTGGCGGTTGGAAGATTTTTTGTATGGACCCGCAGCCAATGAATAACGAATAAACGGTAGAGCCATCGCAAACACCTGCAATTCTGGGTAGATGTTTATTTTATTCGGGTTAGCCATTTCGGCCATGAATGAATCAACCAAGTGGCCTAGTCTGAAATGGCGAATCGAGTGCAGTCAGAAATGAACTTGAGTCCGCGGATCAGATGTTGAAGAGATGGAAAATTGCGATTGTGGCTGGGTGTCATCCGGAAAAATACTTATCAAGCACCGCATTGAGGGTCGGGAAGGCCCACGAGGTGATTGCATTGGGTTTAGGCAGCGACACGGACTGCGCGGAGGGGATGAAGGCGGCGAGGCGTGAGCCGCGGAGTGGCTGCAACCGCATTGAGCGTGGCGGTCGAATATGCCGCTAGGGGCGCCACGCTCATCGGCCATCCCAACGAGCGGTACGGTCGGCGCGGCATCTTGGTAATTCGCGTGTATGGTCCTACTTCACCTTCGCGGGAATCGTCTGGTACAAGATGCCCACGGCGCGAGCCAAAACTCGGGCCGGGTTTCCTAAGGCACTGAAATCATTGGCGAGCCGGGTTAGCTCAGCGGTAGAGCAGCGGTTTTGTAAACCGTTGGTCGGGAGTTCAATCCTCTCACCCGGCACCAAAGCTCCGCCCGCGAGACGTGGTCGGGGGAAGGTCAATCCGACCACCCGGTACGACGGTTCGGCCTGGGGCTCACAGTGTCGTCTTACTTTCCCAACAGCCCTTCAGCCGCCGTAGTCAGGTGAAAGGTCGGCTCCTGTTTGCAGAAAGCCACGAAGTTCGCCCGCTGCATTTCAAGCTTCGTCAAATCGATGACTTGGGGATTCTGCACCTCGGCATAGAAGCCCATGAACCACGTCATGATCAGGACCATTCTGGCTGGATCGGTCTGCGTGAACTGCTCGCAGGTCATGGACGACACGTCGATCTTCTGAATGTCCGTAGTGGTCGGCGATGCCACGAGCGTGGTCGCGACAGTCGCAATTGTAAGAAGTTTCATGGCCTGTTTACCCCCTCGATGTTGGGCGATGATCTCTGTTCGCCGTTAGGCGGAGCGCTGCCCGATGACTGTTAGATCGTGAGCATCTTCCAGATGCGTTCACCGCCCTTTTCCGACACTCATTATGTAGTCCTTCGCTGGCATGGCAGGATATACGTGAATCCACGGAACTCGCGATAATCGCGGTCAGCAACGAACGGCGTCAGCAGGACTCCGCCGTTGGCGTCGGGAGATGTATTGCGCGCGAGCAAATAGAGCGGATCAATCAATCGTCCCGAATCGTTGACCCAGTAGCGGCCGCCATATTTGTTGGTGCGCCAGGTCAGCTCATCGTCTTGGCTGATTTCCCAAACTTCCCAATGCACTTCCGGGAGGTATTGCGTGTTGCCGCCCGGTCGGAAAACGTGCGCAAGCGGTTCGCCACGGCTGATGCGGTCACCGGCCTGGAAATGATTGATTTCGTCGAAGCGCAGGTGATCGAATTCGGAAAAGTAGAACGGCCGCTCTGACGGCAGATTCAGGTCGTTGCCGGTATGCCTAATTAGCAACGCACCTTCTTGTCCCCATCCCCAATTGGCGCGCCAGACCGCACGCACGACGCCGGGACCGGGCGCGACTATCTGGTCGCCAAGCCGGCCACCATCAACGCCGGAATGAATTTCGTCGCGAATGCTGCCATCGACATCGATCCAGCTTGCGTACAGCGACGTAAGGGGCGAACATTGAAATCCTTCGGGGTATCGCGGTTTGAGCCCGGTCGGTGTGATATCGTAGCCCTTGACGGCCTTCCCCTTGCTGCTGACGTCGCATTTGCATTCGGCCATCACAGCATTCCTCAAGCCGCACAGCAGCGCCGCAGCGGTGAGCACGAGAAGCACGGTGGCCGCCGGGGCGCGCCGCGGTGGAGCGGCGATTGTCCCCTTCGCTCCCGGCATCTAGGCCACTCTGACAAGCGGTGTTGATTGAGCCTCCGCCTCCGCGTCGGGCCGAATCTGCTCGGTCGGGATGCCGTGCCAGCGCGTGGAAGCCGATACGGTCTCGCCTTTCATCAGCAATGACATCGGTCCGAGGCAGGAGCCGCGCTCCATCGTCACGCCGTACAAGACGATCGACATATTGCCGATTGAGCAGTTTTTCCCGATATCCAGCACGTCGGCTTTCATGACCCGATCCTCAAAGAGATGGGTCTGGATCGTGACGCCGAGGTTGAGCGCGGCGAAATCGCCGATACGGACCAAGTCGAATTCCGAGAACAGGGTGGTGTGGACATATGTCCAACGGCCGACCTTGCACCCCATCAACCGCAGGCAAGGTGCCACAAAGGGCGTGCCGAGAAGCGGCGACATCGCATGAGCGGCCAGGCATTCGTAAACGGCATTAAGGACCTCGTTGCGCCAGACATAAAAGGACCAGAGCGGTTTGATGGTTGGGTGAAACCTCCCCATAAAGATCCATTTGGTTGCGGCCGCGGCGAATACGGCCGCCAACGAAAGAACGAGTATGACCGCCGGCGCGACAAGAAAGACTTCGACAAGCGGCAGGCTGTCATGGAGCGTGCGCATCGCGATGAAGAATGCGAGCAGCAGTCCGCCCAGAATGAGCGCGGGCAGCAGCATCCGCAGAATTTCCATCACGCCGCGCAGCAGAATCAGCCAGACAGGCGGGTGATATGTCCGGCGCTCATCGATATGCGCGGTGCATGCGGGCGCGCCCGTGTTCGGCAGTTCGAAGCTTGGCGAACCGAGCCACCGGGTACCGTCGCGCGGGTGGCGTTCGTTAGCCGGCGGAACCGACATCACGCCGATCAAGCTGTTGTTGCCGACCGGGTGGCCGGACGGGGCAAGAGCGCTGTTACCGATGAACGTGCGCGAGCCGATCTTGTTGGGCATCAGCTCAATCCAGCCGCGATTGATGCGAAATCCGCCCACGATGCATGCGTCGGCGAGGAAGCTGCTATCGCCGACCTCGAGCAAATCCGGCATGACATGCATGACGGTCGAGATTTCCACACCGCGCCCGATCTTGGCGCCGAGTAGCCGCAGCAGTCCCGGCATCACCATCGTGGCGTAGATCGGCGTCAGCAGATGCCTGGTGTTGTCGAGCAGGTATCTCAGGAACCAGATGCGCAAATATGTGCCGCTCGCCAGCGCGTAAGTGCCCGGCCTGATTGACCCGATAAACACGCATTTCACGTAGAGGACGATCAGCAGCCACGAAAGGCATGTCGCCGGCACAGCAGCCATGATGGCAATCCAGGCGGATGTCTCTCCGCTGTGGGTGGCGCCGTATACAGCCAGTCCGACGCCCGGCACCGCCGCCAGCATCAACAAATATCCCATGACGTAGATGAGGACCAAGTGAAGCGTGCCGAATACGATGCGCCGCCAGCGCGGCACGCTATGACTGACTACGGTCGGAAGTCTCACCGCGCCGCGCACGGCGGGCGAGCCACGGCGTGATTCGCCGGACGCCACGACCGCCCCATCCGGAAGCATCGACATGTCATCAAGACAGGCGCGGTCGCCCATCACGACATTGAGGCCGAGATTGCAGTGCACGCCGACAAAGCACTCTTTCCCGATCTCGAGCCGATCGAGGACGAGATAGCCGTCTTCGACCCGATACCCAAGCAGGTGCGTATCGGAGCCGATGCTGCTGCTCCTGCCAATGCTGATCAAATCGAACGCCGCGCAGTATGGAGTGCAGATCGTGCAATTCGCGCCGACCTTGGCTCCCATCGCGGCGTAGTAGAGGCTCATAAGCGGGGTGCCGACGAACATCCCGCACCAGCTGATGGACTGGAACCGGTCGACGATCCACCAACGCAGATAATATAAGCCCCAGACGCGATATCGGCCCGGCTTGTAACGGCCGATGACGAGCCATTTCACCGCGATGCTGGTGGCCAGCCAGAACGGCCAGATGCCAAGAGCGAGCGTTGATCCGTTTTCGGCGGCGCGCCACCACTCGACACGGCCCTCGTACACATCGAGACCCATGAACATCAAATAGAGGAGCGGAGTTGCGACGATCGCGTAGAGTGCCAAAATGACGAGCGCCTGGGCTGCTGCGCAGGCCCAGCGGCCGATGATACCGACGGGACGGCTCTCGCCGCCCGGCTTTAGGTCGGATATCGGGGTGCCGGCATCGACGGCGGTCGGCTCGACGACCTGCATGCTCTCGAGATGCTTGGCGAGATGAATGGCGGTTCTGTGCGTATAAAGGTCGCGAACGCTGATCCGTGGCGTGCCGAATTTCGCGCGGAGCGCGGTCACGACGCGCGCGGCCAACTGCGAGTGCCCCCTCAGATCGCGGAAGAAATCGTCGCTCGCGAAAATCGGCGACACGCCGAAGAAGCGCTCGAAGATTTCGACGATGGTCTTCTCGGATTGTGTCCCGGGAGGAACGGATTGCCGTTGCTCGTTGGTCAGAAGAGTTCGCGGTTGGGGGAGGAGCTTGCGGTCCACCTTGCCGCTGAGCATCGTCGGCAGCTCGCAAAGAACGTCCAGATAACGCGGTACCATATAATCTGGAACGCGCTTTTGGAGCAGATCGACGATGTTGCGCCTGTCGTGCTGGTTCAAGTCCCGTTTTGGCACGATATAGGCCGCAAGCTCCAACATCTCTCCGTGCCGTATGACGTTGACGGCTGCCGCCTTCACGGAGGGCTCTTCCAACAGGACAGCCTCGATCTCCGACAACTCGACACGGAAACCCCGGATCTTGACTTGTTGATCGTTTCTTCCTTGGAACTGGAAGGCTCCGTCGGGCATCACACGAACGATGTCGTGGGTGCGGAACATGCGTGTGTCGCAGCCTTCCGGATCTTGGCTGGGATTAACGACAAAGCACTCGGCTGTGAGTTCGGGCAGGTTGAGATAGCCGCGGGCAATGCCATTGCCGCCAATGTAGAGTTCGCCGATCTCGCCGGCGGCGACCGGCTTGCACGCATCGTCCAGCACCAGAGCTGTGTAGCCCGGTAGCGGTTTGCCGATGGTCACTGGTTCTTCCGGGAGGCATTCGGCTGCAGTTGCAACCACGGTCGCCTCGGTTGGCCCGTAAGTGTTGAGCATGCGACGGCCGGGAGCCCATCGCGCAACCAGTTCAGGCGGGCACGGCTCGCCGCCGACTACCAGAAGCCGGACGGTCGGCAGATCGTCGTCGATCATCTCCAGAAAGGTCGGTACCGTGGAAAAGACGCTGATCTTGTTGCGAGTCAGGAAATCGCTTGCGTCGAGTGGCGATTTCGCCACGTAGTCGGGCGGGACAACCAATGTGCCGCCCCGCGAAAAAGCGGTCCAAATTTCCTCGACCGAGGCGTCGAAGGCGACTGAGAAGCCTTGATAGACCCGAGCAGTTCGATCGATCCGATAGACGGTCTGCAAAGCCTCGACGAAATTCGTCGCATTACGGTGCTCGACAACGACGCCCTTGGGGCGTCCCGTCGAACCCGATGTATAGATGACATAGCACGCATCGGTCGGAACGGCCCCGGTCTCGGCCGCGTCCAACATCGCGCGCGAGTAGCCTTTGACCTCGGTCATTGCCGGCGAAAGGTATAGCACCCTGGTCGAGCCGCCGAAGCTTAATGGTTCGCCGATTTTCTCGGTGATGCTGACAACGATCTTTATTCTCGCGTCGGAGACGATGCTTTGTATGCGTCCTTGCGGCAGCGTCGGGTCGATTGGCACGTAGCCGGCGCCTGATTTCAGTACGCCGAGCATGACGGCGTACAAGCGAGGTGACTTCGGCAGGCAGATGCCGACAAGGACGCCTGGCTGCGCTCCATGCCGACGAAGCCAGCGGCCTATGCGGTTCGAAACTCGGTTGAGTTGCCGATAGGTCCACCGCTCACCGTCACATTCCAGGACTGGATGTCTGGGACGTAACGCCGCCTGGTACTCGAAATATTCGTGCAACAGTCCAAATCGAGGAGGTTGCACGCCGGGAACGCGCTTGACCACAGTTGCCGTGTTTACGCTGCACATTCGGTCACCACTCCGTCCGGTCTATTCAATGTTCAGGCTAGGAACCGCAACCGCGTCTTGGCTGTCGTCATCCGTCCGTGACGTCATGATCACGAGATCGACGTTTCGCTCAGGCGCCGCCGAAAATCCGATAGCGAGTGCCAAATGACTGAGCGTGCGGCCATGGCTGATCCACATCGTTTCAAAGTGCGGATCGTAATGCTCGCGATAAGGCGCGTCGGACAACACGTGCAGGCGCTCGAGCGAAAAGCCCAGCGACGCGAAGTCGAGCTCGTGCCCGACCCCGATCATTTTCGCGTACGCTTCCTTCAGCGTCCAAAGCCTGGTGAATTCGTGCGAGAGCTGATGTGGCGCGGTTGCATTGAACAGCAGCCGCTCGCTCGGACAACAGCAGGTCGCGATCAGATCTCGGCTCGGCCCCTCATTGACGGTCTCAACATCGACGCCGATTGGAAACGCGCCCGACACGACGACGACCGCGATCTGATCCGTATGTGAAATACTGAAGTGAAGCGGCGGCCAGCCCGCAGCAACGACGGGTTTGCCGTTGGGTTCGACAGTCAGTCGCCAGTCGCGTGGTTCGATTCGGTCTCCCACCGCATGTGAGAGCGCTCTTCGCAAGAGTACTCTTCCGGCTATGGTGCAGTCGCGGTTGGCCGAGCATCGCATTTGGCTGACCGCAAGCAGATCCTCCGGTCCGAGCAGATCCTGATATGCGCGCACGTTGGCAAGTCGCCCTACCGGCGCGCTCCACACCGTTATTCGTTCGGTGGTTGAGGTGTCGGGCGAGCGCTCGGATGTTTGGGGGCTTGGGCGCGGCGAGATGTTTTTACGCCAGCCTTCGACGAAGCTCAGTTTAGCGTAAGTTGGTCCGCGTCCGTCGCGAATATTCAGTGGCGGAAGTGGCCGGAACGGTTGATGTGTCGAGCCGATACCGACCGGTCGTGATACCGTGGCGGGGCGCTCCTGGCGGTTCGTAGCGGCTGACGCGCTCAGAGCTGATATTTGGTCACGGCTGGAAGTCATGACCGTCCGCTAGGCAATCCGCGCCGTCGCCAAAACTCGCGCCACCTCCATCCACGTTCAGCTCGAGAGGATTTTTCACCAATTCGATTGCGTCTTTGCGATTGCCATTCTCAGCCAAAGCGTAGGAAAACGCGGCATCGCGGCTTACGAACAGTCCGCCACCTCTCCGTTCGCGATCCATCGCGACCCACTGCCCGTGTCGGTTGCGTCCAATAAGAACGCGACCTAATTTCGGCTTCCTCAGCGGGAAGCGCTGCTCGGGTGGTGGAGATAGGCCGGGCATGCTCGTGGGCTCCGCGTCGTCAAAAATCCAGAGCAACTTTCAGATCGCGACCGAAATCATCTGTCGTGCGAGCCGACACACGAACCAAGTATCCGGAAGTGAGCGCGCCAGCACCGACTATTGCGGATAAGGGGAATGCAATGGGAGGTAGCCCAAGCACAGGTTGGGTCAGTGACTCGTGGTAGTCCAAAAGGAAGGATGTGGAGAACGCGTAGCTGGAAGGCGTCTACAAAAGGATGCCGCGCGACTACTAAGAGAATTAACAAAAATGGTGAAGGAACGAGATGAAATCATAACAACACGTGCGGCGCCGCCGGCGCGTTTGTCTGTGTTTGTTATGTCGGTAAAGTCGACTGGTGTCGGATGGCGATGGTCGCAAGGGATATGGTTATGCGACGACCATTTCGCTGCCGGCGTTTCGGTTTTTGTTTTTACGACCAAAGGGTTCGAAATCAGGGACCGTCGAGGAATTGTTCGGGAGGACGGCGTTTGGCTGGATTGTTGTATCGGTGGAGTCTCCGCCAACGAGGCCGCGGGCGATTGCCACTATGGCGGCCTGCGTTCTGTTTTGGGCGTAGAGCTTGCGCAGAATCGTCTTTAGGTGAACCTTGACCGTTGATTCCGCCATGTTGCAAGAGCGTGCGATTTGTTTGTTGGAGTCGCCGTGAGACAGGCAAACAAGGACCTCCAACTCCCGCGGTGACAGAGGAGGGAAGTGGGGCTCCATCGGATCGCGCGAGGTCGTCCGAACGGTGCTGGCGGAGTTGCCGGTGGCGCCCTGCTGATCGGATCCATTCGTGCTGCTGGCGACCGAAGAAATGGTTTGTCCGCCCAGCACGAAGATCTTCTGATCCAAAAGCGTTAGTTCAAGTGTCTTCAGCAGGATCTCGCGAGAGCTGAGATTGAGAATGAAGCCATCAGGTGAAAGAGAAACTATTCGCTGTAAATCGATGGGACCGGCTGCCTCGGCGACGACAACGATCTTGACGTCGGACGATAATGACCGAAACAGGCCGATATTCTCCGCGAGCTTTTCATAGTCGCAATTGGCGCCTGTCACGCCAAAGATGACCAAGGCGCGGCCGCGGGTTGCTGTCAGGACGTCGTGAACCTCGCCCGCGTGCGAGGCACCCGCAATCACTTTGTATCCGCTGGACGCAAGGAGTGAGGCAACACCCTCTCGCAACAGCGGACGCTCTGCGACGATGATCGTCGACGCGCGCGTTTGCATGGCCGATACTCTACTTACGCTGTTGATACTGTTCGGCCGAAATTTCAAATTGAGATAACTTTAAAGCGAGATAAGGCCTTATAACAATTACGCATGTTTGCCCTAGGACGAATGCCCAGGGCATCTACCTGATAGCAGTGAAGTTTTTTGGCTGCTGGCGGGGGAACAAGGGCCGGCCGCCGGCACTTCAGCTACGGCATTGCAGCTTCGCTAAAATGGCATGCTTGCTTCGACAGTGCCAAAGGCGCCCGCACCTACAACGCTGTCGTTGGCGTAGCCGGCGGAAAAGTCGAGTTCGAGCTTACCCACTTGTACGTTGGAAATGTGGCCGCCGACCCGCCATTGGTTAAATCTTTCGTCGCCAAGGATGCTGGCGATCGGTCCGACGTAGATCTTGTTGCCGTTGGTGACGTCGTAACCGACCCTTTGGCTGGCATAATAGGTGCTGAAGGCCGTCGAATATTCGGCCTCGCCATACGTCATGGTCTCCGGTGTCGGCGTCAAATATGCGTCGGCGCGCACCTTCACCCCGCCTTCGGTGCCTACAACTTTGTTGTCCGGATCATGCGGATTGACCATGTCGTTGATGGCATTTAGGCCGGCCAAGACGTTGATCGAATAGTTGTCGCCCTCAAAGCCGTAGCCGGCGAGCGCCTCTCCTGTCGTGTACACTCCGTTGAAGAGCGTGCCCTGGCCTGGGTACTTATAGCCGCCGGCTCCGGCGGCAATCCAGTAGCGGACGCCTGACGTGTCCAGATCAGTCGACGGCGCGATCAGTGCGCCGGTCACTCCATCCACACTCCACTTCCCGACGTCGAGAGTGGCGAATGCGAGAACATGATCTTGCTGTTCGTGTTCGTGCGGTGCCTCGGCGATAATAGGCGCGGGTGCCGGCGCGACTCCCGGCACTCCGAAATGATAGTTCACGCCTACGGTAGCCATCTGCAGGTTTTGCTTGATCAGCTCGGTAAAGAATCCGCCGTCATCGCCGTAGAAGTCCACCGAGCGATCGCGAAACTGCGCATAATCGTATTCGAGTCGAATAGACCAGCTCGGCAGGAACATGTATTCAATGCCACCTCCGACGGTCCAGCCGGGTCTAATATCGTGACCAACGAAAAGGTCACCAGGCAGGCTTTGGACGCCGCCGGAAACGGCTTGTTTGGCTGCGACGTCAGTATAAGTATCGCTGACCCAGGCCGGTCCGCCCTTTCCGTAGATTAATACCGGCCCAAAAACAGCGCCAACGCGGCCGACAATTGAACCTATCCATTCCGGGTCGGCGGTGCATGTCTGAGCACCGAAGCTGAAACAGGAAAACTGGCTGCGAGCGCCCAGCCAAGTGAAGTCTCCTTCAATGCCCACAAGCAGCGAATCGATCTGGTAATTGTATCCGGCCTGCAAGCCGCCGACCAAACCTGCGGGATGCGGCGTCGCGTCTATCGCGCCGTCGGGGGTTGGAAAATTATCGATGAAGGTCTTCTGGCTGTAGCTGCCGCCGACACTGGGGCCGGCATAAAAGCCGGTCCATAGTGGGACGGGAACTGGCGGAGCCGCGATCGGTAATTCTGCCGCTGTCGCTTTACCAAACATCAACATCGGAAGGGCGGTTAGGAATCCCACGCGCCAAAGCCGTCGCCCTACCATGATACCATTCCCCCATGGTTATGTTTTAGATAATGCGCACAAGACGTCGTGCAGCAATAGTGCAAATTCGCCACAGTGCCGATAAATCAGACGGTCAATTGGAAATATTGCACGTTTGTCATCGACCCGTGAGAGAAAGAATATCGCCGGAGAAAACTGCGAACAGCGAGCACGGACGTAATCGTCGATCAAACTGAAAAGCATGCAGCAAACAACACAAGATGCTACGCGGAGCCGGCGAACCGGAGGTATCAGGTTGGAGTGTTTGCGGTCGGTGCGGCGTGGTCAAAAGAGGCGACTTGGGTTGATGGATGATTGCGCATGTTTTTGCATTATCCAGAAGTGGCGGGCGATCGCAGGCTGTTACCACTTCTGGGTTAGGTAACCGTCCTCAGTTGCCGCTCTTTGCTCACGTGGTAAGTCTGCGGCCCTACTCAAGTGCCAAACTCAAGTATCAAGTTTCGCCCCATTCGCTCACTCGACAGAGGTCGGTATGACGACGGCGGTTCCATTGTGCGAGCGCAGGAACAGTACGCGCGCGGGGCAAAGTACAAGCCCGCAGCATCGTGCCGAATTCCGCGTCATCACATCGGCCGCCGCCGAAGTTCTTAGTAACGGCGGATCGCGTGGGTATCTCAATACTGCGGACCAGGCGCATATAAATTCGTGGAGGCGGCGGCTATCGGCGAGCAAGCCCATTGCCGATGCCGAGCGCAACGCCAATGAAGCCATCTCGTGTGCCGATGGTGAGGTGCTGCAAGCTCTGGCCACGGCGAGCGCGTTCGTTGCGGCCGCGGACGGCTGTGACAAGGTAGTCAGCCGGGATGAATTCGTTCGCTTTGTCGGCGGGCAAGGCTTCGTGTCGGAGCCGTGGCGATGTGCTCTCGGAGAAGCCTTCGATGGTGCGCTTCGGCGGTTGGAAGCGGACGGTGACGCCCCGGCCATCGTGCGGGAGACCTTACGGCCACTAGCAGGTCTGTCGCTTGCATCCGTTGTGGTCAGGACCGCGGAGCGCGTCGCTGGCGCCGATGGGAGAATGCGGCAAAATCGCCTTCAGGCGCTCGTCGCCTTGCGGTCGATCCTTTTCGAATTGGCGGACAAAAGGAGCGCGCATCGTGATGGCGGTGCGCGCTCGGAGCAAACTCTTCTGCAAGAGGTTCGCGGCCCCCGGTCCCCCCGACCCGTCCCCTAGCCTGGGGGTCGCCACTGCGGCTGGCTCCTAGCGGAGCCAGCCGCTCCCACCCTGCATCGTTCGTCGCGGCAAAATATCAAAAATTGCCCTCAAAGAGCCGGCTGACGTAGCGAGCCGTTGCGTTCAAGTAAGGTGCCCGTGGAGCCGCATGGCCTGCCGCACCAGTTCAGGAAGATTGTGCGCTCCCATTCGCTCCATGACCCAGGCGCGGTGATGGTCGACGGTCTTGGGGCTGATTTTCAGCCTGAGCGCGATTTCTTTATTCGATAAGCCTGCCACCACCAATTCCATCACTTCGCGTTGTCGGCTCGACAGTGCGGCGAACCGGGATCGTAATTGCTCCAACTCGGAGAGTAGAGTTGCCGATTGCTTTCTGGCACTCACGGCTGCGCGGACGCTTTCAAGAAGATGGCTTGCGTCAAGCGGCTCGTCGATAAAATCGAATGCGCCCTTTTTGATTGCCGCCACTGCCATGGGAACGTTGGCGTTCGCGGACATCAAGATGATCGGCCAATCGTATCCGAGCTGCTTAAGCTTATCCAATAGATCGATCCCGGACATGACGGGGATGCGGATGTCGCAGATGACGCAATCGAGCTGTTCGATGCGATTGAGCGCGGCCAGGAATTCCTTGGCGTCGGAGTAGGAGGTCACTACGAACTGGTGATCGCTGAAATACAGTCGAAGCGAATCAAGAACGGCTTGATCGCTGTCGATGATCGCGACGTGGAGTTGGTCAGTCATCGTTAACCTCAGCCGTTAGCGACGCAAAGTGAGCTGAGGCGCCCGTTGATGCGGTGATGTCCAGCCGGCGACAGGCTTCGGTAACCAAAGCGCCCGTGGCCAATCGAGTCAGAGTCGAAACGGGGACCATTGCCTGATACCGCGGTTGAGCGAAGCAATTCGCGATGCGGCGCATGCCGATCGTCGGCATTATTAGATGTTTGGAAGACCGTGAATGAGTGGGAAAACTACGCAATCGGGCCGATGAAAAGAACTCTGCTAAAAATGGAATGATCAGCACGCGTAAAACCGAAATCGATAACCTTAAGGACAACCAAAAAATGATGATAACGTTCCTTCATGATGATCGGGCGGCGGATATGTGCAACAGGAAGTTCTTTGGGAGTGTGGCTGCCTTTACGCCAGCAGGTAAGCGGCAAGGATGACGACGCCGCTCACCGCGAGCGTCGCGTGCAGGCCGATCAGCGTGCCGGCGCGCTGCGGTTTGCCGCGCTGCCTGAAGAACGCGGTCAAGCCGGCGAGGGCGGCGGCTGCGAGCAGCGCTGCGGCGATGACGCCGAACGAAGCCGTCCCTTGATCAAGCCCGCGCGGCGGACCCTGCAAGGCGAGAACGAGACACACGAGGCCGCCAAGCCCGAACAGCCCGTGCAGTGCGGTCAATAGCAAGGGCGCCGCCACCCGCCCGCCGCGCAAATAGACCAGCGCAAGTGCGGTGCCCAACGCCGCCGCGGCCGCGAGAATGGCGAACGCGGCGATCAGCATGATGCGGCGCCCTGCCGGCGTGCCGGTAAGTAGCGGTCGAGCCAATTGCGCAAGGTGAAGGCGACGCGCGGGTCGGGATTAACGAACATGAAATGATCGGTGCCGTCGAGCAGATGCAGCTCGACCGGCGGCTTGGCGTGGCGCACCAGGCTGAACGCTTCCTCGTATTTGGTTACGCTGTCGCGCGCGCTGTGCAGGACCAGCAGCGGCCGCGGACTGACCCGTTCGGCGAATTCCTCAGGACGGAACATGAAAAAACCGGGCGCGGTATCGGCGGTAAACGCCATCAGAGAACCGTTGGAGGCGAGGTTGACCTGCAACTCCTTCGCCATTTCGAAAATGTCGAAGCGATGGATGGTCTTGTTCGCCGCGCCGGCCGGATCTTGCGCGACCCCATCGAGGAGTGCGCGAAATTTGCTCCACGATTGCGCGCTGTGCATGGAGCGGATCATGCGCTCGCCATTGGCGACGCCGTTCTCGACGATGACGGCGGCGATGCGCGGATCGACTGCGGCGGCCTGCACGGCAACGCCGCCGCCAAGGCTCGAGCCGCAGAGCGCGACCGCCGCCGGATCGACGTCGGCGCGCGTCGCCAGGTAGCTCACCGCGCTTTGCGCGTCGGCGACTTCCTCGCCCGGGATGACGCGCCCGCGCTTACCCTCACTGTCGCCGCAGCCGCGGAAGTCGAAGCGCAGCGCCACATAGCCCCACTGCGCGAATTGCTGGCACGCCCATTCGGGCCCGCCGGTCTTGTTGGCGCCGAAACCGTGCATCATGACGATCGCCGGCCGCCGCTCGCCGGGGCGCAGGTCGTCGGGCACGTGCACGATGCCGGAGAGTTTAAGGCGGTCGGAAGGAAAGGTGATCGCGTGCAGCATGGCCTTTGCGTTCCCTCTCTCCTTCGGGACGGGACGTATTGCGTGCAAACCTGACTGAGCGGCGGGCGGGGCGGCGTCAAGGAGCAAATTGCTGCATCTGCGGCTGTGCGCTAGCTTTGGTTGCAGCAATCCCGCCAAGTCCAGTGGGTCTCGACTGGCGCAAAAGGCCAGGTGCCGCGCCCGGCGCCTCGGTAGCCTGGGGGCAAATCAGATGAGCGCGCTGTCCAATATCGAGCATTTCGTCGTGTTGATGCTGGAGAACCGGTCCTTCGACAGTATGTTGGGTACGCTCTACCCGAAATCGCCAACGTTCGACGGGCTCGCCGGAACCGAGCAGAATGCCGATCCGGCCGGCGCGCCGATCGCTGTGTGGTGCGGGACCGGCACTGACGAGGCGTCGATGCGGGTGCCCGATCCCGATCCGGGCGAATTGTGGACCGACATCAACACGCAATTGTTCGGCACGCCGGCCGTGCCGAGTCCGGCGCCGCCGCCAACGATGGACGGGTTCGTCAAAAATTATCTGACGCAAAAGGGCGGACCGGTCGGCAAGAACATCATGCACTATTACACGCCCAAGCAGGTGCCGGTGCTCAGCACACTCGCCAAAAAGTTCGCCGTGTGCGACCGCTGGTTCGCCTCCGCGCCCTGCCAGACCTGGCCCAACCGCTGGTTCGTCCACGCCGCCACCGCCGACGGCCACCAAGATAACGAGCCGATTCACCTGCCCGACGTGGACACGATCTACAATCGCTTCGAGCGGGCGGGCATGCACGATTGGACAATCTACTTCCACGATATGGCGCAGGCGCACACGCTGCTGCGGCTATTGCCGCTGTGCTCTCACTTCCATCCCTACAGTCGCTTCGCAGCCGACTGCCAAACCGCCAGTCTGCCGACCTATTCGTTCATCGAACCGCAGTACTATCCCGACCTGTTCCATTCGGAGAATGACCAGCATCCGCCTTCGGTGGTCACGCTCGGCGAACAGCTCATCGCCGACGTCTATAATTGCTTGCGCGCGAGCAAGCTGTGGACCAAAACGCTGTTGATCATCACCTACGACGAGCACGGCGGCTGCTACGATCACGTGCCGCCGCCCGCGGCCGCGCCGCCGGCGCCGCCGACCCCCAAACAAGTCTTCGCCTTTGATCGCTACGGCGTGCGCGTGCCGACGGTGATCGTTTCGCCGTACGTGCAGGCGGGCACGACGTTGCGGCCGCCGGGAGCAGTTCCCTTCGACCACACCTCGATCATCGCGACGCTGCGCAAGCGTTATCCGCAGCTCGGCGGGCCGCTCACCGCGCGCGATGCGGCCGCGCCCGATTTGGAAAGCGTGCTGACATTGACCAGTCCGGACAACAAGGGCCCGTCACGCATCAGGGCGCTGCCCTATGCGCCGACTCCGGCGACAGCGGCCACAGCCCATGTGCAGCCACTCAACAGCAATCAGCAGGCGCTCACCGATCTAGCCGCCAACTTGCCGCAAACGCCAGGGGTCGATCTGCAGGCCTGTATGGCCAGCCTCAAGGGGTCGATCGCGCAGGCGCCCGACGCGATGAAAGCCGACGCACGCACAGCCTCCGCCTACGTCAAACAGCAGGTAGGAAATTTCTTCCGCAGCGTCTGAAGGCGTTCGCGCGGTTTTGTCGGAATATTTGCTTGATATTTTCTTGAGCCGCGAGTTCGGAGCTCACTCCTCGATCACGTCGTGCACCGCGACCGCGCCGCGGCGCCAGTAACCGGCGGCGCGCATCCATTTCGGATTGGCGCCGTGATCGGCGATCAGCTGCCGGCGCAGCGCCTTGGCGGTCAGCGACTCGCAGGCGACCCAGGCGTAGTAGTCGCCAGCAGGGAGTTTCATCGTTGCGAGTTTCTTGGCCAAGGCGTCGCTCGCGCCGGCGGCCGCCCCGTTGCGGTGGACCCACGTCACCGTCACGTCCGCTTGGCTGTCGAATGTCAGTTCATCAGCCGTGCCGTCGACCTCGGCGATCACGACTGCGCGTGCGCCAGTGGGAAGTTCGGCGAGCCGGCGGCCGATGGCGGGCAGGGCGGTCTCGTCGCCAATCAACAGATGAAAGTCGTAAGCAAGCGGGATGATGAAGGAGCCGCGCGGTCCGCCGATGGTGAGCGTATCACCGGGCTTGGCCTGCGCGGCCCAGCGCGTCGCCGGGCCGGCGTCGTGGAGCGCGAAGTCGATGGCAAGCGTATTGGCGGCCGGGTCGTAGCGGCGCGGCGTAAAATCGCGGCTGAGCATGGCAGGCGCGCCCGCTGCATCTATCGTGCCGTCGGGGAAGAACAGCTTGACGTGATCGTCGAAGCCGAGACTGACGAAGCCGGAAAAATCGCCGGTGAGCGTGACGCGCACCATTTGCGCTGCGAGCTTTTCAACGCTCTTGACTGTCAGTGTGCGGCGGCGCGGCTCGTGACGGACGCGGCGTGGCGCGCGCGGGTCGGCGGTTGGCGCGGCGGCATCGAGAGTGGCAGCCGGGACAGAGCTGGACATTTTAGAAGCGCTCCAGATTATCAGTTCGCGTTGCACATGTGCTTCGTGCGTGCCCCGCAAGCTGGCGTCTGGCCGCGTGATTTGCAAGAGTGATTCGCAAGACCGGTGCGCGCATGGCTTGCAATGCTGCTCCCGCCTTGACGCCATAGCGCCGACCATGGAGGTTGCCGCACCAAGCGCCGGGAAGGACATTCAGGATGCGGCCGCCGTGTTATTCGTTGAGTCGCGATGGAGGATGTCGCGCTGGCGATCCGGGCCTATGACCAAGCCAGGGAGCTGGGCCTCGGGCAAGCGCTCCCTGATCTTGCCGGGTAGGGGGAAATTTTTTGCCATTCGCCTTTCGATGACTGCGCAGAAGCGGTGTGCATCGTTATATTAGCGATATTCGAGATACCGAAAACGGAATCGCCTCATGCCTTCTTCCCGTAAGCTTCATCTCGGCGCGTTCATGCGCCCGGCCAGCATTCATACCGGCGCGTGGCGCTATCCGGGCGCCTGGCCGGACATGAATTTCAATTTCTCCCACATCAAGGAGTCCATCCGGAAACTTGAGCGGGCGAAATTCGACGCCTTCTTCATGGCCGACCACATGGCCGTGCTCAACATGCCGATGGACGCGCTCAAGCGCAGCCACACCGCAACCTCGTTCGAGCCATTCACGCTGCTCTCGGCGCTCTCTCAGGCGACCGAGCGCATCGGGCTCGTCGCCACCGGCTCGACCACCTTCGACGCGCCCTATCACATCGCCCGCCGCTTCGCTTCGCTCGACTGGCTCTCCAACGGCCGCGCCGGCTGGAACATCGTCACCACGTCCAATCCGGACGCCGCGCTCAATTTCGGCCTCGAAGAGCACATGGAGCACAGCGAGCGCTATCGGCGCGCGCGCGAGTTCTACGACGTCGTGACCGGGCTGTGGGACAGCTGGGCGGACGACGCCTTCGTGCGCGACGTCGAGGACGGAGTCTTTTTCGACCCGGCGAAAATGCACGTGCTCGGACACAAGGGCGAATTTCTCCAGGTGCGCGGGCCGCTCAATATCGCGCGCCCGGTGCAGGGCTGGCCGGTGATCGTGCAGGCCGGCGCCTCGGATTCCGGCCGCCAGCTTGCGGCTGAGACGGCGGAGGCGGTATTCACCGCGCAGAGCGATCTTGCCGTCGGCCGCAAGTTCTATGCGGACGTCAAGGGCCGCATGGAGAAGCTCGGGCGAAAGCGCGAGCACATGAAGATCCTGCCGGCTTGCTTCGTCGTGGTCGGCGACACGGTGGAAGAGGCGAAGGCCAAGCGCGCCAAGCTCGACAGTCTCGTCAATTACGCCAACGCGATTGCATCGCTGTCGATTGCCATCGGCCACGACGCCTCGAAATTCGATCCCGACAAGCCGCTGCCCGACGACATTCCGGAAAGCAATGCGTCCAAGAGCGGCCGCGAACGCGCCATCGCGCTCGGCCGCCGCGAGAACTTGACCGTGCGGCAGCTCGCGCAGCGCCTTGGCGGCTATTCGGGTCTCGCCATGCTCGGCACGCCGAAGAGCATCGCCGACGAGATGGAGGAATGGCTCCAAACCGAAGGCTCCGACGGCTTCACCGTGATGTTTCCCTATCTGCCGGGCGGGCTCGACGATTTCTGCAACCGCGTCGTGCCCGAGCTGCAGCGGCGTGGCCTGTTCCGCACCGAATATGAAGGCACGACCTTGCGCGAGAACCTCGGTCTGCCGCGGCCGAAGAACCAGTTTCTCAAGAACTGACTCAACGGCGGCTCACGGCTAGCGCGAGCCGCTTTGACGCGCGACAAAAGGTGCGGGTCTGATTTGGCAGCTAGGTCCGTGCAAGGTGATGCGGCCGGCACCTCAAGCAGTGTGACCGTCGAATCTTCCAGATTTCGGCATGTTCTTCTCGCACTGCGGCGTCATCCTCGCAGTGTCTTCGCCGCCCGGCACGCCGCGCGGCCCAAGTTTTCGGCGCGAGAGCTCGTCCTCGGTCGGCCGGTCTTCTTCGTCTGTCTTTTTGCGCGGCATCTGATTGCTCCGCTGTGGAACTTTTCTCTTTGCGCGGCGAGTGAGGAAACCCGCCGTCTGCTTTGGCTCGTGCGCTATTGCGCCTGTGCCAACGTCAACGTCTCGAAACGGTTGCGCTGTTCCGCATTGAGCGCCCCTTCGAATTTGGCGAGCGCTACCTGCATCGACAAGGCCGCGCGCCAACTGGCGTCGAGACGCCCCTCGATTGCTTCGAGCCGCGCCAGCGGACCAGGAGGCAGCGGACTGGGGCAATGGACGTGTAGATCGAGGGCGGTGCTGACGAATGCGCCTTTGAGATCGGCGAGTGCGTCGCGCTCGTTCTGATCCGGCTGCACCGACTGGTTGATGGCATCTATCGACCAATCCGTCGCTGCCGGCGCTGTGCCACAAGCCGCGGTGGCGTCTGCATGCTCCGGCATGGCGGCAAACCGCGTTTTTTGCTCGGCGTCGAGCGACTGCTCCAATTGCTGCAGCGGCGGACGGACAAGGTCGATTGCCATGGTGAGCGCCTGCAGCTGCGACTGCATCAACTCGAGGCGCGCCACCGGCGAAGGCGGGATGCTTTGCGGACAGGCCTTGGCCATGTAGGCGGAGGTCATGCCAAGCGCGCGGCCGAGTTGTTGGACGAGAGACTGTTGATCCGGGCGCGGCCTGATCTCCTCGCTGAGGCGGCCGACAATCTCCTCCGTGCGGACAGGCGCCGAACAGGAGTGCCCCTGCGCGTCGTTGTCCGGCTTGGCAAACGCGTCGGTAAAAATGGCATCATAGCTGAACGCCCATTGCGGCGCCCGGCCGGGCCAGAAAACCTCATCGTAAATTCCAGGCAAAGCGGCAGCCGGATAAAACAAGCCCGGCTCGACGTCCGGCGTCAGCGCGCCGCCGCTGCTCGTGCGCGGACGGTCCAGCGCGACACGGCGTGCGTGCGCGGCGTGGTGTCGAAATCCAACGAACGGTAAGCCGAGGTGGAATGGGCCGATGCGCAGCCCAAATGCCAAACTTGGCGCTGGCGGCAAAGCGACCGCTGCAAGCGCACCCATGATGACAACAGCGCCGATCCTGCCCATGATCCGGCACTCCAGATGACGGAACAGCTAACGCATTAGGCCGTGTTCCGGTTCCATTGCGCCGCCGTCCCCCGCCGGCTCGCCCTGCCGCTTGTCGCCAAGCCGCAGCAGCGGCACCAGCACGAAAGCAAACGCGGTAAACGCCGCCGATACGACGACGAGCGGCGCCAGATTGCTGTGAAATACGTGAGTAAAGAGGAATGAGCCGACATTATCGGCGCTCGCAGTGGCAAGGTTGATGATCGACATCAGTATGGCGAAGGCGAAGCCCTCGGCGCGCCGCGGGCAATAATCGGCCGCGAGCGTGAGCGTCGCCACGGTGGCGAGCATGGCCGAAAAGCCGCTGCAGAAATTAAGGATGGCGGCGGACGTTTCGCTTCCCAGCAGCAGATACGCGGCCGTGGTCACGGTGCCGAACGCGATGCTCAGATTGAGCAGGCTGCGCAGGCTCAGCCCGCCGAAGAAGCGGCGGTAGAGCAGCGCCCCGACCACCCAGCCGGCGGACGCGATCGATCCGAGAATGCCGATATAGCCTTGCGAGAATTTCAGGCTGTCGGTCATGTGATAATAGAGCGGCGTGCCGAAGCCCGGACTGAAATAGTAGAGAAAGATGAAGACGCCGATGACCCACAATTCGCGGCGTTTGAACGAGGCCAAGAGCCCGGCGAACGTACGGCGCATACCCTTGACGTTGATCGAGACTCTCTGTTCGGGAATGAGCGTGAGCGTGCCGAGAATGACGGCGAGCGGGGCGACCGCGACCATGCCGGCTGCCACATGCAGGGCCGAGGACGGCGGCAGGTGCTGCACGAGCTGTCCGCCGGCGATCGCCGCGGCCATGGCGGCGACGTTGAACCACAGCCATTGCTGATTGACGAAGGTCCCGCTCTCCTTGAGTTTCTGTCCGTTCTCAACCAGCACGGCGCCGCACAGCGTGCTTGAAATCGCCATCGCGTAGGCGGTGAGCATCAGCGCGAACAGGAGCAGGCTCGGAGCGGCGATCTGCGTCGCCCAGAAATAGCCGCCGATCGCCGCCACGTTGGCGAGCAGCAGGTAACTCTTACGGCGATAGCCGAACAGCGGCAGGAAATCGGAGACAAGCCCGTAGAGCGGCTTGATCACCCACGGCACGTTGAAGACGGTGATGAAGGCGGTGACCTGCAGGGCCGTAAAGCCGTGTACTTCTTTCAGATAATAGCTGAGCGGCTGGGAGATCAGTCCGCCGATCTGGCCGAGCCCTTCGACGACATAAACGACGCCGAAGAAAAGAAGCAGACGGCCGACCATTTGGCCGTCGCCGGCTGGGGCCGTCGCCAAAATGTCTTGCCGGGAAGGGTCTTGCGGCAAAGGCTTTTGCGGCAAAGGCTCTTGCGGCAAAGGGTCTTGGGGCAAATGGTCTTGCGGCAAAGGCGCGGCCGCTGTGACTTCGGTTCTGGCGTCTATCGGTTTCATCGCCGTTGTTCGGGTCAATGCACTCCCAACTTAATGCCGTCAGGCCCGCGAGCGATGCTGGCACCGTGCGGCCAGCCGCCGCGCTCACACGCTTGGGATCGCTTTCAACACCGGGAACAACGTGCCCAGCAGCGTTGGCGGCCACGGGATCGCCAGCAATTGATCGAACACCACGTAGATCAAGAGCACCACTGCCGTCGCCATCGGAATGACGATCTTCCACGGTTCGGGCACCATGGCCCGCTTGCGGTCCTGGGCGCGGATATAGGGCGCGATGGACTGCTCGTTGAGCCGCTGTGCGGTCGATCCCAGTCCGCACGACCGGACCACGAATGTGAAGCAGGTGGCAAGAGAGCGGGCCATCCATTCGTTCGCTTCGGTGCGCATGAACAGGACGATGAAGATCGGCACGGTCGGAATGAGCCCGATAACCGCCATCACCGCCATGAAGCTCACCATCCAGGAGAAGAACGCAAAACCGCGGATCAGCACGACGACGCCGGGCAGGTGCGACGTCTTCGACACGATGTCCATGTGGATCTTCTGCGGCTTGCCGCCGCCTGCGTCCGCCGCGGCGGCGGTGCCGAGCTTGTGCTGGCCGAACACATCGTTGATGAGGCTGAGCGAGCAGAACAGAAGGGCGCCAATGCCGACGATGGTCGGCACGATGCGCGCCGCGAACGCCCAGTCGAAGGACTGCGACAGCATCACGACGAACAAGATCAGGAGCGCTGCAGGGAACAGATTGTCGGTCGAGAACTGCGGCCGTCCCCAGTGCGCCACCATCTTCCTCAGGCCGCCCTGGTTGCGGATATCGCCAACAAGCGGGCCGAGCAGTGACACCGCCGCCAGTCCGAACATGATAAGGACGAACGGCTTGATCATCCAGTTGACGCCGTAGCGCTCGATGGAGATGAACAGATAGCGCTCGATCGGCTCACCCAGAATGAAGCCGAGCACGAACGGTGGACGCGGCCAGCGGAAGTGCTTCATCGCCCAGCCGAGCACGCCGAAGAACAGCAGCGAAAACAGATCGCCCCAGCTCCGCGTCGCCTCGAATGCCCCGATATAGATGAGGCTGAGCACGGCGGGCATGAACAGCGTGAAGCGCAGCTTGGCGATTTTGGCGAGCTGCCCGCTGAACGCAAAGCACAGCCCGGAACCCAGGATATTGGCGATGGCGATGCTCCACACCATCGAATAGGTCAGGTCGAGGTGTTTGGTGAGCATGTCCGGCCCGGGCACCAGACCGTGGATGAGGAAGGCGCCGAGCAGGATCGCCATGCCGGCGCTCGCCGGCACGCCGAAGGCGACGGTAGGAACGAGCGCGCCGCCCTCGCGCGCGTTGGTGGCGCTTTCAGCGGCGATAACGCCGCGCACGTCGCCGGTGCCGAAGGTTTGCGCCGCGCCCTTCTCCGTGCGCAGCGCGTGGCCGTAGGAGATCCAGTCGATCACCGAGGCGCCGATGCCGGGTATTGCCCCCATCGCCGAGCCCAGCCACGAGCAGCGCAGGATCAGAAACCAGTGTTCGATGCAATCCTTGATGCCGAGCAGCATGCCGGTCTTGGTGTCGAGCGTTTGGCCCTGCTGCACGATGGCCATGCGGCCGATGGCGAGGTCGCACAGTTCGGGCAGGGCGAAAATGCCGAGTGTGAGCGGCACCAGCGGCAGGCCATCCCAAAGATAGAGCGTGCCCATGGTCCAGCGCAGCGTGCCCGACTGCGGGTCGGTGCCGATCATGCGCAGCATCAAGCCGAAACAGGCGAAGGTGAGCCCGCGCAACGGCGCGTTGCCCGACAGAACCGCCACCATGGAAATGCCGAACACGGCGATCGCGAGGAGTTCGGGCGAGCCTATATAGAGAATGATCGGGCGCATCACCGGCAGCGCAACCGCCATCAGCGCCGCGCCGAACAGTCCGCCGATCAAGGCCGCCATGTAGGAGGCGCCGAGCGCGCGGCCGGCTTCGCCGCGCCGTGTCATCGGATAGCCGTCGAGCGTGGTTGCCGCCGAGGCGGCGTGGCCGGGCGCGCCGAACAGGATCGCGGCGATCGGGTCGGCCGTGGTCGTGGTGGCGCCCAGCCCGAGCAGCAACGCGAATGCCGTCGGCGGATCGAGGTCGTAGGTGAACGGCAGAAGGAGCGCCGTGCCGGCGATGCCGCCAATGCCCGGCAGGATGCCGAGCGCAAGCCCCATGCAGACGCCGGCGAACAGATAGAGCATGCGCACGGGATCGAGGACGATGAACAGCGCGGTGTGCGCCGAGTGCAGCGCCAGTGCGGCCCCGTCGGTAAAGTCGTGCAGATAGGTGTGGAAGCCGACACCCACGGAATGCAGGAGGCTTGTGTCCATGCTCTTGATCTTAGCGGCGAAAGGCGCCGGTTGCTGGCTCCGGCGCGCGTTTCCGCCTGCGAAGCGGTTTCCTCCTGGGATGGCCGGGTACGATGTTAGTGGACAATTCGCGCGGCGGAAAGCGCAGTCGTTCGTACGGGTAGCTCCGACGAAAGTGCAAGCAGCACGGGAACGTATGGGCTCGTCAGGGGCCTAATGTGGCGCTATGGCGGCGGCTCTGCGACATAA
>DATJTL010000189.1:0-11623 GCA_035503415.1 Xanthobacteraceae bacterium
GCATCAGATCGTTCATGACGAAGGAATTGTCCTGCCTTCCGGCAAGCGGCAGCAGGTAGTTCATCTGCAACATCGCCACCGAGGCTGCGAGGCACACCAGCATCGTGGTGCGCAGTCCGGCGGCTTTGCCGCTTTCACGGCGATCGTACCCGATGACCGCACCGGCGATCAGCGTGCACAGGATGCGTACAGCGAGATCCACCCAGGTGACATGCAGAGGCATCGTCATCGCCTTGGCGAACGGCCTTTCGTGCTTCTTGGACAGATATTGTAGAAACGTCTGTCGCTCACCGAAGGTTTCCGCGCCTGAAGACGGCTTGGATCAAGAGCCGGTTCGGAACTTTCCGCAGCTATATGCTTTTAATGGCCGGCAGGAGCGCTGCGATCGCAAGTACCCCGGCGCGAAGCGTTACTTTTTTACTGACTGGTTACTGACTGGAAGGTTTGACCGGAACGCCAAGAACAGTTGCCAAGGACAATTGCCAAAGACGATTGCAAAGGACCATAGCCATGGAAATCAAGACCTTAGAGGATATGTACATGGCCGAGCTTCA
The DNA here is from genome assembly GCA_035503415.1 of Xanthobacteraceae bacterium. Taxonomy (GTDB): domain Bacteria; phylum Pseudomonadota; class Alphaproteobacteria; order Rhizobiales; family Xanthobacteraceae; genus BOG-931. The sequence continues at coordinate 555 of DATJTL010000189.1, forward strand.
GGAGCTCGCCAGCGTCGAGCGCCAGCCATCTCGAAGAAGAAAAACAGACGGATGTGTCGCTGACGATCTTGGCCAACAACGAAATCAATCCAGACGCCTTGGCCGCATGATCGCCGAAATGACGATCAATTCTCCGGTCCGGCATATTTGCCGGCGGTGTGCGGGAACATTGATTTGACGATCTTGAGCCGCGAAATATCGACGGTCGCGTCCATGTGCAGAAAAATCGCCGCGTCGCGGAACAGCTTTTCCACGCCGAAGTCGAGCATGGCGCCGTTGCCGCCGTGCAGCTCCAGTGCGTGCTGCGCCACTTTGAGGATTTCCTCCGACGCGAACACCTTGGCCATGTTGCACAGCGTATCGGCGTCGGGCGCGTTGTCGTCGACGGCTTTCGATGCACGCGCGAGAAGCGCGCGCACGGCTTCAATCCTCGTCGCCATGTCGGCTAGCCGCAGCGCTACCGCCTGGTGCTTGATCAGGATGCGGCCGCCCTGCACGTAGTTCTGCACGTAGTCGGACGTCACCTCGAAGGCGCGCACGCCGACGCCGAGGTTTTTTGCCGCCTGGATGATCTTGCCCGGCCGGAAATAGACCGCGGCCTTGCCGAGCGCGTCGCCTTCGGCGAGCAGATGATCGGCCGGCACGTGCATGTCCTCGAACACCAGTTCGCCGTTGTTCATGAACCGGCAGCCGATGGTCTCGTTGCAGCGTGCGATCGTCAGCCCGGGCGTGCCGCGCGGCACCAGGAAGCTCGACGTGCCCTGCAGCATGCCGACGGCCGGATTGGTGTTGGCGTAGACCACGAACAGGCCGGCATCGTAGCCGTTGGAGATGAACTGCTTTCGGCCGTTGATCACCCACTCGCCGTTCTTCTTCACCGCGCGAGTATTCATCGCAGCTTCCGGCACGTTGTAGGGCAGCCAGCGGTCCGAGGCGCCGCGCGGCTCGGTGAGGCAGTGCGCGAGCAGGAATTGCGGATCCTCGAGGAGCCGCTTGAAGCATCGCTCCTGCAGATGCCGCGGCGCCAGATTGCGGAGCAGCACCGAGACTTTCCAGTTCTGCACGAGCTTGTCGGCAAGGCCGGAATCGCCGCGGGCGATTTCCTCGGCGATGAGCGCGAAAGTCCGCACCTCGCTCGCCCGGTCAAGCTCGATGCCGCCGAACTCTTCGGGCACGCCGAGCGCGCGGATGCCGACCTCCTCTGCGCCCTGTAAAATCTCAGGCGGCAGCCGGTCTTCGGGCGTCATCACCCATTCGCGCCGCCAATCGCCGCGAATGAACGGAATGACGGTCTTGTCGACATAGTCGCGGCAGCTTTGCCGCATCAGGCGCTGTTCTTCGGAGAGGTCCGCCGGCATTGCTCAGGCCGCCTTGCGGCTTGCCAAAAAATTGCCCATGCGGTCGAGCGCTTTCAAAATATTCTCCGTCGAATTGGCGTACGACAGGCGCAGATAGCCTTCGCCCAAAATGCCGAAGTCGGGACCGCCGATCAGCGCCACTCCGGCGTCGTCAAGGAGCGCGTTGGCAAGCGGCTTCGCCTTCCAGCCGGTGCGCTTGACGTTGGGAAATGCATAGAACGCGCCCTTGGGCGTAGCGCAGGAAATGCCGGGCAGTTTGTTCAAGCCGGCGACGACGATTTCGCGCCGCTTGTCGAACTCGGCGACCATTCTGACGCATTCGTCCTGCGGGCCGGTGAGTGCGGCAAGCCCGGCATATTGGGTGGCGGCGTTGACGCAGGAATAGAGGTTCACCGCGAGCTTGCGCGCGTAGTCGTAAAGCTTGCCCGGCCAGATCGCGTAACCGAGCCGCCAGCCCGTCATCGCGTAGGTCTTCGACCAGCCATTGAGCAGAATGAGGCGGTCGCGGATCGACGGATAGGAGAGCAGGCACACATGCGTCTCGCCGTCGTAGACCATGTGGTCGTAGATCTCGTCCGACATCACCGTGACATCGGGAAACTTTTCCAGTCCGGCGACGAGCTTGTCGACTTCCGCCTTTGGCGTCACGCCGCCGGTCGGATTGGCGGGCGAGTTGAGGATCAGGAGCCGCGTCTGCGGCGTGATCAGTTTGAGAGTCTCTTCAGCCGAGAAAGCGAAGCCGTTCTCCTCGCGGATCGGCACCGGAATGGGGCGCGCGCCGGTATATTCGATCATCGAGCGATAGATCGGAAAACCTGGATCGGGATAAAGAATGTCGGCGCCCGGCTCGCCGAACATCAGGATCGACATGTACATGGTCGGCTTGCCGCCCGGCATGATCATGATTTCATCCGGCGACACGCTCACCTTGAACCGCGTCTGCAGATCGGCGGCCACTGCCTCGCGCAATGGCAGAATGCCGACGGCCGGCGTGTAGCCGTGATGTCCGTCGCGCAACGCCTTTACTGCGGCTTCGACGATGAAATCCGGTGTGCGGAAATCGGGCTGGCCGATGCCGAGATTGACGATGTCGCGGCCGGCTGCGGAGAGCTGGGTGGCGCGCGCCAGAACGGCAAAAGCGTTTTCCTCGCCAATACGATCGAAGGCGGCGACGGTTTTCAGCATGGCGTTCCCCGGCTTTTTATCCACGGGGACCAATTCAACTCAATCGCCCGTGAAATGCAAACGCCGGCGGAAAGTGAGCCCCGGACCGGCTCCGGGGCTCCAGTACACGTTGCAATGCATCGCAATACTGCAGGACGGAGCGGCTTAGTACCCGGTATTGAACGCCGCGCCGGATTCAACCGACTCTTCGCTGCCGCTGCGGGCGACCGGATTCGGATAGCTGGGAGCCGGAGCGGCCTCGGGAGCCAGATACGCGTAAGCTTGATACCCGCGGCCCTGATACGCGGGAGCCTGATAGTTGTACATCGACGGGGGCGCCTGGCGGTACGACTCTTGTGCGAAAGCCGGCGTGGCGAGCATCGCGATGCCTACGGCGGACAAGACGAGCTTGGTGTTGAGCGACTTCATAATAATTGCATCCTTCTCTATTTCGGCAGCCCCTGGTTCGGAAACTATCCACGATTTGGCGCTGCACAAGAGACGGAAAGGCCGCCGCTAATTCAATAAAACGTTATTGAATACAATGGATTAATGGAATTTTTATTTTGTCATTTATGCTCAAATTGTGCAACGCAATAAAAGAAAATCCCATTCCCGACGCGGTTGTGGGTTGGAACGATCTGTCGTCGCGGCCGGTTGACCATTCCCGCGCCCCTCCGCCGCACTCCCGACGTGTCGCGTGGAGTTAAATCGCCATATCTATCCATTGCGGGCAACGCGGTGCAGACTTCCACTGCAAGCATGACGACGGGAAGATAGAGATGACAAAATCCGATGGTCCCAGCGGCGCACCGCGGCGGCTGCGCTCGCAATTGTGGTTCGACAATCCGGACAATCCCGGCATGACCGCGCTCTATCTGGAGCGCTACCTCAATTACGGCCTCACCCGCGCTGAACTGACCTCCGGCAAACCAATCATCGGTATTGCGCAGACGGGCTCCGACTTGAGTCCCTGCAACCGTCATCATCTCCAGCTTGCGGAGCGAGTGCGTGAAGGCATCCGCTCGGCCGGCGGCATAGCCATGGAATTTCCGGTGCATCCCATACAGGAAACCGGCAAACGGCCGACGGCGGCGCTCGACCGCAATCTCGCTTATCTGGGTCTGGTCGAAGTGCTCTACGGCTATCCGCTCGACGGCGTCGTGTTGATGACCGGCTGCGACAAGACCACGCCGGCCTGTCTGATGGCGGCGGCGACGGTCAACACGCCGGCCATCGTGCTGTCCGGCGGACCGATGCTGGACGGGTATCATAACGGCAAGCTTGCCGGCTCCGGCACGGTTCTTTGGCAGGCGCGCCAGGACGTGGCGGCCGGCAAGATCGACTACAATGAATTCATAGATATCGCCGCTTCGTCGGCGCCCTCGGTCGGCCATTGCAACACGATGGGCACGGCGTCGACCATGAACGCGATGGCCGAGGCGCTCGGCATGTCGCTGCCCGGCTGCGCCGCGATCCCAGCGCCATACCGCGAGCGCGCCCGGATCGCCTATGAGACCGGCGTGCGCGCCGTGGAGATCGTGCGCGAGGATTTGAAACCCTCGGATATTCTGACCCGCGCCGCGTTCGAAAACGCCATCGTCGCCTGCTCGGCGATCGGCGGCTCGACCAACGCGCCGATCCATCTCAACGCCATCGCCCGCCATATCGGCGTTGCGCTTGCGATCGAGGATTGGGAGATCGGTTACGACGTGCCGCTTCTGGTCAATATGCAGCCGGCCGGCGAGTATCTCGGCGAGGAATATTATCGGGCAGGCGGCCTGCCGGCGGTGATGCACGAATTGCAGAAAGCCGGACGGCTGCACGGCGACGCGCTCACCGTCAACGGCAAGACCTACGCGGAAAACGTCGCGCGTGCGAAGACCACGAATCCCAAAGTCATCTGGCCTTACGACAAGCCGATGAAGCCGCACGCCGGTTTCAAGGTGCTGCGAGGCAATCTGTTCGATTCGGCGATCATGAAGACGAGCGTGATTTCCGAGGAGTTCCGCCGGCGTTATCTCTGCAACGAAAAGGATCCGAACGCCTTCGAGGGACGCGCGGTCGTGTTCGACGGTCCGGAGGATTATCACCATCGCATCGACGATCCCACGATCGGAATCGACGAGCATTCGATCCTGTTCATGCGTGGCGCGGGCCCGATCGGCTATCCGGGATCGGCCGAGGTGGTGAACATGCAGCCGCCGGCGGCGCTGATCAAAAGGGGCGTCACGTCGCTCGCCTGCATCGGCGACGGACGCCAGTCGGGAACGTCGGGCTCGCCTTCGATCCTCAACGCCTCGCCGGAGGCGGCGGCGGGCGGCGGGTTGGCGCTTCTGAAAACCGGCGACCGCGTGCGCATCGATCTCAACAAAGGAACCGCCGACATTCTGATCTCGCAGGCGGAGCTCGCCGAGCGGGTGGCGGCGCTGAAGAAAAACGGCGGCTATCACTATCCGCCCAGCCAGACGCCGTGGCAGGAAATCCAGCGCGCCATGGTCGATCAGCTCGGCGAGGGCATGGTGCTCGAGCCTGCGGTCAAGTATCAGCGTGTGGCGCAGACATTCGTGCCGCGCGACAATCATTGAGGCCACCATCCGCCGGGCCTGTCGCTGCTTCTCCATTTGTGGCAGGTTGCCGTGCTGCGCAAATGCCGGGTGTTTCCATGAGCAAATCGCGTCCATCGACCGCGGAAAAGCGGAAAAGATTTCGCAAACTGCACGAGCAAGGCTGCTTCGTCATTCCCAATCCGTGGAACGTCGGCAGCGCGCGTTATCTGCAAGGGCTCGGCTTTCCGGCGCTGGCGACCACCAGCTCCGGCCATGCCCATTCGCAAGGCTATCCCGACGGCGGGCAGAGCCGCGAGCAGGTGCTCGCTCATTTCGCCGAGCTCGCAGCAGCAACCGACGTGCCGTTGAATGCCGATTTCGAGGATGGATTGGCCGACAGTCCCGACGGCGTGGGCAAGAGCGTCGAACTTTGTATCGCGACCGGCGTTGCCGGGCTGTCGATCGAGGATTCGCCCAACAACGGCAGGATGCCGCTCTATGATCTTGAGACGGCGCTGGCGCGCGTGAAGGCGGCGCGCGCGGCGATCGATCGCGCCGGAGGCGACGTCGTGTTCACGGCGCGGGCGGAAAATTTCGTGCGCGGAGTGAACGATCTCGATGACGTAATCCGCCGGCTCAAGGCCTACGCGGCGGCTGGCGCCGATTGCCTCTATGCGCCGGGCATCAGGACGCGCGAGCAGATTGAGGCTGTGGTCAAGGCGGTGGCGCCCAAGCCGGTGAATTTCCTCAATAGCGGAGCCTTTGGCTTCACGGTTGGCGACCTTGCGGCGATGGGCGTGCGCCGCATCAGCGTCGGCGGCTCGCTCGCGCGCGTTGCCATGCACGCCTTCATTCGCGCGGCGACGGAGATCGCGAAGGAGGGCAAGTTCGACGCCTTCGGCGGAGTGATCACAAATCAGGAGCTGAACAAATTCTTCGCCGAGGATCGGAGCAAGCTTGCGCCATGACCGAATCGGAGCCGCACCCGCAGACCGGCCAGCCGATCGGCTTGCGCGTCAAGCGGACGACGCCGGCCGAGCGGCCGGGACTGGTGACGCTGAAGGGTCGCTATGGCCATCTCGAAAAGCTGAAGCCAGACCACGCCGCCGAGCTGTGGAGCGTGTTTGCCGGGCACGACCAGCTCTGGACCTATATTTCGACCGACGGGCCGTTCGACGGCTTCAACGCATTTTCCGCATTCATTGAGAAGCGCGCCGCGTCAGCCGATCCTTACGCCTATGCGATCGTCGACACCGCCGGGCGCGCCATAGGTTATTTCACGCTGTTGCGGATCGTGCCGGATATGCGGGTTATCGAGGTCGGTCACGTGCTCTATTCGCCGGCGCTGCAGCGTACGCCGCTCGGCACCGAAGCGCAGTATCTGCTCGCGAAGTATGTGTTCGAGACGCTAGGCTATCGCCGCCACGAATGGAAATGCGATGCGCTCAACGCGGCGTCGCAGCGCGCGGCATTGCGCTATGGCTTCGTCTATGAAGGCACTTTCCGTCAGTACATGATCAACAAGGACGGCCGCAACCGCGACACCGCCTGGTTCTCGATGCTCGACAGCGAGTGGCCGGAGCGCAGGCGCAACTTCGAGCGTTGGCTCGATCCGCAGAATTTCGACGGCGAGGGCCGACAGAAACTCAGTTTGGCTGAATTGAACGGGCAGAAGGTGTGAGGGAGGAAGCGGAAGGAAAAAATGAGCAATAGGCTGCGGGGCAAGATCGCCCTGGTAACGGCGGCAGGGCAGGGCATCGGCCGGGCCATCGCGGAGTCCTTCATTGCGCAGGGCGGCGTGGTCATTGCGACCGACCTCGCAGAGGACAAGCTTGCGGGGCTCAAGGCCAAGGTCTGCCGCAAGCTCGACGTGCGTTCGCTCGCCGACATCGAGGCGCTTGCCAGCGACATCGGCCGCGAATTCGGCGCGCCTGACGTTCTGGTCAATTGTGCCGGCTACGTGCACCAGGGGTCCATACTCGAATGCAGCGACAACGATTGGGATTTTTCCTTCGATCTCAACGTCAAATCGATGCACCGCATGATCAGGACCTTCCTGCCGGGCATGCTGGAGAAAAAATCGGGTTCGATCGTCAACATTTCCTCGGCGGTGTCGTCGATCCGGGGCGTGCCCAGCCGCTACGCCTACGGCGCTACCAAGGCCGCCGTGATCGGCCTGACCAAGGCTGTCGCCGCCGATTTCATCAAGCAGGGCATCCGCTGCAACGCCGTATGTCCGGGCACGATCGAATCGCCCTCGCTCGACGAGCGCATCACTACGCTGTCGAAGCAGAGCGGCCGCTCGTTCGAGGCCGTGCAGCAGGATTTCATCGCTCGCCAGCCGATGGGCCGGCTGGGCACGGCGGCGGAAGTCGCCGCGCTTGTGCTCTTCCTCGTCAGCGACGAGGCAAGTTACATTACCGGCCAGGCGCATCTCGTCGATGGCGGAATGGCGCTATAGAGCGATGTCATCATCCGCGCATGCGGATGATCCAGTAATCGGTGGGGGAGCGGCGATGGGGATGTCTACTGGGTGGTCCGCCTTCGCGGACCACGACAGCGTGAGCGGCCGATAGCCATGCACATTCTCATCACCGGCGCCGCCGGCATGATCGGGCGCAAGCTCATCGCGCGCCTGGTCGCCGCCGGCGAGCTTAACGGCCGCGCCATCGAGAAGCTCACGCTCACCGACGTGATCGCGCCGGAGAAGCCCGAGAAATTTGCCGCGAGTGTCGATGCCTTCGCGGCCGATATCGGCGATCCGGCGACGGCAGCACGCGCGGTTGGCGGAAAGCCCGATGTCGTCTTTCATCTCGCCGCAATCGTCTCCGGGGAGGCCGAGCTCGATTTCGAGAAGGGCACTCGCGTCAATCTCGACGGTTCGCGTGCGCTGCTCGAGGCCATCCGCAAGACCGGCGGCGGCTACCGCCCGCGGCTCGTTTTCACCTCTTCGATCGCGGTGTTCGGCGCGCCGTTCCCGGAAACGATCGCGGACGATTTTCACCTAACGCCGCTGACCTCCTACGGAACACAGAAGGCCGTCGTCGAATTGCTGCTCGCCGACTACACGCGCCGCGGCTTTGTCGACGGCGTCGGCATCAGGTTGCCGACCATATCGGTGCGGCCGGGCCGGCCGAACAAGGCGGCCTCCGGATTTTTCTCCTCGATCATCCGCGAACCGCTGGCCGGCCAGGAGGCGGTGCTGCCGGTCGACGAGAGTGTCACCCACTGGCACGCAAGCCCGCGCTCGGCCGTCGGCTTCCTCGTGCATGCCGCGGAGTTGAAGAGCGAGACGCTCGGCCCGCGCGTCAACCTGACCATGCCCGGCGTCTGCTGCACCGTCGGCGACCAGATCGCCGCGCTCCGCCGCATCGCCGGCGACAAAGTGGCTGCCCGCATCCGCCGCGTGCCCGACCCGCTGGTCGCGCGCATTGTCGCCGGCTGGCCGCGCCGCTTCGATCCGCGCCGCGGACTGGCGCTCGGCTTCGCCGCCGAGAGCTCCTTCGACGAGATCATTCGCGTGCACATCGAGGACGAACTCGGCGGTAAGCTCGCCGCCTGAAGCGAGGCTCTTTTCATGCCGGCTCGATAGAGTCTATGTGTTACGACCATGCGGTTCGCCACTCCCCTTACTCCCGCCATGCTGGCGCGGCGCTACAAGCGCTTTCTCGCCGACGTCATGTTCGATTCCGGCGAGATGACGACGGTGCACGTCTCCAATCCCGGCGCCATGACCGGTCTCGACAAGCCCTATTCGCGGGTCTGGGTGTCGGACTCGCAGAATCCGCTGCGCGCGCTGCGCTACACGTGGGAATTGATCGAGGTCGACCTCGGCAGCGGTCCCGAACTCGTTGGCGTCAACACGATTCAGCCCAATCAACTGGTTGCCGAAGCGTTGCAAGCCGGGCTCATTCCCGAATTGCGCGACTATCCGACCATTCGTCGCGAGGTAAAATACGGCTCCAACTCGCGCGCCGACTTTGTGCTCGAGGATGCCAGGCGGCCGGCCTGCTATCTCGAAGTCAAGAACGTGCATCTCATGCGCAAGCCACGGCTTGCGGAATTTCCCGATTGCGTCACCGTGCGCGGTGCCAAGCATCTCGACGATCTCGCCGCTATGGCCCAGCAAGGCGCGCGCGCCGTGCTGCTCTTCGTCATCCAAATACCCTCGGCGGAGCACTTCACTCCTGCCCGTGACATCGACCCCGACTACGCAGAAGGCTTCGACCGCGCACGCCGCGCGGGGGTCGAAGTACTGGCTTGGCGCTGCAGGGTGAGCGTCGAGGGTATCGAGATCGCCACGCCGGTCCCGATCGTGGACGGCTAAGTCCTCGCGGGGGACGAGTGGTTGCGATGACGCAGCGGTCCCTTTTGCTTGCGTTGGGCGCGCGCATGCTTACATTCCAGTGCATCAGGCGGCGTGCAGCCGCTCTTCCGGCGGCTGAATTTCTGGAACCATGACTTACGTCGAAGCGGCCTCGGCGCCGCTGCGCAAAACCGGGCAGATCAAGATCCACGGTCCTGCGGCCTTTGAAGGCATGCGCAGGGCCGGACGGCTGGCGGCCGAATGCCTCGACATGCTGGTCGGCGTGATCCGGCCCGGCGTCACCACTGAGCGGATCGACCGGCTGGCTTACGAGTTCGGCATGGACCATGGCGCGCTGCCGGCGACGCTGATGTATCGCGGCTACCGCAAGGCCACCTGCACGTCGGTCAACCACGTGGTCTGCCACGGCATTCCCTCGGAAAAGCCGCTGCGCGACGGCGATATCCTCAATGTCGACGTGACGCTCATTCTCGACCATTGGCACGGCGATTCGAGCCGCATGTACACGGTCGGGGAAATTCCCCGCCGCGCCGAGCGGCTGATCGAGGTCACCTACGAGGGCATGATGCTCGGCATTGCCGCTATCAAGCCGGGTGCCACGACCGGCGATATCGGTTACGCGATCCAGTCCTATGTCGAGGCGCAGCACATGAGCGTGGTGCGTGATTTCTGCGGCCACGGCGTCGGCCGGCTGTTCCACGACGAGCCCAATATCGTGCATGTTGGCCGGCCCGGAGAGGGCATCGTGCTCAAGCCCGGCATGTTCTTCACCGTCGAGCCGATGATCAATCTCGGCCGCCCGCACGTGAAGGTGCTGTCCGACGGCTGGACCGCGGTTACCCGCGATCGCTCGCTGTCGGCGCAATTCGAGCACTCCGTCGGCGTCACCGCGACCGGCGTGGAGATCTTCACGCTGTCGCCCAAGGGACTCGATAAGCCGCCATATGCGGCCTGAGCCGCCAGTCGCGTTACTAGCGGTGCGGCTTTTCCACGCGTAACGGTTGCGCACGGAGAGATTGCAAAATCCGGCAATCCGGGCATCCTTGCGAGTGGGCCGCTGTCGCCTGGCCGGCGCGGCGCGGGCAGGGCATGTTCGAAGTCCATGGTGGAAAAAAAGCGCGAGCGCGAAGAAGGCCTCGCCGAGGCTCCACCGCATTATTACGGCCATCGCGAACGCCTGCGTGACCGCTTCCGCGAGGCCGGCACCGATGCGCTGTCCGATTACGAGCTTCTGGAGCTTCTGTTGTTCCGCGCGCAGCCGCGGGGGGACATGAAGCCGATTGCCAAGGCGCTGTTGGAAAAATTCGGCTCGTTTGCCGAGGTCATTTCGGCGCCGGAGAAACGGCTCGCCGAGGTCGACGGCGTCGGCGAAGCGAGCATCACGGAGCTGAAGATCGTGCAGGCGGCAGCGAGCCGGCTCCTGCGCGGACAGGTCAAGAAGCGACCGGTGCTGTCGTCATGGTCGGCCGTGCTCGATTATTGCCGCACCGCGCAGGCGTTCGCCGACCGCGAGCAGTTCCGCGTGCTGTTCCTCGACAAGCGCAACCAGCTCATCGCCGACGAATTGCAGCAGGTTGGCACCGTCGATCACACGCCGGTCTATCCGCGCGAAGTGGTCAAGCGCGCGCTCGAACTGTCGGCGACTGCGATCATCCTCGTGCACAATCATCC
>DATJTL010000190.1:0-7399 GCA_035503415.1 Xanthobacteraceae bacterium
ATGATTCCCTTGGCCTGGTTGCAAAAGGAAATGACCGTTGCGGAGGCTGAGGCGGAATACCCCGGAATAACGGACGACCGGATCGCGCGCTTTCCGGATGCCGCGAAGCCGTTTGGCCTTCGGCATCCGCAGTGGGAAGAATTCAAACGCGCCATGCAGCCGGGGGACGAGATTTGGGCTTTTTCTAGTCCGCCGGCTTTGTGGGTGGATCTGGCCGGGCGCGCTGGCATCGCCCTGGTGCGCAAAGGGCTTCCAATCAGAACCATTGTAACCGTCATGAACTAACGCAGTCGTGACGCGGCTCGGGGGATTGACTATCGCGTAGCTGGTAAAAATAGCAAACATAAGATCGGGGCGCGCGGAGGACGGCCACACGATGAAAATCATCCAATTCCGCGAACCGGGTCCGCCCAGCGTGATGCAATGCCTCGACGTGCCGATCCCGGAGCCGAAGGCGGGTGAAGTGCTGATCCGCGCGCGTGCCATCGGCGTCGGCATTCCGGACGTCAATATTCGGGCCGGCACCTATTCATGGATGCCGCCACTGCCGGCGATTCCGGGCACCGAGCTTGCTGGTACGATTGAAAAAGTCGGAGCGGGTGTAGGCGCTCGAAAAGTCGGGCAGCGCGTCTACACCACGGCGCGCGAGCGACCGCATCGCGGCGGACATTATGCCGAGTACATCTCGGCGCCGATCGAAGCGACGTTCGTGCTGCCCGACAACGTTGATTTCGATGCAGCGGCGACGCTCGCCAACTATCAGGTCGCCTATCACGTCTTCAATGACGCGGTGCGGCCGCGACACGGTGAACACGTTCTCATTCACGCCGCTGCCGGCGGCATGGGCAATGCGCTCATCGATCTGGCAAAAGCCGCCGGCCTTGTTGTCATCGGCGTGGTCAGCAGCGAAGAGAAAGCACGCTTCGCCCGCGAACTTGGTGCGGTCCACGTCATCAACCGCAAGAGCGAGAATATCGGCCAGCGCGTCACCGAGATCACGGGCGGCCGCGGCGTCGACGTCATTATCGATCCAGTGGGCGGACCTAGCATCCCCGGTAATATTGCGCTGTTGGCGCCCTGCGGAACGCTCGTCGTTTACGGCGGACTTGGCGGCAAAGCGCAACTCGATTTGCAGCCGACGTTACGCACGAGCAAGAACTCGCCGGCCATCCGGCAGTTCACGATCCACACCTGGGATCATCTCGTCGAGGAGAGGCGCGCCGGCATGCGCGCGCTTATCGACATGCTCGCCGCCGGCACGCTGCATCCGCGTATCCACATCCGCCTGCCGCTCGCGCAAGCGGCGCGGGCGCATGAAATGCTGGAAAGCGGTGCGGTTTTGGGAAAGCTGCTGCTAATACCGTGAGGATTGCGCCTTCCTCCCTCGCCAAACGAGGGAGGAAGAGCCAGCTAAAATCCCGGTGCGCGCTCGACCTGGTCGTACCAGTCGAAGCCCATGTCTTTGACGATGCGGTTGCTCATCACGATGATGCGGCATTCCTCGCCGGGCTTGGCGAAATGCTGGTGCATGGTGAACGGCGGAATGTAGACGTAGTCGCCGACCGTCCACTCGAACTTCTTCGGCTCCGGCGCCCATTCCCACTGGAATGCCTCGAGGCAGTCCCATTTCAGGTCCCAGTGCAGATCGTAGCCGGAGCCCTCTACCACGAAGAACAGCTCTTCCCACATATGGCGGTGCTTGCCGGAGCGCTCGCCGTCTTTCAAAAACTGCATGTAGGCTTCCATGCAGCATTCGCGCGTCTGCATCTTCTTGTTGACAAGGTGCTTGATCAGGCCGTCGGGCGAACGCTCCCACGGCATGTCCTTGGCCTTGATGATGTTTGGCAGCGTGGCGTATTCCTCGCGGAATTTCTCCGACTCGGCCATCGCCTCGGCGAGAAAATTGCTGTTGTTGGCACCGGACAGCGCGGCCTGCTTTTCTTCGAACAAAGGCATTTTAATCTCCGCGCTCAAATTTCCGTCGGTGGGTGAAATTCCTTGACGCCGGGCGGCAGCTTGTCCGTCGGCCATTCCACCATCTTCTGAAACAAAAGGTGCATGAACAGGAACAGAGGCTTCGCCTTGAACACCAGCAGGATGCACGACTCCGTCGGGTCGTCGTTGGTGTGTTGGTGCACGCAGCCGTTCTCGACCAGCATCACGTCGCCGGCCTCCCATTTCATGTAACGGCCGTCATGCACGTCATGGCCGTGACCCTTGAGCACGTAGAACACCGCGCTGTTGAGATGGCCGTGCTTCTGCCCGGCGTTCAGCGGTGCATAGCACTCGATGTGCGACTCGATCGACTGCACGATGTTGACGGCCTGCGGGGAGATGATGTGCTTGCCGTACATTGCCGGGCCGCCCTTCCACGGATGGTCCTTGGATGAATAGACCCGCGGCTCCTCCAACAGCTTCTTGTAGAGATGGCTGTAGGTGCCTTCGAGCGCCCGCACGAAGGTGCGCTTCTTGGCCCAACGCTCCCATTTGCCGTGCTTGATCTCGTCGGCGTCTTCCTGAGACGGCTTGTTATGGCCGAGTCCGGGAAGTTCGTGTTCCAGCATTCCGGTCATCTGCGATCCCTAAAATGCGCTCGCTGCGCGCCCGGCGCGCTGCCGGTGCAACTTACCGCGATTGGATTGATGGTCGTCGTTTACGGGATTTCGGCTGTCCGTGCAATGTTATGGGGGGTTTGCAGCGCGCGCGGGCCTGCCGCACGATTGCCGTCTCACCGTCCGCCAAACAGCCGTTCCGAAGCGAGACGGGCGCCGTCGCACAGGCTTGCGAGCTTGGCCCAGACCACCTTCTCGGCGACGCGGCCCCAACCGGCCTTTGAGATAGAGAAAGAACGAATCGCGCTGCTGCTCGCCGTTATTGCCAATATCGATCCCGGCCGCGCGCTGCTTGCGCACGACGGCGTTCACCGCGCCGCGCCCGAGCCGATCGATTTCGGCCTCTTCGACCGGCTCGCCGCGCGCCCGCAAGGCGTGGAGCCGCGTCAGTTCGCGCGGGCGCGGCAGGCTGCCGGTATGGGTCGTCAATATCCACGAGCTGCAGCGCCGCATTACTCACCCCCAATCAGCCGGCGATCCGAGTCGTCCTTGAGCGCCACGCCCGAGAGGCGCCGCATGTGCATCGCCCGCAACAGGTGCGCGAGCTTGGAGGCGGCCTCGGCGTAACCGATGCCTTCGGGCCGGATGTTGGAGATGCAATTGCGCTCCGCATCCGTCGTCGTCGCGTGCGGCTGGAATGTCAGGTAAGCGCCCATGCTGTCGGGCGCGGAAAGTCCCGGGCGCTCGCCGATGAGCACCGCGACGCAGGCGGCGCCGAGAGCGGCGGCGATGGCATCGCCGATCGCGACGCGGCCGTGGCGCACAATGACCAGCGGAGCGATCCGCCAGCCTTGCTCGCGCAGATCCGGCAACGCGCCTGTCAACACGGGCGGCGCGTGCGCCTGCACGGCGCGCGCGGAGAGCCCGTCGGCGATTACAAACACGGCGTCGTACTCGCCCCGCTGTACGGCCAGTGCCGCCGCGCCGTCTGGTGCCAGGCGGCGGCCGAGATCGGGCCGCATGAGATAGATCGAGCGGTCTTGTACCGCGCTCGCAACCGAAACAACCGGAACGCCAAGACCGGCCAATTCGGCGCGGAGCCGCGCCTCCTCGAGCTTCTCGTGAACGGCGTCGCGGGCGCGCGCATGCGCGAGTTGAAAGTCGAGCAACGGTCCGGTCGAGAGCGAGGCTCCGGCGCGCTTGAGCCCGATGCGCGCAGCAGTCAGTTGGCGCAAGTCGGCCCAAAATTGGTCCTCGCGCGTTGCCGGCGCGGGATCGGAGTGTGTCGGGCCGCCATCGCCGCTCATGGCACGCTCATAACACCCTCATGGCATCAGGCCGGCAACAGCGCGCGAAAGTGACTGGGCAGGCGCTGCGGCCGCACGCGGCCGGCCCTGTCGACCAGGCCCTGCCGCGCAAGCCAGGCCTCGAATTCCGGCGCCGGACGGCGGGAAAACAGATCGCGCATGGCAAGCGCGTCATGAAACGAGGTGCTCTGATAGCCGAGCATGATGTCGTCGGCGCCCGGTACACCCATGACGAAGTTGACGCCGGCGGCAACCAGGAGCGCGAGCAGCGCGTCCATGTCGTCCTGATCGGCCTCGGCATGGTTGGTGTAACAGACGTCGACGCCCATCGGCACGCCCATCAGCTTGGCGCAGAAATGATCCTCCAGTCCGGCGCGACTGATCTGCTTGCCGTTGAACAAATATTCCGGCCCGATGAAACCGACCACGCTGTTGACCAGAAGCGGCTTCAACGACCGCGCCACCGCATAGGCGCGCGCCTCCAGCGTCTGTTGATCGACGCCATGGTGCGCCTTCGCCGAAAGCGCGCTGCCCTGCCCGGTCTCGAAATACATCACATTGTCGCCGACGGTACCGCGCCGAAGCGCCAGCGCCGCTTCGCGCGCCTCACGCAGCAGCGCAAGATCGATGCCGAAGCTCTTATTCGCCGCCTCGGTGCCGGCGATCGACTGGAAGACAAGATCGACCGGCGCGCCCTTGCCGATGAGATCGAGCGTGGTGGTTACGTGCGCCAGCACGCAGGCTTGCGTCGGGATTCCGAGCTTCTGGCGGATCTCGTCGAGCATCGACAGCAGCGCGTGCGCGCGGTCCGGACTGTCGGTCGCCGGATTGATGCCGATCACGGCGTCGCCGGCGCCAAGCAACAGGCCGTAGAGAATGCTCGCTGCGATGCCGCGCGCGTCGTCGGTTGGATGGTTCGGCTGCAGCCGCACCGACAACCGGCCAGGGAGCCCGATGGTGTTGCGAAAGGCTGTCACCACCGAGCACTTTGCGCCGATCAGAACGAGGTCCTGGAGGCGGCAGATCTTGCTGACGGCTGCGGCTATTTCCGGCGTGACGGCGGGGGCGAGCGCGGACAAGGCCGCGCTCGTCGTTTCGTCCGCCAGCAGCCAGTCGCGAAATCCGCCGACCGTCAGATGGGCGACGGTCGAAAAGGCGGTGCGGTCATGACCGTCAATAATGAGGCGCGTGACCTCGTCGCTCTCATACGGAACGACGGCTTCGTCGAGGAAGGCTGTCAGCGGCAAGTCGGCGAGCACAAACTGCGCCGCGACCCGTTCCTCACCGCTTTCCGCCGCGATGCCCGCCAGGCGGTCGCCGCTGCGTTCCGGCGAGGCCTTGGCCAGCAACGATTTCAGATCGGGGAAGCCATAGCGGCGATTTCCGATCGTGGCGCTGTACATTTGTCAAAGCTCGCGGCCCGGCAAGTGAGTTTAAGTTTATACGACAGAGAGCCGCCTTGTCGTCCGAGGCGGAAAAGGGTTCACCCACGCTTCGCGTCAATGTCATAATCGAGCCTGAGGCTGCCAATCCGCCCCGCCGCAAAAACAATCCTTCACCGCCGCTATCTCGATGGTCCTCTTCGTCATTCCCTATCCCGTG
The DNA here is from genome assembly GCA_035503415.1 of Xanthobacteraceae bacterium. Lineage (GTDB taxonomy): Bacteria > Pseudomonadota > Alphaproteobacteria > Rhizobiales > Xanthobacteraceae > BOG-931. Next base: position 5,462 of record DATJTL010000190.1, read on the forward strand.
ATCGATCCGGTGGCGTTTCACATCGGCCCGTTTCCGGTGCGCTGGTACGCCCTCGCGTATGCCGCCGGGCTCTGCCTCGGCTGGGCGTATGCCTGGGCATTGCTGCGCAACAGCCGGCTTTGGGGCGCAACACCGCGGCCTGATCCAGGCAGCCTCTCCGATCTGGTGATTTATCTCGCGATCGCGGTCGTGGTGGGCGGACGCCTCGGACAGGTGCTGTTTTACGACCCGCGCTATTATGCCGCGCATCCTTTGGAAATCATCGAACCGTGGAAGGGTGGCATGTCGTTCCACGGCGGCCTGATCGGCGCAGCGCTAGCGACTTGGTATTTCGCAAAGGAGAAGAAAGTTTCGCTGCTGACGGTCGCCGATCTGTGCACCGCCGCCGCACCAATCGGAATACTTCTCGGGCGCATTGCCAATTTCATCCGTCCGGAATTATGGGGCCGCCCGACCGGCGTGCCCTGGGCGATGATCTTTCCAGGCGTCGACAACCAGCCGCGGCACCCGAGCCAACTCTACGAGGCGGGGCTGGAGGGATTGCTGCTCTTCCTGGTGCTCGCCCTCTTCGTGCGCGGCGGCGCGCTCAAGCGTCCCGGCATCGTCACCGGCATTTTCTGCATCGGCTATGCCGCCGCACGGATTACTTCAGAGTTCTTCCGCGAGCCGGACCCGCAATTGGAAAAACTTTCGCACGGGCTGACCATGGGCATGGTCCTGTCCGCTCCGCTTCTGCTCGCCGGCGTCGCGCTGATCGTTTACGTCCTTTGTTGCCACCGCACAGAGGACGAAAAAGTGCGCGTAGAAGCGGCGGAGGCGCCGAATGCATAGCTTTAGAATTCGAACCCTGATTTTCAGATCGCCGATGTGTTAGGATGCGGCAAAACAGGGCCGATCGGCCGACAAGCCGCCAAGGAGGTGCAGATGGGCAAAATCGTGCTCGGGCTCGGATCTTCGCACACGCCGATGCTGCTTGCTTCCGATGAGACACTGCCGCGGTTTGAGGAGACCGACCAGAAGATCAGGCACCGCGACAAGGACGGCAGACCCGCCACCTACGCTGAACTGCTGGAAAAAGCCGATCCCAAGATGGCGGCGATGGTGGCGCCCGACGAACTCGTCGCCCGGCAGAACAGGGCGCGCGCGGCCACCGCGCATCTGGGCGAGACGCTCGCCGCCGCTGGTCTCGACGCCCTCATAGTCATGAGCGACGACCAGGACGAAGCCTATCTGGAAGACAACCGGCCAACCTTTGCGATCTATTACGGCGAGACGATCCTCAACAGCAACGAGCAGCACGAACAGTACCATCGGCGTTTCCCGGAATGGTACGTGAAGAACCGGCAGGGATTTTTCGAGGACGACACGCCGCGCGCCTATCCGGTCGACGCCAAGCTCGCGCTTCATTTGATCGACTACCTCATGGACAACGGTTTCGATCCAGCCTCATCGAAGCGCATGCGCGAAGGCGAGGGCGAAGGTCACGGCATGGCCTATGTGCACCGCCGCCTGATGGATCCGCAAAAGCCGATCCCCATCGTGCCGGTCTTCCTCAACACCTACTTTCCGCCGAACCAACCGCGGCCGCGGCGCTGCTACGCGCTGGGCCGCGCCATCCGCCAGGCGGTCGAAACCTATCCGGGCAACGTCCGCGTCGGCATCATCGCCTCAGGCGGCTTGAGCCATTTCCTCGTCGACGAGGAGTTCGACCGCGCTATCCTCACAGCCTGCGCCGACAAGGACGCCGCATTCCTGCAGAACCTGCCGCGCAACAAGCTTCACTCCGGCAGCTCGGAAATCCTCAACTGGGTCGGTGTCGCCGGCGCCTGCGAGCATCTCGATCTGAACTGGTTCGAATATGTGCCGGGCTACCGGACCCCGGCCGGAACGGGCACCGGCTTGAGTTTCGCAAGCTGGGACTAAAACGGGCCTGTTTTT
>DATJTL010000191.1:0-13925 GCA_035503415.1 Xanthobacteraceae bacterium
TTCGCCAAGCCGCGGCGCACAAAAATCGCCACGGCGGCGCGCCAAGTAATCTTTGATCGTCGGGCCGCCGCGATCGATCACGCCCGCCCGCTCGGCAGCGGCGAGCGATCGGCCAATTCCATTTCACGATAGGCAAGCCGCTCGAAGAGTTCGCCGCGCAGCGCGCGATGGGCGGGATCGTCGAACAGATTGTCCATTTCGTGCGGATCGTTCGCCCGGTCGTAAAGCTCGCCGTAGGGATCGCCATCGGCGATGGTCATGCGGTGGCGCGCGGTGATGAGCGTGCGCAGGCGCGGCGGCGACGTGAACCCGAAGGTGGCGCGCTGCTGATCGTCCTCGATGACGAGGCAGTCGCGGGCCGCTGTCATCGGTTCACCATTGATCGCCGGCAGCAGGCTCGTCCCCTGCATGCCATTGTAGGGCTGGATGCGCGCGCGATCGAGAATCGTCGCGGCGATGTCGAGCGTGCCGCCCAAGACATCGGTGCGCCGCGCTGCCCGCTCGCCCGGCTCGGCCCAAATGAACGGCACGTGTGTAATGCCCTCGTAATGCGCCGGGCCTTTGAGCATGAGCCGGTGATCACCGAGATAGTCGCCGTGATCTGTCGTGAAAATGACGATCGTCTCGTTAGCCGTACCGGACGCCGCCAGCGAGGCCAGCACTCGCCCGACGCAATCGTCGATCATGGCGATCATGCCGCAGGATAGCGCCATGGCCTCGCGCGCTTCGCGCTCGTCGACGGCGAAGGCCGCCTGCCCGGCTGTGTCAGCCTTTCCAGAATCGCGCTGCGTCAGCGCCCAAGCGACGGAGCGCGCCAGCGGCCGGTTGCCGTGATGAAAGCTTTCCGGCAGCGCCATGTCGTCCGGCCGGTACATCGACCAGTAGCGGCCGGGCGGCGTGAACGGATGGTGAGGGTCGGGAAACGACACCATCAGAAAGAACGGATCGCTTCGTTCAGCGCGCGCGTAACGGTCAAGCCACGCGCAGGCGTGATCGGCAATGTAGCTCGTCGGATAAAGCTCTTCGGGGATGGGCGTGCGGATCGCCTGCGGGCAGGCGTAATTGTGCGCGAGCTGATTTTTGGGATCGCGGAGCGCGTCGGCATCGGTGCGTTTCGATTTCAGCCAAACGTAATAATGGCCGCCGACCTGATCGCCGTGCCCTGTGCACAAATCGACGTGCTCGAAGCCGTAGAACGGCAGCTGCATGGCGAAGTCGCGGCCCGACGACCAGCGGCCCGGCGATTCTTGATTGTAAGGTCCACCGTCGGCAATCGGTTTTTTTGCTTCCGCGAACTCCGCATCCAATATGCGGTCGCCGTCGCGTGCCGGCGGCCGCTTCTGAATAGGGCCGAAGCCGGTGAAATTCTGCAGGTGGCTCTTGCCGACCAGCGCGGTCGCATAGCCGCCGGCACGCAACGCATCGACGAATGTGTTGGAGGAAAGCGGCAGCGGCAGGCCGTTGCCACGCGCGCCGTGCACCGAAGGCATACGCCCGGTCATGAGCGTCGAGCGGTTAGGCATGCACACCGGCGTCGCCACGTAGAAATTGTCAAATCGCGTGCCGCGTGCCGCGATCGAATCGATATGTTGGGTCTTGAGCACCGGATGGCCGTAACAGGACAGATAGTCCACCCGGTGCTGATCGGTGATGAAAAGAACGAAGTTCGGCCCCGTCATACTGTCTCCGTCTCCCGGATTACTCGGCGTGAATGTGCGCTGCGGTCATGAAGTCCCGGATCTTCGCCGTGTCGCTGACGATCCGTTGGGCAAGCTCGGTTCCGTCCAGCCAATGCGGCTGCAACCCTATCGCCTTCAGCTTGGACTGGATTTCAGGTTCGTCGGAAATTCTCTTGAACTCAACTTGCAGAGCGTTCGTGATCGCGGCCGGTGTGCCCTTCGGGGCCAACAGACCAAACCATTGCGACAGCACGAGCCCGGGATAGGTCTTGGACAGCGGTGGTACGCCGGGCAACAGCGGCGATTCAGCCGTTGCCGCGACACCGAGCGGCACCAGCTTTCCGGCCTTGATAAAAGGCAGCGCCTGCTGGATCGGGCTGCAGAACATGGTGACGTCACCTGCGACCAGCGCATTCATCGCCGGCCCCGCGCCTGAGTAAGGAACATGGATCATGTCGATGCCAGCCTGCTTCTCGATCATCGCGCCGCACAGGTGCGCCGGTGAGCCGATGCCCGCAGAAGAGAATGTCAGCACACCGGGTTTTGCTTTGGCCATCGCGACCAGATCGGCCAGCGAGCGAAGCCCAGATGCTGAATTGACAACAAGCACGTTGCTACTTTCGACGACCGCAGCGATCGGAATGAGATCGCGCTGCGGATCGTACGGCACCTTGAGCAAATTCGGCGCCATGGTGATCGGAAGGTCGACGGTGAACAACAGCGTGTAGCCGTCCGGTGGAGCCTTCACCGCCAGTTCGGTGCCGACCGTTCCGGTCGCACCGGTCCGCGTTTCAACAATCGCAGGCTGCTTCCAGTCTTCCGACAGCTTTTGTCCGTAGAGCCGGATAGTGACGTCGGCCGGACCCGGCGGAAACGGCATGATGAAATGGATTGGACGCGACGGATAGGCCTGCGCAAAGGCGGGCGCCGCAAAGGCAATGGCAGCCGTTGCGAGGATGAAGGGGAACGCGCGTCTGGCGATCATAACCGTGTCCTCCGTATTCGGTGCGGTCATGGCGCCGGTTTAATCCGGACTCATCGCGCCGAAAGGGTGCATTTCCACGATTGCCAGCGTGCACAATCTTGCGATAGTTGAATAGCTCTATTTTCCAATGATCTCATAGCTATTTGACTATGGCTGCAGCCAAACACAGCGCGGGGCAAGTCGGCCGCCGCCTCAAACTGCGCGACCTGCATATTCTCATGACCGCGGTCGATTGCGGAACGATGGGTAAGGCGGCGCAGCGGCTGGCGGTGTCGCAGCCGGTGGTGTCGAAAGCGATTTCCGACATGGAGCGTGTACTCGGCGTTCGGCTGCTCGATCGCAGCCGAAGCGGCATCGAACCGACCGCGCCGGGCCGAGCCCTGATCAAACGCGGCGTCGCCATCTTCGATGAGATGCAACAAGGTCTGCGCGACCTCGAAGCGCTGTCCGATCCGACCGGGGGCGAGGTGTCGGTCGCCGTAACTCCGCCGGTCGCGGGCGCCATCGTCGGGCCCGCGATCGAGCGGCTGTCCCGCCAACATCCGCGTATGCGTTTTAAGACGATGGTGGCCGATACCGCGCCGCTGCTCGCCGAACTGCAAGCCCGCAATGTTGATCTTGTGATTTCGCGAATGCCGCACCGCATCACCGGAGAATTCGACACCGAGATTCTTTTCCACGACGCGGTGAAGATCGTGACCGGGCGCAAGAACCCGCTGGCGCGCCGGCGAAGCCTCGCGCTGGCCGATCTGCTGGGCGAGCCATGGCTGCTCTCCGCAGAAAACAGCTACTTCGGCACCTTACAGGCAGAAGTGTTTCGCTCGTCCGGACTTGAGCCGCCGCCGACAACGGTCGAAGTCAGCGCCTATCACCTGCGCCTTGAACTGCTGGCGGGCAATCGCTTTCTTACCGTGGTGGCCGGCTTCTCGATTTTGCTGCCACGCCCCAATCCGGGCCTGGTGGCACTGCCGGTCAAGCTGCAGGTTGCGCCGAACCCGGTCGGTATCGTCACCTTGAAGAGCCGATCGCTCAGCCCCGCCGCACAACTGTTCATCGAATGCGCGCGCGAAATTACGAAACCGCTGGCGAAAAGCGCCTAATAACAAGTCCGGCTGATGGGCTCGTCATTCCGGACTCGCCGCTTCGCGGCGATCCAAAATGACGACTGAAGCGATGACCCGGAATCTGCATAACCGGCTCAATCCGCCGGTTGAATATTGGCGTCCTTGGCGAGCTGCAGTGTCGAAGCGTAGTCGTCGTTGAAGAACTTGGTGAACTGTTCGACGCTCATCAGCTCCGGCTCGACGCCAAGCTTGGCCAGATGCTCCTTCACCGACGGCACCTGTAGCGCCTTCTCGGTCGCATCGTGGATCTTGCTGATGACGTCCTTCGGCGTCTTGGCGGGCGCCGACAGGCCAACCCAGAAGTTCGATTCTGCGGCTGGATAGCCGGCCTCGGCCACCGTCGGCACGTCCGGCAACAGCGCCGAGCGCTTCGGCGTGCTCACCGCGAGCGCGGTGAGCTTGCCGCTGTGGAGTGCCGAAGCGGCCGCCGCGAGCGGAATGAAATAATAGTCGATGCGGCCGGCCATGACCTCCGTCAGGCCGTTCTCCCGGAACGGGATATGGCGGACGTCGATCTTGGTGGCGAGACGGAAGCGTTCGCCGGCCATGTGCGAGGTCGAGCCGACGCCGGCGGAGGCGAACGTCAGCGTGCCGGGTTTTGCCCTAGCGGCCGCAACCAGGTCGGCGACCGTCTTGAAGCCGCTCTGCTTGGAGGCGACCAGCACATTCGGCTGCACGCCGAACATCGCCACCGGGGCGAAGTCGCGCAGCACGTCGTAGGGCAAATGACTGTGCAGCACTTTGCCGTTGGCCATGGACGAAGAACTGGTGACGAGCGTGTAGCCATCGGGATTTGCCTTGGCGACCATCTGGAAGCCAATGATGCCGCCGGCGCCTGCCTGCGGCTCAACGATGATCGATTGACCGAGAACCTGCGCAATTTGATCGACAACGACCCGGGCGGTGGTGTCGGACGCGCTGCCGGCGGGAAACGGGCTGATGAGCCGGATCGGCCGCGTCGGCCACGCCTGCGCATTGGCCGCGGCCGCGGTTGCAACAAAAAACGCCGCAGCAATGACGGCGTCACGGACGCGAATACACCTCATCAGTTCATCCTCCCGGCGGTGCCGTTTCTTCCTGTCCCAGGCTGCGCCCGGCATGTCGGCGGCATCTGAGCCAGAACGGCGGCTTTTTGCCAGTAGGCGAAAGCGCGCAGCTTTTGCCGCACCGCAGTATCAATGGTGTGCCTTCTTGCCGAAGCGGCCGGTCGCGCCATTTGATCGGCATAACCGCCAGCCAAGGGCAAATCGCCATGTCCATCCGCCCCGTCAAACGCATCATCACTTCGAAACCCACGATCGAGGGCGCCGGCGTCAAGCTTCGCCGCGCTTTCGGCTTCGGCGAAACCAGCGCGTTCGATCCGTTTCTTCTGCTCGACGATTTCCGCAATGAGCGGCCGGACGACTATCGCGCCGGCTTTCCCTGGCATCCGCACCGCGGCATCGAAACCATTACTTATGTTCTTGCCGGCAGCGTCGATCACGGCGACAGCCTCGGCAATCGCGGCAAGCTGGAAGCCGGCGACGTGCAGTGGATGACCGCCGGGCGCGGCATCCTGCATCAGGAAATGCCGCAGGGAGACACTGCGGGCCGCATGCATGGCTTCCAGCTCTGGGCCAATCTGCCGTCATCATTGAAGATGACGGCGCCGCGCTATCAGGACGTCAAGGCCGCGGAGATCCCTGAAATCACCGACGATGACGGCACCCGTGTGCGGGTTGTGTGCGGCGACTTTTGGGGCCGCCGCGGCCCGGTTGAGGGCGTCGCCGCGGATCCGCGCTATCTCGATATCTCGGTGCCGCCGGGAAAGCGCAAAACGCTGCCGGTGGAGCTTGAGCGGCAGGCCTTCGCCTATGTGTTCGAAGGCTCCGGCAGCTTCCGCTCCGCCTCGCAGCCATTCGGCGTGCTGACCGAGAAGACGGACGGCAACGGCGAGACGCTGCAGCGGGAGCAGACCGGCAATCGTTCGCTGGTGCTGTTCGATTCGGGCGATGAGGTCACCGTGCAGGCGGGCGACAAGGGAATCCGATTCCTTCTGGTCTCCGGCAAGCCGATCAAGGAGCCGGTCGCCTGGTATGGCCCGATCGTGATGAACACGCAGGCGGAACTGCAGCAGGCGTTCGACGAACTGCGCGCCGGTACCTTTATCGGCTAGCTCTGCGCTCGGGGCGGTTATCGATTCCCTTGCAGGGAACTCTTTGACCGCCTAGGACTTTTCTGCATGGCATAGGGTTTTGAACGGGGAAGATGCCGTGCAGGAAGTTAAATTCAGACTGGTCAATCCCGCACTGGCGCCGCGGCGCACGAAGCTTGAAATGCCCGGCTGGGCTGGCAGCCCGAAGCCGCGCGCCGACGGCTCGCACGAATATGCGTGGCATTGCGCACCGTTCACCGAAGGCGCGCAGTACGGGATCGAGATTTTCTATCCGTACGAGAACGAACTGCACGTGTCGAAGAAAAGCGGACAATGGATCTTCGATGGCGATTTCGGACCGGAGCCCGAGAGCGATCTGCAATGGCCGCCGTTTCGCGGTTTCGGTGCCGAGTACTACACTTATCAGCTTCTTCTTGATCTGAAGGTCGGCAAGGACTGGGCGGTGCGGACCGAACCGCACCCACGCTTTTACACTGATACGACCGGCACCGTTCCTATCGCCATACCGGCATTGCTGCGCACCGAATGGTGGCCGATGATCTCATTCATCGTGTTCAAGGCTCCCGCCGATGGCTGCACGCATATCTTCAGGCCCGGCGAACCGATGCTGCAGTTGCTTATCCTGCCGGTGACAGCCGATTTCGCTCTTGTGCCGATGGGCGAGGAAGAAGCCGCGGAACGCGAGATGCGCGGGCGACGTATCCACGCCAGCCGACCAACCCTTGGCGCGGACACGACGTGGACTTCGGACACCGACACTGTGTTCGATGGCACATACCGCCATCTTCTGCGCGCTGCGAAGGCACGCGAGCGGCAAACTTGAAAGACAATACAATGAGGCGTCCTTCACGGACGCCTCATCCATTGCAAACGACTTTAGTGGTGATGGTGATGATGGTGGTGGTGGTGGTGACGCCGCCGCCGAGGAATGATGTGATGATGATGGTGGTGGTGATGGTGGTACTGCGCGACCTGGGTTCCTCCGACTGCTGGCGTTTCGGCGAGCCGGGCATCGTCTGCCCGTAGAGCAGTGAGCGGATTAGGAACGGGATCGAGCAAATCTCGATAGCTGCTCGCGGGTGCCAGCTCATTCCCATGCGTTGGCGCAGCGGCCTGAACGGCAGTCATACTCGTAAGCGCCGCAGCGGCGCCGAGCAGACCGGCAATTCTCTTATCCATGGTTCCTCCAAAACTTTCGCGTTGCAAATTCCCCCCGCGTTATAATCGTCGCGCGCTGGATATGTTCCTCCCTTTGTTCCAGGCGAATCGGAGTTTATCCTTATGGCTCGCAGTTGAGTTGAACAGAGAACACAGCAAAATTTCGATCGAAAAATTGAGTCTCCACGCGGCAGCGCATGCTGCCATCCGTCGTGCTGATCTGTTAGATTAACCCGAGCGTGTTGTCGCTCTTTTTCGCAGGCGGTTTCGCCGGCGCCCGATCGCAGCAGCAGCAGCGTGTTGCCCGTCTGTCCGCATGCTTACGCGCCTGCGCTTGTCCGCGCGGAGACGGTCTCGTGCCAGCGCCGCACATTGCCGAGCGTATCCGGCACCGTCATCTTCGACACGCGCATGAAATCGACTGCAACGAGCGCGGTGATATCGGCGACGGTGTAGCTCTCCCCGGCGACATAGAGGCGGTTTTTCAACTCGCCGTCGAGGAATTGCAGAAAATCGAGGACGCGCGGTTTGTTGGCCTCGCCCCATTCGACCACTTGCGGATTGACCATCACCTTCATCGCCGGATGCAGGTGCTGAAACACGCTAGCGACGGGGAATAACAAGTGCAGCTCGGCGCGCCTGTTCCACATCTCCACCATGGCGCTCTCCAGCGGGCCGCGCCCGAACAGCGGCGGATCGGGCTGCAAGGCCTCAAAGTAGCGACAGATCGCAACCGATTCGGCGATCACGGTGCCGTCGTCGAGCACGAGCGCCGGTACCCGCTGCATCGGGTTGACCGCCGTATAGGCCTCCGAGCGCTGCTGTAATTTTCCCAGATCGACCTGTTCGGTCGGGATTTTGATCCCCTTTTCGGCCAGGAAGATGCGCACCCGCCGCGGGTTGGGCGCGCGGCCGCCATCGTAGAGCTTCATCGGTTCGCCTCGCTGTTGGCTTGCGGCAGAACTTATCGCGCCCCCGCTGGGTGGGCCAGCGCGCCGATTTTGTGCGGCTATTGGGGTCTTTCGCCGGCCAAAGCTTGAATAAAACCCTGATGAGAGCAGAACCGCACATGCCGTTAAGCTTGCTCTTAAGGAATTTGCGCGACTTTTGTCGCGAATTGTCGCAACGCCGGATTGTAATGTCCCAAAGTTCTAGCGAAGCGCCCGAGCCCGCGCCGGCCGCCCCGGCCGCTCCTTCCAGCCCGGCCACGCCCGCCTCGGCGTCGCCGGCGCAGCGTCGTATTGCGTTCCAGCACGTGCGCGAGGCGCGCGACCGGCTGACGTCGACCAGCGGCACGCGGCCAGTTTTCGACTACGAGCTGCTGCGCCAGTTCGCGCAGAACCGGCTGTCGGCCTCTCCCGTTATCCTGCTGCTGATCGTCACCATCGGGCTGCTCTCCGGGTTGTGGACCGGCGCGCTCGTCTGCGGTGTGTGGACTGCGGGCGTGCTGCTCATTCACCTCGTTATCATCCGCACTTGCCGCCAATTCCTCGCCGAGTTGCCGTCAACCGCCAATCTGCGCTCCTGGCGCATGCGGTTTCTCATGCTCGATCTGTTCTTCGGCATGGCGTGGACGTTCATCCTGATCAATCCGATCGGGGTTGGCGACCAGGCGGCCATGTTCATGCTGTTCGTCATGCTTCTGGTGGTGGCGATATCGAGCATGCTGGCGTCGAGCCTGCCGATCGCGGTTTTCGCGCTGACACTGCCGGTCACCATCGCGCTTGCGCTCGATTTTATGCTCAAGGGCACGCTGCACGACTACATTCTGGCAGTGATGGCGCTCGCCGCCGAGGGCTACTTCGCGCTCCTTGCCTACCGTCTTTATTCGACGACGCTGGCAACGCTCGAAGCGCGTGCTGAAAAGGAATCGCTGATCGGCGAACTCGAACAGTCGAAATCGATCTCCGACGAGGCGCGCCGCCGCGCCGAGGCGGCCAACATCGCCAAGTCGCGCTTTCTCGCGCAGATGAGCCATGAGCTGCGCACGCCGCTCAACGCCATCCTCGGCTTTTCCGAAGTGATGAAGGCGGAGATTTTCGGGGCGCATGCGGTACCGATGTACAAAGATTACGCCGGCGACATTCACAATTCCGGCGTACACCTTCTCAACCTGATCAACGAAATCCTCGATCTGTCGCGCATCGAGGCCGGCCGCTACGAGCTCAACGAAGAAGCGGTATCGCTCGCACGCGTGGTCGAGGATTGCCACCATTTGCTCAAGCTGCGGGCGGGCAACCGCGGCATCAACATCCACGAGATGTTCGAGCCCGAGATGCCGCGGCTGTGGGCCGACGAGCGTGCAGTCCGCCAGATCTGCCTCAACCTGCTGTCCAATGCGATCAAGTTCACGCCGCAGAGCGGCGAGATCTGGCTTAAAGTGGGCTGGACCGCCTCGGGCGGCCAGTACATGAGCGTGAAGGACACCGGCCCGGGCATCCCCGAGGAGGAAATCCCGATCGTGCTCGCCTCGTTCGGCCAGGGTTCGAACTCGATCAAGTCCGCCGAACAGGGTGCCGGCCTCGGCCTGCCCATCGCCAAGAACTTGATCGATCTGCACGGCGGCACATTCACGCTCAAATCGAAGCTGCGCATCGGGACCGAAGTCATCGTCACCTTCCCGCCGGAACGCGTGATGTCGGCGCTGGCGCCAATACCGGATGGCGCGGTGCCGTTGCAGCCGCGCCCCGACATGTCGTCCTCGGCCAGTGAGGGAATGGGCCGGGCCAAGCGGAGTCTGGTCGGTGCGGGCGGCTAGGTTTATCCCCGGACCATGATCCAATTCCATTGAACCGGATCGTGGTTCAGATTTTTCGCTTCAACGCCACACTCTTGCGTCCGGACGCACCAGCCTCTTTCTCTTCGCGCGTATCCTGTTATGGTAAGGCAATTCCCGCCGGAACCGGTTATGAGCGCTATCGAGCCCAGTATCGAGACGCCCTGCATTCGCGTCTGCGCACTGCATCCGGTCTGGCGGCTGTGCAGCGGCTGCGGCCGTTCGTTGGGGGAGATCGAAGCCTGGATCGCGCTTACCGGACGCGAGCGCGCACAAATCATGGCGCAATTATCGCTTAGGCTTCAGGCGATGGCCGGCGCCGGGATCGCCCCGGCGGCATAGAGGGGAAAAGCTCACCGTGCGTCAACGGCTGTTGTTGCTGCTGCTTCTCGGCCTGATCATCGCGGTTCTCATCGTGCTCGCCCGCCAAGGCGGCGCTTCAGGCGCGCTTTCGAACGGGGATTTCTCGGCGCTTGCCTACAAAATCGCGCTCCTGGTTTTCGTCACCGGCACTGTGCTGACCTTGTTTCGCGAGCGTTTCATGCAGGCGATCACCACCGCGCTGCTATGGGTCGCGGTCGGTCTCCTGCTGGTGGTCGGCTATTCATACCGCTTCGAGCTGCATGAGATCGCCGACCGCGTGGTCGCCGAGCTTGTTCCCGGCCACGTCGTCTCGCAGGGACGCACAGTTGCGGTCGCTCGCACCAGCGGCGGTGACTTTGCCGTCAATGCCGTGATCAACGGCGCGCGCGTCGCCATGGTGCTCGACACCGGTGCGAGCTCGGTGGTGCTCACCCGCGACGACGCCAAGGCCGCAGGGCTGCCGATCGAAGTGCTCGATTACACTGTGAACATCGACACCGCCAATGGGCGCACGCGCGCCGCGCCGGTGCGGCTCGATCGCGTCGCCGTCGGCAGTCTGGTCGAACGCTCCGTCGATGCGCTGGTGGCGCAGCCTGGACAATTGAAGGAGAGCCTGCTCGGCATGAGCTTCCTCAACCGCCTGCAGAGCTGGGAAGTGCGCGGCGATCGCCTGTTCCTGCACGGCTATCCGTGATCTCCACGTCGTTCCGGGGCGCATGAAGCGCAAACCCGGAATCCAACTCACGAAAGACTTAGGACGAGCGTTGAAGAAAGAGCTTCATCGGCTGTCGTTATGGATTTCGCCTCTCGTTCGCGATGCTGGCTCGGCCGGAATGACCGGCCACTTCACGCCAAGCTGACCAGAAATCGCGCCGACATCAGCAGCAGGAAGATGCTGAAGGCGACTTCCAGCGTACGCCGCGACAGCCGGTGCGCGAGCTGCGCCCCGTAAGGAGCGGTGAGGCTCGAGACCGGCGCCATCACCACCACACCGATCAGCGACACAAAGCCGAGCGACAGCGGCGGCAATAGCGCCTGATGCGGCAGTCCGGCGGCAATGTAGCCGACCGTGCCGGCGACGGTAATCGGAACACCAAGCCCGGCCGAGGTCGCCACGGCGTTGTGTATCGACTTGCCGTAGAGCGTGAGCACCATGTTGGACAGCGAACCGCCGCTAATGCCCATCAGCGAACCGGCAAGGCCGATGCCGAAACCATAGGCGGTCATCGGCACCGGGCCGGGCAGATCGGCGCCGAGATTCCAACGGTCGCCGGCGAACAGGAATTTCACTGCAATGAAGCTCGCGATCACGACGAACGCGATCTTGAACACTGCCGGCGGCGCGAACGCCGCAATCGCCGCGCCGCAGCCGACGCCGAGCACGGCGGGGACCGCCCACAAGCGGATCACACCCGGTACGATGTTGCCCTTCGCGCGATGCGCAAAATATGAACGGATCGTGGTCGGCAAGATGATGGCGATCGAAGTGCCGACGCAAAGCTGCATGCGCACCGCCTCCGGCACGTTCAACAGGCTGAACACTTCGTAGAGCACCGGCACCACCACCGCGCCACCGCCGATGCCAAACATGCCGGCAAGCAGTCCAGTAATGACGCCGGCGACGACAACGGCGATGGCAAGCCAGGCGATCTCGTGCAATCCGACGCCCAGGAACATTTTATTCTGTGTTTTTCATCAGCAGCATTAAGCAGCGATGTGCGCTAATTCGCGCTTTGTGTCCAGCGGACCGTCAGCAACAAGCGCCAAAGCCGCTACCAGAAGTTCCGCTCCGGCTTGTGGACTTGCCGGGGCGCCGGCGAGATGACGGCGAAAGGCGCGCGCGCCCGGCACGGCGTGAAAGAGACCGTGCAGGTGCCGCGTGATTGCGTGCAGCCGTGTTCCCTCGGCACGCTCGCGCTCGATGTAAGGGACAAGCGCCATCGCAGCCGCCTTCACCGAAGCAAATGGCGACGGTTCGCCAAACAGGAGCGGATCGACGGCAAGCAGCCGCCATGGGTCCTGATAGGCGGCACGGCCCATCATGACGCCATCGAGGCGTGTCAGATGAGAAAGCGCATCGTCAAGGCCGGCAATTCCGCCGTTGAGCACGATGGGCAGCCGCGGATGCGCCTCTTTGAGCCGATAGACGCGCGCGTAATCGAGCGGCGGGATTTCACGGTTCTCTTTCGGCGACAAACCTTTGAGCCAGGCCTTCCGCGCATGGACAATGAGAGCGTCGACGCCCGCCTGCTCGACACTATTGGCAAAAGCCTCCAGCGCCTCCTCGGGATCCTGCTCATCGACGCCGATACGGCATTTCACCGTGACCGGGATCGCGACGGCGGCCTTCATCGCCGCAACGCAATCGCCGACGAGTGTCGGTTCCGCCATCAGGCAGGCGCCAAAGCGACCGTCCTGTACGCGATCGGACGGACAGCCGGCATTGAGGTTGATTTCGTCGAAACCCAGCTCCGCACCGATGCGCGCACATTGCGCCAGCGCGGCCGGGTCGGCGCCGCCAAGCTGCAAGGCGAGCGGGTGCTCGGCGGTATTGTAGCCCAGCAGCCGCGCCCGGTCGCCGTGCAGCACCGCGCCGGTGGTAAGCATTTCAGTGTAAAGCAGCGCCCGGCGCGTGAGTGCGCGATGGAAGAACCGGCAATGCCGGTCGGTCCATTCCATCATGGGAGCAACGGAGAATTTGCGGTCGATTTCCAACTTCACCTTCCTGGCGAATTCTGTGCTTAATCTAATTGGCGCAGCGCAAAAAATCGATATGAACGGCACGGCAGTTAATGACCGAGATAACCTCCCTTCTGCGGGTCCGGCGGGGAATTCGGAATGAACTCCAAGGAAAAGGCCGCACTTGGATCGATTGCCGCGTCGGCTGCGCTGACGGCGGCCAAGGCGACCGTCGGCCTCCTCACCGGTTCGCTGGCCATTCTGTCGGAGGCCGGCCATTCGTTGATCGATCTGTCGGCGACCGTGCTCACTTATTTCGCCGTGCGCATTTCGGGCAAGCCGGCCGACGCCGAGCACCAGTACGGCCACGGTAAGATCGAGAGTGTCTCCGCGCTCGCGGAAACCGGATTGTTGTTTCTGCTCACCGGCGTCGTGGTCTGGGAAGCCGTGCAACGCCTCATCGGCGCGCGGGAGCACACGGTCGAAGCGACGGCTGCAGCGTTCGCCGTCATCGCCGGATCGATCGTTATCGACTTTTTCCGCGCCCGGACGCTGCGCCGTGTTGCCGATGAGACGTCCAGCGAGGCACTGGCGGCCGACGCGCTGCATTTTTCTTCCGACATGTGGTCCTCGGTCGCAGTGTTGCTCGGTTTGGGCGGCGTGGCGCTCGGCTATCCCTGGACCGATGCCGGCGCGGCGCTCGTGGTCGCGGTCTTCATCTGCATCGCCGGCTGGCGGCTCGGGCGACGCACCATCGATACGCTCACCGACACCGCCCCGGTCGGCGTCAGCGAGCGCGTCGCGGCAATCGCCCGGCGAGTGCCCGGAATCGTCGGCGTCGAGCGGGTGCGAGCGCGGCCGGCGGGCGCGGTGCTGTTTGTCGATCTTGGCGTTGGGGTAAGCCGCACGCTGCCGCTCGATCGCGTTTCCGCCATCAAGGAGCGGCTCACCCGCGCCGTCCGCGCAGAAATTCCGCAGGCCGAAGTCACCATCACCACCGAGCCGC
>DATJTL010000192.1:0-9272 GCA_035503415.1 Xanthobacteraceae bacterium
GACCAATCGAGCCGCGCCAAGCCATCGGAGGCGGTATCGCCGGAAACGCCGCCATTCGCGACCTTGGCCGCGGTGCCTTTAGCGGTCAGCGCCTCCTGCAGCCGCGGCACAAAACCATCCTTGGCGGGCAGGCCGTATCCGGCGGTCAGCGAGTCGCCGAGTGCGACGACCTTGACCGGCGGGTCGGCAGCGGCCCGTATCGCGCCGAGAAGCGGCGAGCTACAAACCGCCGCAATCACCATTTGGATGAACGTGCGCCGCGTCCCATATGATTGGGCGCAATTTGAGAATGAGGGCCGCTGGAATTTTAATGGCATGAACGAGATTTCGAGGCTTCCCTCCGCTGCCGGTGGCGACGCCATCGCGCTGAGCGGTGTCAATCTGTCGCTCGGACGCGGCGCCGCCCGCGTCCATATCCTGCGCAACATTGGCCTGCATATAGCAAGAGCCGAGGCGGTGGCGCTGCTCGGTCCTTCCGGCTCGGGCAAGTCGACACTGCTGATGGTCATGACCGGGCTGGAGCGTCCTGATGCCGGCTCGGTCATAGTCGGCGGGGCGGACTTGACCAAACTCGACGAAGACGGCCTGGCGCGCTTCCGCGGCACGCATGCAGGCATCGTGTTTCAGGCTTTCCACCTTCTCCCAACCATGACGGCCCTGGAGAACGTCGCCACCCCGCTCGAACTCGCCGGCGCGCGGGATGCACTTTCGCGCGCGGAACAGGAGCTTGCCGCGGTCGGGCTTGAACGGCGGCTGCATCATTATCCGGCCGAGCTATCCGGCGGCGAACAGCAACGCGTCGCGCTCGCGCGGGCTCTGGCGCCAAAACCCGCGATCATCTTCGCCGACGAGCCGACCGGAAATCTCGACGAGGCGACCGGGCACGAGATCATCGATCTTCTCTTCCGTAGCCGGCGCGAGCGCGGCACGACGCTTGTGCTCGTCACCCACGATACCGAACTGGCCGCGCGCTGCGATCGCACCCTGCACATGCATTCGGGCCGACTCGAAGAGCAGCTTGTCCGGGCAACCGGCGCAGCGACGCAGGCACGCCAATGAGGCGGTCGTAAGCATGATGCGGCTGGCGCTTCGTTATGCTTGGCGCGATCTGCGCGGCGGAATGCGCGGCTTCGGCGTGTTCATTGCCTGCATTGCGCTCGGCGTGATGGCGATTTCCGGCGTCGGCTCGGTGTCGGCAAGCCTTGCCGACGGCATGGCTGCTGCCGGCCAAGCGATCCTCGGCGGCGATCTTTCCTTTTCGCTCATTCAGCGGCAGGCAAGCGACGCCGAGCGCAAGTTTTTTGACGCTCACGGCACCGTCTCCGTTACGGCGAGCGTGCGCGCAATGGCGCGCAGCGACGATGGACAGTTGACGCTGGTCGAGCTTAAAGCGGTCGATGATGCCTATCCGCTGTTCGGCACCGTCGGCACCGATCCGAATTTGCCGCTGCGCGATCTGTTGGCGCAGCGCGACGGTGCGTTCGGCGCCGCTGTGGATCCGGCGCTGCTGACGCGGCTCAATCTGAAAACCGGCGACCGGATCAGCATCGGCAGCGCCGTCATCGTCGTTCGCGCGGCGCTGATCAATGAGCCCGACAGGCTCTCCGGCGGCATCGGCTTCGGGCCGCGCGTGCTGGTCAGCGCGGCGGCGCTGCGCGCCACTGGGCTCCTCCAGCCGGGCAGCCTGGTGCAATGGCAATATCGTCTTCGCCTGCCCGCAAATCAGGCGAGCGATGCCGATGTGGCAGCGGTCGAGAACGAGGCGCAGTCCGCCCTTCCCGATGCCGGCTGGCAAATCGGCACCCGCGACAAAGCCTCGCCACGACTCGAACGCAGCGTCGATCGCTTCTCCGAATTTCTCACGCTCGTTGCTCTGACCACGCTCATGGTCGGCGGTGTCGGTGTAGCCAATGCGGTGGCGGCCCACCTTGCCCGCAAGCGCGACTCGATTGCCACGATGAAGGCGCTCGGCGCCACCGGCGGCGGAATTTTCGCCATCTATTGCACCGAGATCGTACTGGTGGGGCTGCTAGCCGCCGTGGTCGGCGCCGGCCTTGGCGCGGGTCTGCCGTTCGCGGTCTGGCATTGGCTGGGCGCCGTCATTCCTCTGCCCGTTACACCGTCGCTGCATCCGGCGGTGTTGGCGCTGTCGATCGCTTACGGCGTGCTGACGGCTCTGGTCTTTGCGCTGTGGCCGCTCGGGCGCGCGCATGACATTTCGGCGGCGATGCTGTTTCGAGACCAGGTTGCACCCGAGCGGCGTTGGCCGCGTCAGCGCTATGTAATCGGGACGGTCCTGGTCGTCGCCGCCTTCGTGGCGCTTGCCATCGTTACTACCTCCGAGCGCCGCATCGCGGCAATCTTCATCGCTTCCGCCGTCGCCATTTTTCTCATGCTTCGTCTTGTCGCGCTGCTGGCGATGTGGATTGCGAAACACCTGCCGCGCTGGCGATCCGCCACACTGCGGCTTGCGTTGGCCAACATCCACCGGCCCGGCGCGCTGACGCCGACCGTGATGCTCTCGCTGGGGCTAGGCCTCGCTTTGCTCACAACCGTGATCGAAATCGACGGCAACCTGCATCGAGAGTTCACCGCAGCTCTGCCGGGGAAGGCGCCGTCGTTCTTTTTCATCGATGTGCCAGCGGTGGACGCGGCGCATTTCGACGCCTTCGTCCGGGCGCAGGCGCCGGATTCGCACCTTGAGCGAGTGCCGATGCTGCGCGGCCGGATCGTCGAGGCGAACGGCATCAAGGCTGACGACCTCAAGCCTGCAGCCGGCTCGCGCTGGGTGCTGCGCGGCGACCGCGGCATCACCTATTCGAGCACCGTGCCGGCCGGTTCGCGCGTGGTCGACGGTCGCTGGTGGAGCACGGATTATTCGGGCGAGCCGCTGGTGTCGGTGGAGAGCAAATCGGCGCACGATCTCGGCCTCAAGGTCGGCGAGACCATCACCGTCAACGTGCTCGGCCGCAACGTGACTGCCCGGATCGCCAATCTGCGCGCTGTCGACTGGGAAAATCTCGGCATCAATTTCGTACTGGTCTTTTCGCCTGGCGCATTTGCCGGCGCCCCGCACAGCGATATCGCCACGCTGACTTTTGCCGATGGCGGTACCGCGGCCGAGGAAGCCACGCTCGTCAAAGCGTTGGCCAACACCTTCCCGACCGTCACCGCAATTGGCGTGAAGGACGCGCTCAATACGCTCAATACGGTTGTCAGCAACATCATTTTGGCGCTGCGCGGAGCAAGCTCGTTGACACTGTTGGCCGCAGCTTTGGTGCTCGGCGGCGGGCTCGCCGCCAGCCAGCGTTTCCGCATTTACGATGCCGTCGTTCTCAAAACTCTGGGCGCGACACGGGTGCGGCTCTTGGCCGCCTACGCAATCGAATACGCTCTCATTGGACTTGCGACCGTGCTCTTCGGCGTTGCCATGGGCTCGCTCGCCGCCGGAGTGATTGTTACGCAGGTGATGGAATTTCTATTCACGTTCCTGCCGGCACAGGCTGCAGCTGCGGCGTTCAGCGCGCTTTTCGTCACACTTGTGATCGGTTTGGCCGGCACGTTTGCGGCGCTTGGCCGCAAGCCCTCGGAGGTGTTAAGGAATCTTTAGTCGCAGACGTCTCCTGGTCGGACGACGGGTTCGTAACCATCGCGAATTCGCCGGCTGCCCATCTGGCGCGGCCAAGGCTTTCGCATTAGATTCCTTCCACGCGTAGTCGGCGTTAAATCCGCCGGACGCCAAAGCCCGGCCAGCCCGGGCCAACTCAGGGGTATCCTCATGTCCGACTTCGAGCGGAATGTCACCGCCCGGCCCGGCTATAGCGCGGACCAGGCTGCGATCGATGCGGGTCTGCGCGCCTACATGATCCGCGTCTACAATTACATGCTGGCCGGCGTGGCGCTGACCGGCGTGGTATCGTGGCTGACCTTTCAGGCCGCCGTCGTGCAATCACCCGACGGTCAGATCACGGGCCTGACATCCTTCGGCCACGCAATCTTCGGCGGTCCGCTGCTCCTCATTCTTGGGCTCGGCACGCTCGGAATGGTCTTCTTCCTTAGCTTTCGCATCAACCGCCTGCAGGCGAGCACGGCGCTCGTCCTGTTCATGGTCTATGCCGGCCTGCTTGGGCTCGTGCTGGCGCCGATCTTTCTCCAATATACCGGCGCCTCGATCACCCAGACGTTCTTCATCTCGGCGGCTTCGTTCGGCGCGCTCAGCCTCTACGGCTATACGACGCAGCGCGATCTGTCGCCGATCGGCTCGTTTCTAATCATGGGGCTGTTCGGTCTGGTCCTCGCCATGCTGGTGCAATTGTTCCTGCATAGCGCCGGGCTCGACTTCGCCATCTCGGTGATCGGCGTGTTGATCTTCGCCGGGCTTACTGCCTGGGACACGCAGCGCATCAAGGAGATGTACAGCGCGCAGGATGACGGCACCGTCGCCGGCCGCAAGGCGGTGATGGGCGCGCTGGCGCTCTATCTCGACTTCATCAACCTGTTCCTGTTCCTGCTGCGCTTCATGGGCAACCGCCGCTGAGCGCGTCAGCAATATAATTTTGCAGCGCCCCGGGCCATTCGGCCCGGGGCTTTTTCATGCTTCGCAGGTTTCTTCATGCTTCACTAATGACCGACGTCATGATCAGGGGCGCAGGGCCCGCCGACATCCCCGCCATCGCGCGCATCTATGCCCATGCGGTCGAGAATGGGACGGCGACGTTCGAACTCGAGCCGCCGGATGAAGCCGAAATGGCGCGGCGCCAGCAGGTGCTCTTGGGCCGGAACTATCCCTATCTCGTCGCCGAGCGGCGCGGCATGGTGCTCGGCTACGCCTATGCGGGGCCTTACCGCGACCGCCGCGCCTATGACTGGTGCGTCGAGGACTCGATCTACATCGCACCCGAATTTCACCGCCAAGGCCTCGGCCGACTTCTGCTCGCGCGCCTAGTTTCGGCGGCCGAAGAAGCCGGCTTTCGGCAGATAGTGGCGGTGATTGGAGATTCGGCGCAAACCGCGTCAATCGCGGTGCATGCGCGCGCCGGCTTCACCCATGTCGGCACGCTGCGCGCTGTCGGCTTCAAACACGGCCGCTGGCTCGATACCGTGTTGATGCAGCGCCCGCTGGGTCGCGGCGATACAACACCGCCCTAAGCGCTCAGCCGGCGACGAGCCGCACCGAACGATCGAGTGCGCCAAGCACGCGATCGAGTTCCCGGCCACGGCGCACGATGTGGCCGGTCGCCGAGATCACGCTGTAGGCGCCCTGGCGGCGCTCCAGCCTCGGATTTTTCTCGATCCGGTAGATGGGAAATTCGCTGGCGCGCCGAAACACCGAGAAGACAGCGCGATCCTTCATGAAATCGATCGCGTAATCGCGCCATTCGCCGGCGGCGACCTTGCGGCCGTAGAGAGACAGAATGCGGTCAAGTTCACGCCGGCTGAAAGTGACCTCGCTGGCGGGTACGGGCGGGCGATATTCGCCTGCCGGTCGGGGCGCCCCTTCGCGCTCTGCGCGACGGGGAGCCCGCAACGCGCTCGGTTCAGTTTCGCCGCTGTCCATCCGGCGCCTCCTATTTCATGAGTTTCCTGTCATCGGAATGTCGTGCAAGTGTCCGGCTGGCTTCATGATCGCGCCGGACGCCGACGCCTGCAAGGGCTCCCGGCGCGGCAAATGGCCAAATGCCGAGCAAGCATCGGAAACGCCGGGAGACGCTCCGTCAAAGCCCGATACGCTATGACGTTGGGGCAGGAGCGGCGGCGGAATCACGGCTTCGTTAAGCGAATCATAATACGGCCCCAATTCGGCCCAGCACCCGCCAAGCTGACCTGTAAAACGGTGCACTGTTGCCTCACGGCCCGGTTCGGATCGCATTCCGGATTCCTCAGCCCCCCAGCCCCCCGGGGTGTGTCCGGACCGGGCCAGAGTTTCTGCGTACGGTTCAATCCCCAAATTCTTGGCCGGCGATCCGCCGGCCTTTTTTTGACCAGCGGGCGCGCCGCGACGGGTAAACCTGTCGCTTCTTTATCTTGCTTCGGTGGTCAGAGCTCTATCGGCGGTCGGTTCGCCGCCAAGCGGCGTAAACGCCGCGCCCAAGATAAGTCCCGGCTTGGCCCGCGTGCCCTCCTGGACCATGACCGCGGCAGCGTCGATGTTGCCGCTCTCGATCTCCGAGAGCGGCACGCTCCAGTTCGCATCCGTCCCAGTAAAATCGCCGAGTTTGCGCCAGCCGCGAACGACATTGTGATAGGTGAGCGTGCGTCCGCGGTTTTCGCCGCGGCCGATGGCAACCGCGACGGCGGTCGCGAGCGGGCACAACCAGACTTCACCGCTGATTTGTCCGTCGGTGCCTGCCTTGACGGCCACGGTCAGGCGGTTGCCCCCGGTCGACACCAGCACCGGTACCGACATGATAGCGGGATTGCGATCGGTTTCGGCAATGGCGCGATCGATGGCGGCGCGATCGCTGCCGAGTGCATGCATGGTGCCGTTGACTACGATTTGCGGAGTGTAGACCTGCCGGTCGCCGCGCAGCTCGGCATAGGCACGCTGCCGCGCCGTATGACCCGGCAAGGCCAGCGTGTCCTTCCAGCCGAGATAATCCCAAATATTGATCGGCAGGCTCAGGGCGACGACCGAGGGATCCTTGGCGTACTCGCCGAGAAGCTTGTCCGCCGGCGGACAGGATGAGCAGCCTTGACTGGTGAAAAGCTCAAGCACCGCCCGCGGCGCAGCACGCGCAAAGCCAAGGCTTGCGATCAGAAAAATGGCGACTGTTGATGCCGAAGCGAGGCGGCAACGCAGCATTTCCGACTCCACCCCGCAGCCCCGCGAGCTTTGTGTGACGATAGCGTGACGGGCGGCACTTTTACCGCCAGCGCCGCTCACCGGCCACTCAATTCGCGGTGAGCCGCCTCAATCACGCCTGCGCCGAGGGGAGAAGGCGAGGCGAATTCGCACTCAGGCGGCCAGATGACGCAGCACGTACTGCAGAATGCCACCGTTCTTGTAGTAATCGAGTTCATCGATCGTATCGATGCGGCAGATGAGGGGCACCCGCTTGAGCCCGCCATCCGACGCGACGATCTCGGCGAACAGGCGCTGGTGCGGCTTGAGATCGCCGTGCAGGCCGCGGATGGTGACCTGCTCGTCGCCTTTCAGCCCTAGCGTCTGCCACGACGTGCCCTCCTCGAACACCAACGGCACGACGCCCATGCCGACGAGGTTGGAGCGGTGGATGCGTTCGAACGATTGCGCGATCACCGCGCGCACGCCGAGCAGGATCGCGCCCTTCGCCGCCCAGTCGCGCGAGGAGCCGGTGCCGTATTCCTTGCCGGCGAACACAACCAGCGGCACGTTCTCCGACTTGTAGCGCATGGCCGCGTCGTACATGGTCATGCGCTGTTTCGACGGATAGTGGATCGTCAATCCGCCCTCGACGCCCGGCAGCATCTGGTTCTTGATGCGGATATTGGCGAAGGTGCCGCGCATCATCACTTGGTGATTGCCGCGCCGCGTGCCGTACTGATTGAAGTCCTTCGGCCGCACCTGATGATCGCGTAAATATTCGCCGGCAGGACTCTCTTCTTTGATCGATCCGGCCGGCGAGATGTGGTCGGTGGTGATCGAGTCCAGGAATAGGCCGAGAACGCGTGCGTCGACGATGTCTTCGATCGGCTGACTGCGCTTCTGCATGCCCTCGAAATAGGGCGGATTCTGCACGTAGGTCGAGCGGTCGTCCCACTTGAAGGTCAGGCCGCCCTTGACCGCGATCTTGCGCCAATTGGCGTCGCCCTTGAACACGTCGGCGTACTTCTTGGTGAACATCTGCTTGTTGATGCTCTTGCGCACCACCGAGGCGATCTCTTTGCTCGTCGGCCAGATATCGCGCAGATAAACCTTGCGGCCCTTCTGATCGGTGCCGAGCGGCGTCTTGGCGATGTCGATCTGCATCGAGCCGGCGATCGCATAGGCGACAACGAGCGGCGGCGAGGCGAGGTAGTTGGCGCGCACGTCGGCATTGACGCGGCCTTCGAAATTACGATTGCCGGAGAGTACCGCGGCAGCCACCAGATCGTTCTTGTTGATCGCCTCGGAAATCTCCTCGGGCAGCGGGCCGGAATTGCCGATGCAGGTGGTGCAGCCGAAACCGACCAGGTTGAAGCCGAGCTGGTCGAGATATTTCTGCAACCCCGACTTTTCGTAATATTCCTCGACTACCTGAGAGCCCGGCGCCAGCGAGGTCTTGACCCATGGCTTTACCGTGAGGCCCTTTTCCACCGCCTTCTTGGCAAGCAGACCGGCTCCGATCATCACGCTCGGGTTCGACGTATTGGTGCACGAGGTGATCGCCGCGATCACCACGTCGCCGTTGCCGAGCGTGAAGTTGCGACCTTCGACCGGGACGCGCTTGTCCATCTCGGCGGCCTTGTTGAACTCCTTGTCCATCGACTGCGCGAACCCGCTCTTGACTTCCTTGAGCGCGATGCGGTCCTGGGGACGCTTGGGGCCGGCGAGCGATGGCTCGACCGAGCCCAGTTCGAGCTTGAGCACGTCGGTAAAGACTGGGTCGGGAGTATTCTTGGTGCGATACATCCCCTGCGCCTTGGCGTAGGCGATGACCAGCGCGACGACATCCGCGGGCCGCCCGGTATCGCGCAGGTAGTGGATGGTATCGTCGTCGATCGGGAAGAAGCCGCAAGTGGCTCCGTATTCCGGCGACATGTTGCCGATCGTGGCGCGGTCGGCGATCGACAGGCTCGCCAGTCCCGGCCCGAAATATTCGACGAACTTGCCGACGACGCCGCGCTTGCGCAGCATCTGCGTCACTGTAAGCACGAGGTCGGTCGCGGTGACGCCCTCCTTGAGCTTGCCGTTGAGCCGCACGCCGATCACTTCCGGCAACAGCATCGAATAGGGCTGACCGAGCATGGCCGCCTCCGCCTCGATGCCGCCGACGCCCCAGCCCAGCACCGACAGACCGTTGACCATGGTGGTGTGAGAATCGGTGCCGACCAGCGTGTCGGGGTAGGCGAGTTCAGTCGCCACTGTCTTGTCCTTGTCGGCGAATTGAATCTTCGCCTTCGAGGTCCAAACTGTGTGCGAGAGATATTCGAGGTTGACCTGGTGGCAGATGCCAGTGCCGGGAGGCACGACGCGGAAGTCCTCGAACGAATGCTGCGCCCATTTCAGGAAGCGGTAGCGCTCCTGGTTCTGTTCGTATTCGCGCGCCACGTTCTGGGCGAATGCGCGGGGCGTGCCGAAATGATCGACGACC
>DATJTL010000193.1:0-5825 GCA_035503415.1 Xanthobacteraceae bacterium
CGCCGGCCTCGCCCTCATCGGCCGCCGTATCGAAGGTCCGGAGCACGTGGATCTGATCCATTCCTGGCAAATGCCGCAGGGCGGCATCGATCCCGGCGAAGAACCGTGGCCGGCTGCCTTGCGCGAGCTGCACGAGGAAACGAACATTTCCTCAGCGCAGCGCCTCGGCGAAATCGCCGAATGGCTCAACTACGACATTCCACGCGATCTCGTCGGACAGGCCTGGAAAGGCCAGTACCGCGGCCAGACACAGAAATGGTTCGCTGTGCGGTTTACCGGCGCGGAAAGCGAAATCGACATCGCGCATCCGGCGGGCGCGGCTCACCCGGAATTCTCGGCCTGGCGCTGGGAGCCGCCGCAAAACCTTCCGGGTCTGGTCGTGCCGTTCAAACGCGCGGTCTACCAGCGCGTAGTGGAGGAGTTCGCGAAGTTCGCCGGCGGCTGAATGAGATCGGCAGATAGGCCCGAACTCTTCCGTCCGGTATCGGCTACTGCGCCAGCGCCGCCTGCAACGATTTTAGCTGCTCCAAACGACACGCGAGCTTGTCGCGTTGCGCCTCGTCGGTGGCGTCCGCGACGTCCTCCTCGGTGTCCCTGATCTCGGCAGCAAGCGTCGCCGCATCGAAATCGTCACGCATCCCGGCGCGGTCGGCGAGTATGGTCAATCCGGCGGGGCTGACCTCAGCGAAGCCACCGACGACCACAACCGTCTCGCGGGCCCCGCCGTTGAAGATCGTCACTACGCCGGGCCGCAGCGCGGTGACCAGCGGCGCGTGGCCGGCGAGGATGCCCATATCGCCCTCGGCACCGGGCAGATCGACCTGATCCACGTCGCCGGAGAACAGCACGCGTTCGGGTGAGATGAATTCGAAGTGAAGCGCGGCCATGGCTGGTTACGCCGCCTCGGCGGCGAGCTTCTTACCCTTCTCGACCGCCTGCTCGATGGTGCCGACCATGTAGAAGGCTGCCTCCGGCAGATGATCGTACTTGCCCTCGCACAGGCCCTTGAAGCCGCGGATGGTGTCTTCGAGCTGCACGAAAACCCCGGGCGAGCCGGTGAACACTTCGGCGACGTGGAACGGCTGCGACAGGAAGCGTTCGATCTTGCGCGCACGCGCCACAGTGAGCTTGTCCTCTTCCGACAGTTCGTCCATGCCGAGAATGGCGATGATGTCCTGCAGCGACTTGTAGCGCTGTAGAATCTGCTGCACCCGGCGCGCCACCGCGTAGTGCTCCTCGCCCACGACCAACGGTGAGAGCATGCGCGAAGTGGAGTCGAGCGGATCGACCGCCGGATAGATGCCCTTCTCGGCAATCGAGCGCGACAGCACCGTGGTGGCGTCGAGATGGGCGAACGAAGTGGCCGGCGCCGGGTCGGTGAGGTCGTCGGCCGGCACGTAAATCGCCTGCACCGAAGTGACCGACCCTTTGGTGGTCGTGGTGATGCGCTCCTGCAGCGCGCCCATGTCGGTCGCAAGCGTTGGCTGATAGCCGACCGCGGAGGGAATGCGGCCGAGCAGCGCGGACACTTCCGAGCCGGCTTGGGTGAAGCGGAAAATATTGTCGACGAAGAACAGCACGTCCTGGCCCTGGTCGCGGAAGTATTCGGCGACTGTGAGGCCGGTCAGGCCGACACGCGCGCGGGCGCCGGGCGGCTCGTTCATCTGCCCATAGACGAGCGCGCATTTGGAGCCTGCCACCGACCCTTCTTTCGGATCCTTGTTGACCTTCGACTCGATCATCTCGTGATAGAGGTCGTTGCCTTCACGGGTGCGTTCGCCCACGCCCGCGAACACCGAATAGCCGCCGTGCGCCTTGGCGATGTTGTTGATCAGTTCCATGATGATGACGGTCTTGCCGACGCCGGCGCCGCCAAACAACCCAACCTTGCCACCCTTGGAATAGGGCGCCAGCAGATCGACAACCTTGATGCCGGTGACCAGAATCGCCGCTTCGGTCGACTGATCGGTATAGGGCGGCGCCTCCTGGTGGATGGCGCGCGTGTCCGTGTGCGGGATCTGTCCGGCCTCGTCGACCGGCTCGCCGACCACGTTCATAATGCGACCGAGCGTGCCGTCACCGACCGGAACCGAGATCGGCTTGCCGGTGTCGGTCACTTCCTGGCCGCGCACCAATCCTTCGCTGGTGTCCATGGCCACGGTGCGCACCGTGTTCTCTCCAAGCTGCTGCGCAACTTCAAGCACCAGGCGGCGGCCCTGGTTCTGGGTTTCCAGCGCATTGAGGATCGGCGGCAAATTGTCGTGGAAATGCACGTCAACCACGGGGCCGATGACCTGGGTGATATGTCCGACTGCGTTAGCCATAGGTCGTCCTTACTTTTGCCGGCGCCAATCAGAGCGCCTCGGCTCCGGAGATGATTTCAATCAGTTCCTTGGTGATCATCGCCTGACGCGTGCGATTGTATCGCAGTGTTTGCCGGCGGATCATATCGCCGGCATTGCGCGTGGCATTGTCCATCGCCGACATCTGCGCGCCATAGAACGACGCGGAGTTTTCCAAGAGCGCGCGGAAGATCTGCACGGCGACGTTGCGCGGCAGCAGTTCTTGCAGGATGTCCTCGGCCTCCGGCTCGAACTCGTAAACAGCGCCGCCAAGCGCATCCGCCGCCTTCTCGTTGAACACCGGGGGAATGATCTGCTGCGCGGTCGGGATTTGGGCGATCACCGAGCGGAAGCGGGAGAAGAACAGGGTGCAGATATCGAACTCGAAATTGTCAAAGCGCGCGATGACCTTCTCGGCGATCGTCTGGGCGTGGGAGAATTGCAGCGTGCGCGCGGCGCGAAGATCGACCATTTCGATGATCTGTTTGCTGTAGAGCCGGCGTAGCTGATCGTAGCCCTTGCGGCCGACGCAGAAGAACTTGACCTCCTTGCCCTCGGCCAACAGCGCGGTCGCGCGCTCGCGGGCCAGCCGCACGATCGCAGTATTGAACGGCCCGCACAGGCCGCGCTCGGCGGTGCACACCAGAAGCAGATGCACGTTGTTGCTGCCGCTGCCACGCAGGAGCCGCGGCGCGGTATCGAGGCCGCGCACCGACGCGGCGATATTGCCCAGCACCTCGTCCATGTGACTGGCATAGGGCCGCGCCGCCTCCGCCGCCACTTGCGCGCGGCGCAGCTTCGAGGCCGCCACCATTTGCATGGCCTTGGTGATCTTCTGCGTCGCCTTGGTAGCGGCGATGCGGTTGCGGAGATCTTTGAGGCTCGGCATTGCTGAGTAATGGACGACAGAGGACGGATGACGGAGAACTGATAGAAGATCGCCGTTCGATCCTTATTTCATCTGTCGTTCGTCCTCCATTGTCTGTCGTCCGCTCACGCAAAAGTCCTGTCAGGCAACCGCCTTGTCAGGCAAACGTCCTGGCGTAGCCGTCGACCACGCCCTTGAGCTTGCCGGCGGTGGTGTCGTCGAGGTCGCGCGAGTCGCGAATAGCATTGAGAATGTCGGTGTGCTGGCTGCGCAGGGTGCCGAGCAGGCCGTCCTCGAAGGCGCGGACCCGATCGACCGGCAGCGGATCGAGGTAGCCATTGACGCCCGCATAGATGACGCAGACCTGCTCCTCCATCTTCAGCGGCGAGAATTGCGGCTGCTTGAGGAGTTCGGTGAGCCGCGAACCGCGGTTGAGCAGGCGCTGGGTGGTGGCGTCGAGGTCGGAGCCGAACTGGGCGAAAGCCGCCATCTCGCGATATTGCGCCAGCTCGCCCTTGATGCGGCCGGCGACCTTCTTCATCGCCTTGGTCTGTGCCGCCGAGCCGACGCGCGACACCGAGAGTCCGACGTTCACCGCCGGGCGGATGCCCTGGTAGAACAGATCGGTTTCCAGGAAGATCTGGCCGTCGGTGATGGAGATGACGTTGGTCGGGATATAGGCCGACACGTCGTTGGCCTGTGTCTCGATTACCGGCAGAGCGGTGAGAGAACCGGCCTTGTTGTCTTCGTTCATCTTCGCGGCGCGCTCGAGCAGCCGCGAGTGCAGATAGAACACGTCGCCCGGATAGGCTTCACGTCCCGGCGGCCGGCGCAGCAAGAGCGACATCTGCCGGTAGGCCACGGCCTGCTTTGATAGATCGTCGTAAATGATCACCGCGTGCATGCCGTTGTCGCGGAAGTATTCGCCCATGGCGCAGCCGGCGAACGGCGCAAGAAACTGCATCGGCGCCGGATCCGACGCGGTAGCGGCAACGACGATCGAATAATCGAGCGCGCCGTTCTCCTCCAAAACCTTGACAAATTGGGCGACCGTCGAACGCTTCTGCCCGACCGCCACATAGACGCAATAGAGCTTGATCTTCTCGTCGCCCGAAGCGTTGAGCGGCTTCTGGTTGAGAATCGTATCGAGCGCGATCGCGGTCTTGCCGGTCTGCCGGTCACCGATGATCAATTCGCGTTGGCCGCGGCCGATCGGAATGAGCGCGTCGATCGCCTTCAATCCCGTCGCCATCGGCTCGTGCACCGACTTGCGCGGAATGATGCCGGGCGCCTTGACGTCCACGCGCGCCTTGTGATCCGCCTTGATCGGCCCCTTGCCATCGATCGGATCGCCGAGCGCGTCGACGACGCGGCCGAGCAAGCCCTTGCCGACCGGCACCTCGACGATGGCGCGCGTACGCTTGACGGTCTGACCTTCCTTGATCTCGCGGTCGGAGCCGAAAATCACGATGCCGACGTTGTCATCCTCGAGGTTGAGCGCCATGCCTCTGACGCCGCTCTCGAATTCGACCATCTCGCCGGACTGCACGTTGTCGAGGCCGTAGACGCGAGCGATGCCATCGCCGACCGAAAGCACCTGCCCGACCTCGGAGACTTCGGCCTCCTGGCCGAAATTCTTGATCTGCTCCTTGAGAATGGCGGAAATTTCCGCCGCGCGGATATCCATTAGCGGGCCTCTTTCATCGCGTGCCTGATGGCGTTGAGCTTGGTGCGCAGCGAGCTGTCAACCATGCGGCTGCCGAGCCTGACCACGAGCCCACCGATGATGGCGGGATCGACTTTGATATTGAGATCGACGTCCTTGCCGCTGACCGCCTTGAGCGCGCTTTTGAGCGCGTCGACGTGCTCGTCCCTGAGCCGTTCGGCGACGATGACCTCGGCGCTGGCCTCGCCTTTATGATCGGCGACCAGCTCGCGGTACCCCTTGATCATGTCGCGGACCGCGAACAGCCGGCGGTTTGACGTCACGAGCTTGAGGAACTTTGCCGCAAGCCCGCCGATTCCGGCGCGTTCAAGGACCGCCGAGAGCGCCTGGAGCTGCTCGTCGGTGGAAAAGACCGGACTGCGAACCAGCCGCATCAGGTCCGGGCTCTCGGCAAGCAGCGAATCGAAGCGGTCGAGGTCCGCCTTCACGGCGTCGATGGCATTGCCCTCGCGCGCCAGATCGAACAATGCAGCCGCGTAGCGGCCGGCCATGCCAGATACGATGGTCTCTTCGCCTGCCAAGTGTGTTCTCTGCGCTCGCGATTTCTCGCGTGGCTGATCCGGTTTCTTTTGGAGCTTTCCGCAAGACCCGCGACCGAAGCGAAAGTCGGCGCAAGCCCTTGGGATTCAAGCGAGACTGGACATTGGGGACACCGGGGAGTGCGCCCCGCGCCCCGCCAAAATCGTGGCGTAGCTAACATAGAGCGCAGCCCCGTGCAACACGCGGAGCACCCCTAAAAGTCTCCGCTACTGAGTAGCTTGGCCTGCCGCGAACGATCTAGTATGAATTCCGGCGGCCATCCAAAATCGTTCTTAGAAGTCGAGTTGGGAAACGCCGGCTGGCGGCCTCCGCAACTATGCGGAGCGGGCAGGCGCATGCTGTCGGATAA
>DATJTL010000194.1:0-2736 GCA_035503415.1 Xanthobacteraceae bacterium
CGCGAATGCGGGCTGATTGCGTGCGCGTTGGAATGGGTGGCGACGAGCGGCGCGTTACTGATTTCGGCCACATCCCAGAAGCCGCGTTCGTTGAGATGCGATAGATCGATCAAAATCTTCAGGCGATTGCAGGCGCCGATCAGCGCCTTGCCAAGATCGGTCAAGCCCGGCCCGGTGTCGGGCGAAGATGGGCAGCGGAACGGCACGCCGTGGCCGAACGCGTTCGGCCGGCTCCAGACCGGGCCAAGCGAGCGCAGTCCGGCCGCGTGCAGCACCTCGAGCAACTCGAAATTCGTATCGATCGCCTCAGCGCCTTCGATGTGCAGAACGGCCGCCAGCGCGCCATCGGCGAGGCAGGATTTGATATCGCCGGCGTCGCGGCAGACGCGCAACTGCCCGGCCGACTGCGCTTCGATGCGGTAGAGCAGCGAGGCCATCGCGAACACGGTGCGTTGTGCCTCCGTCATCTCGACACCGGCCGTGGAGAGCGCGGCGCCGCCGTCGGGAGCAGGCGCGTTGGCGTCAGCGCCATTTTTCCGCTCGGCCGAGGGGACGAAGATCGCGAACAGGCCGCCGGCAAAACCGCCCGCGCGCGCCTTCGGCAGGTCGAGCTGCCCTTTCTCCTCGCCGTGCAGGAACGCTGTGACCGGATCGGCGCCGGCGCGCCGGTGCAGGCGCAGCAGCACGTCGTTGTGGCCGTCAAAGACCGGTATGGGCAAAGTCGAAGGCACGCGCATCCCCGTTACGGTCGCCGTTTGGAGGCGATCTGAGCAACAGCAAGATCAACCTTGGCTTGGCAAGCGGCGAATGGCAAATAGCGAAGACTTGTCCCTACTCGTTATTCGCTGTTGGCGGCCATGCTGATCTTCCTTACCGGCGCAAACGGCTATATCGGCGGCGCAGTAGCGGCCGCGCTGATCGCCGCCGGCCATCGCGTGCGCGGGCTGGTGCGCGATCAGACCAAGGCGGCCGCGGTTGCGGCGCACGGCATGGAGCCGGTCATCGGCTCGCTGGATGACGCCGCTCTTCTCCAAGCGCAGGCGCGCGCCGCGGATGCGGTCATCAATGCCGCCAACAGCGATCATCGCGGCGCGGTCGAAGCCTTGCTCGCCGGACTTTCCGGTTCGGGCAAATGTTTCATCCATTCGAGCGGATCGAGCATCATTGCCGACCTCGCCATGGGCGAGCCGTCGGATAAGATTTTTTACGAAGACACGCCGATCACGCCGGTCGCCGATAAGGCCGCGCGCGTCGCCATCGACCGGCTCGTGCTCGCTGCGCCCGGCATCCGCGCGGTCGTGCTGTGCAACTCGATGATCTACGGCAACGCGATCGGGCCGCCGGCGCAGAGCGTCCAGGTACCGGCCTTGGTCCGGCAAGCCCGCGATTCCGGGATCGTCCGCTACATCGGGCGCGGCCTGAACCGCTGGTCGAACGTCCACATCGCCGATGTCGCGGCACTTTACGTGCTGGCGCTCGCCAGAGCGCCGGCCAACAGCTTCATGTACGTGGAGAGCGGCGAGGAAAGTTTGCGCGACGTCGCCGAGACCATCGCTGCAAGGCTTGGTCTCGGTCCCGCACAACCCTGGCCGGCCGATGAGGCGATCACCTTCTTCGGCCGCAACGCGGCGGTCTACTCGCTTGGCTCCAACAGCCGCGTGCGCGGCAAGGCCGCCGCCGCGCTCGGCTGGTCGCCGACGCGGCACTCGATCACGCAATGGATCGCCGAGGAACTGACATAGCGGAATTCTCGTCATTGCGAGGAGCAAAGCGACGAAGCAATCCAGGCGTGCCTGCTGCCCTGGATTGCTTCGCTTCGCTCGCAATGACGATCAACGCGTCTGCCCCTGGTGTCCGTCGAGACCGACGCCCTCCTTCAACTGCCCGAACAAGGCCACGAGCTTGGCCCGGTCGGGTTCCGGCAATGGCGGCTTGAGCAGCGAGGCGACGTTGGCGCGCAAATGCGCGCCATCGCCGGTGCCGAACAGAACCACGTCAACGCCCGGCTCGTGGCGCACGAAGCGGTAGGCGGCCTCGATCATGCTGTCGGCGCCATCCGGACGAACGAGAAAGCCGAGCGGATCGTCGCTCTCGGCAAGCCATTTCTCGACCAGTCCCTTGGCGGCAAGCTCCTTCATCTCACGGGCGACGCGCGGCGGATCGGCGAAAATGCTGCGCACCGCAAACATCAGGAGCGTACCGACGCCGTTTGCGCGCGTGGCCGGAAACACGTTCTGCCGCGCGCCCTGATGCAGCATGTGGAAGCCTACCATGTAGACCTCCCAGACCGGGTCGCGCAGCGCATGCTTGAGCGCCTCGTTGGTGAAATCGACGATCGGGTTCTCGGTGAGCCCGATATGCCTGATCTTGCCCTTCTCCTTTTCTTTGACCAGCGCGGGCGCCAGCGTGTTGAGCGCGTAATCGTACATCGGAGCTTCGACGGCGTGCAGGTTGAAGACGTCGACGTAGTCAGTGCCGAGGATCCGCAGCGAGTTGTCGAGGCTTTGCACCATGCGCTCGGGCGTCCACCATTCGCCGTTGCGGCGGACGGTCGACTTGGTCGCCACAACCACCTTGTCCCGCGGGACCGATTTGAGCGCGCGGCCGACCACGCCTTCGGTGCCATAGGGCGGCGCGGTGTCGATGAAGTTGATGCCGAGATCGATCGCGTCGAGAATGAGCCGCGCGGCCTCGTCCTCGCTCTTGCCGGATTTAAGCCCCATTCGGGAAAAGCCG
>DATJTL010000195.1:0-13719 GCA_035503415.1 Xanthobacteraceae bacterium
TCATCCAAAATCTTCCAGATCCCGTTGGTCGTCACCACGGTGCGCGATCCGACCAACATCTTGGCCTGCATGAACACCACCGAGCGGGTGGCGCGCACGACTTCGGGATGCGCCACGACGAACTCGCCGAGTTTCACGCCGCCGACAAACTGAATGTTCAGCTCGATGGTGGCGTGCGGCTTGCCGCCGGTCGCTACCCGCGCCGTCATCGCCATCGCCTGATCAGCAAGCGTCATCAGCATGCCGCCGTGCAGATTGCCGGCGCGGTTGAGGTGCTTGGGCGCAACGACGAAGCCGAACCGCGGCTGCCCGTTTTCTTCGCGCTGCCAGATCGGCCCGACGAGATCGCCGAACGCGGTGTGATTGACGATTTCCTCCCAGCCTTGCGAGGCTGGGTCGAACCGCTTGGCCCCGATCGTTTGCGGCCTCTCGTTCATGCCTGCACCTCAGCGGGAGTTTTGCGGCGCGCGGCGAGGCGCTGGGCGATATCGGGAATGAGCTTCTCGGCATTGGCGCCGGCCGCAAGCGCACGGCTGTTGGCCGACAACGTACGCACGGCCTCAGTATAGGCTGCAACCTCGCTCGCCTCGCGCACCGCCTGCGGATAATCGGTGGCAAAGACAAGCTGCGAGAACGCGAGTTCCTGCAGGCCGAACTGCACCCAATGCGCGCCCCATTCGGCGGCGTGATCGGGGCCGGCCCAGCCGGCGATATCGTAGAACAGCCGCGCGTCGAGATAATGGTCGAGCGGCTTTTTCGGCCGACGGCCGTGGCGCGCCAGCGCCGCAGTGCCCCATTTGTCACGCTGCTGAAATCCGCGGATGCGGCCGAGATAACGGCCGATGCCACCGGCGAAATGCGAGAACTGGATGCGCAAGGTCGGCAGTTCGTCGAGCACGCCGGAATTGATCAGCCGCACTGCGGCCGTCATCAGCGAGAATTCCCAGCCGAGCATGCGGCCGAGATCGTCAGCATCCATGCAGTTCCAGCGGATGACGCGCGGCAGCGGATGGATGAAAACGTAGAGGTTCAGATCCGCGCAAGCCTTCCAGAATGGACGCAGCGCCTCGGCATCGAGCGGCTGCTCCTGCAGCTCGGAGGCAATGACCACACCGGGAAAGCCGAGTTCGACCGCGCACCGTTTCAACTCGGCCGCGGCTTCCGCGCCCTTGAGCGCCGGCACGTGCGCCAGACCGATGAAACGGCCGGGATGGGCCTTTTCCGCGTCTCGCATGCGGTCATTGATGGTGCGGCAGACGGCGAGATCCGGCTGGTCGAAGCCCGACCCGCACGAGAGCACGCCGGCATCGATGCCGGCCGCATCCATGACGCGAACATGCGCCGAAAGATCGGCAAGCAGCGGGTTGAGCAAATAATGCGGATTGCCGTCGCGATCGAGATCGACCGTGACTTTGGTGGTATCGCCCTTGAGCAGCTCAGGCGGCGTATAGTGTTGCTGGAAGTCGATGAGCATTGGTTGAAATTTCACTCGTCATTCCGGATTGCCGCGATGCCGCAAGCCCGGAATGCATACCCATGAAAATGCAAGAAAGGCAATGCTGCGCAATTTCTGACGACGCCGCAAATATGCATTCCGGGTTCGCCGGCGGCGCTCCGGAATGACGCGGCGCGTCACATGATTGCAAACTCGGTATTGCGGCGGTCGGTGACCAGCATGGCGCCGGGGTAATGCGTGATGCAGAATTCCGGCTTCACAGCCATGATCACCGATTGCGGGGTAACCCCGCAGGCCCAGAACACCGGAATTTCGTCGGCGTTGATCGGCACCGCGTCGCCCCAATCCGGCTTGTTGATCTCCTTGATCCCGATCACTTCGGGCTTGGCGAGATGAACGGGCGCGCCGTGCACGGAAGGGAAGCGCGTGGTGATTTGCACGGCACGGATCGCGTCCCGCGGATTCATCGGCCGCATCGAAACGACCAGCGGCCCGTGAAACGGACCCGCCGGCACCGTTTCAATCGACGTACGGTACATCGGGACGGTGCAATTGCAGGTGAAATGGCGAAGCTCGATGCCGTCTTCGATCAAGGCCTGCTCGAACGAAAACGAGCAGCCAATGGCGAAGGTGACGAGATCGTCCCGCCACCACCCCTTCACGTCCGTTGGCTCATCGACGGCCACGCCGTCGCGCCACACCCGGTAGCGCGGCAAATCGGTGCGGATATCGAGGTCTTCGCCTATGGCGGGAATGCGCCAATCGCCCGGCGCCGACACGCCGATGATGGGACATGGCTTCGGATTAAGCTGGCAGAAGCGCAGGAAGTCCTCAGCCAGCGCATGCGGCAGAATGGCGAGATTGGCCTGCACGAATCCGGGGGCGAGGCCCGACGTCGGCCCGGAATGCTCGCCGCGCCTCATCAGCTGCCGTGCCGCCACGCCGGTCTGCGGCACGACGGCATGATTTTGCGGCTCTTCCAGTCGTATTGCGGCCGTGGCCATCACGCGCTCCCGTTCTGTCCGGTCTTCAAGCTTGATGCCCACTTTATCATCAATCGGCGGCGGTGAAATACCGCGGCTGCCGGGACGGAATTAGGTTGAATCTGCCATCAAGATCGCGTTTGCTAACGAAATCAGTCTGAAGAGCCCGTCAAGGGCCGAAGGCCGCGACCGAGGGATTGGCGCGGCACGGACTATGCGATGAGGACGGAAATCCAGAGGGAGACTTACGATGACTGAAAAGTGGAAAGAAGAGAAGTGGGCGGAAGACTTCTGGTACCGCGGCAAGACCACGCGCCGCAGCCTTGTCGGCTGGGGCGCTGGCGCGATCGGCGCCATGATGCTGGTGCCGGAGCCGTGGCGCGCCGCGTTCGGCGCCGCCAAGCCCTTTAAGATCGGATCCGAACAACCCCTGTCCGGCGTTGGCGCCATCGGCGGCAAGACGGCATTGGTCGGCCTGCAGATGGCGGCGGACCGCATCAACAAGAACGGCGGCATCAACGGACGTCCGGTCGAGTTGGACATCGTCGACGACCAGAGTTCGCCTGCCGTCGCCCGGCAAAAGACCGAGAAGATGGTGGAGGAGGACGACATCGACGCCCATGTCGGCGGCTTCCTGTCGAACATCTGCATCGCCTGCATGCCGGTCTGGGAACACGCCAAGATCGTCAACATGATCAGTGTGTGCCTCGACACGACGTTGACCACCTCAGCCTGCAATCGCGTCAGCTTCCGCGTCCACGATTACGCGCCGGCGCAGGCGGTCGCCTTCGGCCCGATGCTCACCAAGTTGGGCAAGAAGTGGCATATCGCCTACGCGGATTATTCCTGGGGCCAGTCGACGCGCGACGCCTACGCGGCCGCAATCAAGGCGCATGGCGGCGAAGTGGTCGGCACCACCGGCATTCCGCTCGGCACCGCCGACATGACGCCTTTCCTGTCGAAAATCTCCGGCAATTTCGATGGACTGTTCGGCATCTTCTTCGGCAAGGACGGCGTGACGATCGGCAACCAGGCCTATGACCTCGGCCTGACCAAGAAGTACAAGTGGGCCGGCGACGGCGCGATCTGCGAATCGAGCAACATGCCCGCGCTCGGCAACAAGATTAACGGCTTCGTCGGCATCAACCGTTACATCCCGGTGTTCCAGGGCCCGCTCAATACGCCTTACCTGCACGCCTTCTTCGATGAGGCCAAAGCACGGCTCCTGAAGGTCGATCCGTCCGGCCCGCTGCCCGACCGCTACGTGCAATCCAACTACGAGGCGCTCAACGCCTTGAAGCAGGCCATGGTGGCCTCGAAATTCGAGAGCAAGGCCGATACGCCCAAGCTCATCGAGGCCCTTGAAGGCATGGAAATGAAGGAAAGCGCCGACTTCCCGCAGGGCGATAAGACGCTCCGCAAGGCCGACCACCAGGCGTTCCTGCGCGAGTTCCTGTTCGAGATCGAGAACACGAACTACAAGCTTCTCGAAACCGTGCCGAAGGACGCAACCCTCGTCCCGCCGGCCTGCACCTTCTCTGCCTAAGTGAGCCCGGAAGGTTCGATCGAAGCGAGCTCCCCGGCCAATGGCCGCGGAGCCGCTTCGTCCGCTCTGCTCAAGACCGAGGCGCTGTCCATCCGCTTCGGCGGACTGGCGGCGCTGTCCGACGTCAATTTCCAGCTTGCCCGCGACGAAATTCGCGCCGTCATCGGCCCCAACGGCGCGGGCAAGAGCACCTTCTTCAATTGCCTGACCGGTGTGCTGCGGCCGACCGGCGGCCGCATCATCTTCAACGGCGAGGACATAACCGGACTGCGGTCCAACCTGATCTCCCAAAAGGGCATCGCGCGCTCCTACCAGATCACCAATGTCCTGCCCAATGCCACCGCGCTGGAGAACGTGCGCATTGCCGCGCAGTCGCGCCGGCACGGCTGGAACATGGTGACCCATCACAGCAATTTCCCGGATATCAACATGAAGGCCGAGGCCGCGCTGCAGTCGGTCGGCCTGCTCGGCAAGGCTTATGAACTCGCCGCCAATCTGTCGCACGGCGAGCAGCGCAATCTGGAAATCGGCATTGCGCTTGCAACCGAACCGAAGCTTCTGTGCCTCGACGAGCCGACCGCAGGCATGAGCGCGGCCGAAACCAATGAAACCAAGGAGCTGATCCGCAGCATCGCCAAGAACCACACCATCCTGATCGTCGAGCACGACATGGAGGTGGTGATGGAGCTTTGCCACCGCATCACCGTACTGCACTACGGTCAGATCCTTGCCGAGGGAACGCCGGAGGAGATCCAGCAAAATCCCAAAGTACTTGAGGTCTATCTCAAGACATGAGCGACACAGCCCAAAGCGCCGAACCGCTGGTGCGGGTCGATGACGTGCACACCTATTACGGCAAGAGCCACATCCTGCATGGCGTGTCGCTGCAGGTGGCTCCCGGCGAGGTCGTAGGCCTGCTCGGCCGCAACGGTGTCGGCAAGAGCACGACGCTCAAGACCATCATGGGCCTGGTGCAGCCGACACAGGGCAGCGTGCGCTTCGGCGGCAATGCAATTACAGGCCTGCCGCCGCACAAGCTGGCGCGGATGGGCATCGGCTACGTGCCGGAAGACCGCCGCATCTTCCGCCTGCTCACGGTGATGGAAAATCTGCGTACCGGCCTCGACCGCAACGGCGTCACCGAGGAGCGCCGCAAGACGCTGCTCGACAAGGTCTTTGCCTATTTTCCGGTGCTGGCGGAACGGCGCGGCCAGGCCGGCGGCACGCTGTCGGGCGGCGAGCAGCAGATGCTCGCCATAGCCCGCGCCATGATGCTGGAGCCCAGAATCATCCTGCTCGACGAGCCGACCGAAGGGCTAATGCCGCGCATGGTATCGCAAATCCAGCGGATCATCGAGGCGCTCAATAACGAAGGCATGTCGATTCTTTTGGTCGAGCAGAACGTCCCGCTGACGCTCGCGGCAAGCCAGCGCGTCTACATCATGGAGAAAGGTAGCGTGCGCCACCACTGCGCCGCGTCCGAAATCGACGTCAACGATGCGGTGATCAAACAATATCTCGGGGTATAAGCGGTGGGTGCGATCAGCCAATTTCTTCACGCAATTCCCGTCGATCTTCTGATCATCCAGACGGTGAACGGCATCGTCACCGGAATGATTCTGGCGCTGGTCGCCTCCGGGCTGACGCTGATCTTCGGCATCATGGATGTGGTGAATTTCGCTCACGGCGAGCTATTCATGCTCGGCGCCTATATGGGAGTCATCGCGTTCGCGGCCACCGGCAATTTCTGGCTGGCGCTCGTGCTGGCCGCGCTGATCATCGGCTTATTCGGTGCCGCGCTGCAGATCGTGACGTTACGGCCGCTGATCGGCCGCGACCCATTGAACACGATCCTCGCCACTTTCGGCATCTCGCTGGTACTGCAGAATTACGCGCTCTGGCAGTTCGGCCCGGTTGCTCGCAAGATTTCAGAGCCGATCAGCGCCGAGTTCACGCTGTTCTATCTGCAGTATCCCTGGTATCGGATCGTCATCGCGCTGCTCTCGGCGGCCATCATCGGCTGCCTGTGGTTGTTCCTGAAATTCAACAAGTTCGGCGTCTGGATCAGAGCCACCACGCAGGACCGGGTGATGGCGCAGGCCATGGGTATTCCGGTGCCGCTCGTCTATACCGGCGTTTTCGCGCTCGGCGCGGCCATGGCGGCGGCGAGCGGCGTATTGTTCGCTCCATTCGGCGGGGTCGATTACAGCATGGGCCTGCAGTGGGTGCTGGAGGCCTTCATCGTCGTGGTCGTCGGCGGCATGGGCAATCTCGGCGGTTCGATCGTCGCAGCCATCTTCATCAGCCTGCTTGAGGCCTACGCCGCGGTTTGGCTCGACCCGTCGCAGGCGGTGATAGCCTCCTTCGTCGTGCTCATTCTGACTCTCTTGTTCCGTCCCACCGGCTTGTTCGCGACACCGAAATGACCGCAACTCCGATCGACAAGACGATGCCGCTTGCCAACGCGCGATTGAGCCACACCACAGTCTTCTGGATCGGCTTTTGCGCCGTGATGGCGCTGTTGATCGCAGCGCCGCTCTTGCTGCCGCAATTCTGGAGCGGCTTTCTCACCGAGTGCCTGATCTGGGGCCTGTTGGCGATGTCGTCCGATCTGTTGATCGGCTACACCGGTATGGTGTCGTTCGGCCATTCCGCCTTCTTCGGGCTCGGCATGTACGGCGCGGCCGGAGCCTTGATTCTGGTGAGCCCGCCCAATCTGTGGCTGGCGATCGTGTTCGGGCTCGCCGGCGCTGCCGGCGCGGCTTTGTGCGTCGCCTACTTTTCCACGCGGCTGCGCGACATCTACTTCGCCATCACCACACTGATCTTCGCTCAGATCTTCTACGTCATCATCTTCACCTGGACCGCGGTGACCGGCGGCGAGAACGGCCTGATCTTCGACCGGCCGCACTTCACCATCCCGTTTCTCGTCAATGTCTCGTTCAATTCGAAGACGATGCATTGGTTCGTGCTGGCAGTGGTCGCCGGCTCCTATCTGTTCCTGCGGAGGGTGACCCGGTCGCCGTTCGGAATGGTGCTGCAATCGATCCGCGAAAACGAGGCACGCACCCGCGCCATCGGCTATCCGGTCGAGCGCTACAAGATCGTCTCGGTGATGCTGTCGGGCCTGTTCGCTGGCCTCGCCGGCGTGCTCTACGCCGTCCAGAAGGAGTTCGCGGCGCCCGATTTTGTCTACTTTATCACTTCGGGCGACACGGTGATCTACAACGTGATCGGCGGCATCGGCACGCTGGCCGGGCCGATTGTCGGCGCCGGCTTCTTCCAGCTTTTGCGCCAGCTGATGTCGGAGTGGTTCGGCGATCAGTTCCCTTATCTGATTCCGCTCGGAATCATCTTCATCGCCATCATCATTTTCCTGCCGCAGGGCCTCCTCGGCTTCGCGCGAAGGTGGCTTAACCGCTAGCGCGCGACCAGGCCGCGAAGCATCGTTATCTCCCGCACACGGCAAATATCCGCGATCATTCTGATAGCGGAGGCTGATTGTTATTCACTGTTACCTTTATGGCACAGACAGTGAGACCGTACCGGCGTACCGTCGCCAACGAATAAGCGTGTTGGTGGGGTCCCCATGAAAGTCAGCGTGATTAGTGGCGTAGTCATCGCAATCTTCAGTGTCAGTTCCGCGTTTGCAGGGAATTTTGGTTCTCCATCGCCCCGTTACGCAGCCACCCCGTACAATTGGACCGGCTGCTACGGCGGCATCGGCGCCGGCGGCGGTTATCACTCCTCAAGCTTGATTGACTTCGACGGTCTCTTCGCCGGCAG
Source organism: Xanthobacteraceae bacterium (assembly GCA_035503415.1). Lineage (GTDB taxonomy): Bacteria > Pseudomonadota > Alphaproteobacteria > Rhizobiales > Xanthobacteraceae > BOG-931. Next base: position 7,772 of record DATJTL010000195.1, read on the forward strand.
CGGCGGAGGAGGTATCGGCGCGGTCGCGGGCGGCCAGGTAGGATGCAATTATCAAATCAATCAGTTCGTGGTTGGCGCCGAAGCCGAAGGCTACTGGTCGGATCTGAACACCAAATTGAACGCGTCTAGTGCCCTTACCGAGTCGTACTCGTTGAATTCCAACAACACATACGACGCAAGTGCGGCGCTTCGGGTCGGATATGCGTTCAACCGCCTTCTGGCATACGCCAAGGCTGGCTTGGCTGTGGGCGGCTTCAATTGGTCGGTTTCAGAGACCGAGTTGACAGCCCCAGGTTTTACCACCCATAGCACGGCCTCCCAAACATTGGCCGGACTTCTTCTCGGGGTCGGTTTTGAATATGCCCTCACCGACCATGTGAGCACCAAGGTGGAATACGACTATATGAATTTCGGCGATCCTACGATTGCGTTCGCCGGAAGCTGCACCGGCGCGGGTTGCGGGGCTTCGATCTCCGCCAACGTCTCCGAGACCTCGAACGAGGTGCTGCAGATGGTCAAAGTCGGACTTAATTACAAGTTCTATTGAGCAATCGAACTTCGTTGCCGCGCCGCTCCATGGCTGCGCTTAGCGCTCAACCCGCTGCGCCCTTGTCCAGGAATTTCGCCAGAGCCTCAACATCCTTCTTCTCACCGTCAAAATCCTCCGCGATGCGCTCGTAGAAATGCGCGGCGCCTTCGTAGAGTTCGTGCGCGGTCGGATCGTCGCCGACGAAGCCGGCGATCTCATGCATTTCGGCGACCCAGCGATAGGCTTTGGGCGGCATCGCGGACAATGCGCGCCGAAACCACGCCAGCATTTCTTTCTGGCTGCCTTGCAGTTCCTTGAACAAGGCGTCGGCTGAGCCCGCGCGCGACGCCGCCAGCATCATCGCCGCACCGATCGCCTGGGTGCCCTTGGTGATGCCCGCATAGGACATTTTAAGCGCCGAGGCCGCGCTCATCGCGCCGTCCAACACACGAATATCGAGCCCGTACTGGCGTAGCGCGGCAAAGCGCGGCGCCGCCGGCCCGGACGCATAGAAGCGCGGGCCGGCATCACCCGGTTTCGGCGGCGAGCCGATGATGCCGGCGTCGCAGAACGGACAATCGGTCGGAGCGATGGCGGCGGCGACGCGCTCGACCGTCGCCGGATTTATAGCGTTGCAGTCGACATAGACCGGCTTCGCATTGGACGCCTTGAGCGCCGGCACAAGACGCTCGGCGAGCGAGAGCGCATCGCCCGGCGGCAGGATCGAAAGAATGAAATCGCTCGCCGCGATCTCCTCATCGCTCGCGCCGACCATGCCCGCCGTAGATGCGCGCGAGAGAGTCTCGTGGCTGCGGCCCTTGAGCGACGTGAGCACTTTGAGGCCGTTGTCGGCAAGCCGTTTGCCGACACCTGCGCCCATCATGCCGGGTGCGATCACTGCGACGACGGGAGTCATGATTTCTTTCCGCGCTGCTGAGCCAAGCCGTAAAATAGCGTTCGCGGCCGGTCGATGCCAGCGGGGCGACTGACTGTCGTACAATCGCTCAGACTCGGAGAACCAGAGTACGCCGTCGATCGCAAAGCCGGTGAAAATTCGAGAGCTTTGACCGCAGTCAGCCGGCGGGCTCGAACGCGAAGCTCGTACCCTTGCGCACCACGTAGCCGAAGCCCGGTGCGTTGACGTGCGCGCCGGCGATGGCAAACCGCTCGCTCGCCGCCATGTCGAGAATGCGCTTGCGCGATCTGATCGCCAGATCCTTGTCGAGATCGTAAGTCAGCGCCGCGTCCGGATGCGAGATCTGGACCGCGGACAAATGCACGACGTCGCCGAACGCCATGAAGCCGCTGCCGCCCGCGGCAAGCAGCCAGCAGGTGTGCCCCGGCGTATGTCCGGGCGCCACGACCGGCGTGAAACCGGCAAACTCCTCGCCGTCGCGCACCCGGCGGATGCGGTCGAGATAAGGCTTCACGTTGATCGCGGTGCGCGCGCGATTTTTCTTGACCCGGTCCTCGTCGTTGGCGACGTCGGCACGCATCCAGAACTCGGCCTCGGTCTCGTGGATGACGAGCTCGGCATTGGGATAATGCGGCTCGCCGGCATCGTCGACGAGGCCGTTGGCGTGGTCGGGATGTAGATGCGTCATCACGATATGACTGACGGCGGCCGGCTCGATGCCGGCCGCGCGCAGATTCTCCGGCAGCTTGCCGAGCGTCGGCTGCATGGTGTTGCCGGCGCCGGCGTCGATGAGAATGACTTTGCCGCCGCGGCGGATGAGAAAGTTGTTCACCGGGATATAGAGCGAGCCGTTCTGCGTTCCGCCGACCAGGCTCTCGGCCTGTGCTCGCTCCATGCCGAGAACGAAATCGAGCGACGTTTTCAGGAGCCCGTCGCTCAGTCCCTCGACTTCCACATCACCGACGCGCATGCTCGGAAGCGGCATTTCAGAATCCCTCTCTACTGAGCGCGATCATGCAGCCGGCGGAAATCACAACCGCGACCGCCAAAGCGCCAAACGGAACGATGAAAGCGCCGCCGGTCAGCTCAAGCAAATAACCGATCATGACCGGCGAGAAGGCGCCGACCATCTGGGTGACGAAGCCGCGAACGCCCTGCGAAGGGCCCATTTCGTCGGTGCCGACCACGCTGTGCATGAGCATTTCCGCGCAGGAAATTCCGACCTGCTGCGCGCACAGCGCACAGATCATCAGAACCACGCTCCAGACTGCGCTCGGCGCGACGGCGGCGGCCATGAGGAAGACAGCGGCGAAAGCCCAGCCCAAGCCGGCGAACGGAGCGCGGCGGAACACCCGGTCCGACACCCGCCCGATGACCAGAATGGTCAAAACCGCGAAGCCGTAGATCACGAAAGTCAGATATCCCGACGTGCTGAAGGTGAAGTGACGGGCGCTGCGCAGATACGTCGGCAGCCAGCCCGACCATCCCCAGAAGAAGATCGCGTTGCACGAAATCGCAATCGTCATCAGCCAGAAACGATGATTGCGCCAGTACGTGTCCACGGTCTTCAAGATGCGTCCCGGCGCGTCCTGGTTGTTCTCGATGGCACCGGCTTTGATCAGATCGGCTTCAGCCTGGTTGACGGCGGGATGCTGCTCCGGCTTGTCGCGCACCAAAAACCACATCATCGGCACCGGCAGAATGAGCGCCAGAACGCCCATCGCGAAGAACTGCCCGCGCCAGCCCGCATATATAATGAGAGTCGTCACCAGAAGGCCGGTCAGCATCGGCCCGATCATGGTGCCGATCCACCAATAAGAGGTGGCCTTGCCGCGCTCGCGCAATGCGAACCAGTTGGCGACCAGAGCGAGCGTGACGGGATAACAGATCGCCTCGCCCGCGCCCAATACGATACGCGATGCGAGCAGCATGCCGTAACTATGCGCAAAGCCGGACCAGAAGCAGGTCAGCGCCCAGATCAGCAAACCAACGATCGTAATAATACGCGCGCCAAAGCGCGCGACCGCCCAGCCCCACAGCGGCGCCGCGAGACCGTAGGAGATGAACAGGCCGCCGACCAGCCAGCCGAGCAGCTTGCTCTGTCCGACAAGATGCATCTCGCTGAGGAAGTCCGGATTGGCAATGACGATCGACACATTGCTCTTGTCGAACATGGATACGATCCAGACGATCAAGAGCGACGGAGCGATATAGGTCCAGCGCGCCCGCGTGGCGGCAGCGATTGTGGCGGCATCGCCACGTACGGCAGCTTGCGGAGCGCTCATGGCCATCGGATCCTCCTGTGCGCAGCGCGCTTTTGCTTTATCGTGGGCGCGCGCCCGCCGCCGTTTGCTTTTTCGTTATCGTGCGGCGCCAGCATGTTGCCTGCACACATGAACTTGTCAACAATAGCACCATGCAAGAACAATCAGGCTCGGCGTCACAATCGGCAACGCCACGCGGACCCGGCGAAGTCTTGGCGGTGTTTCTGCGGCTCGGCTTGACGTGTTTCGGCGGCCCGATCGCCCATCTCGGCTATTTCCACGAGGAATTCGTCGTGCGCCGCAAATGGCTCGACGAAAAAACCTATGTCGATCTCGTGGCGCTGGCCCAATTTCTGCCGGGACCGGCATCGAGCAAGGTCGGCATCGCCATCGGACTGTCGCGCGCCGGCTATTGGGGTGCGCTCGCGGCGTGGACCGGCTTCACGCTGCCTTCGGCGATCGCGCTTGTTCTGTTCGGCTATGGCGTCGCCGCGCTCGGCGACGCGCTGCACAGCGGCTGGCTGCACGGGCTGATGGTGGCCGCGGTCGCGGTGGTCGCCCAGGCCGTCCTCACCATGATGCGCTCGCTTGCCCCCGACCGCGCACGCGCGACGCTGGCGGTGGTCGCTGCCGTGGTGGTCATGGTGCTGCCGACCTCCATCGCCCAGATCGGTGCCATCGTTGTCGGCGGCATCGTCGGCTTCCTTCTGTTCCGCACGGCGCCGCCGGCCGATCAGGTCAATCTGCCGCATCCTGTGGGTCGCGGCGCAGCCATCGCGGCGATCATCGTCTTCTTCACCATCCTGCTCGGGCTGCCCTTCGTGGTCGCGGCGGTGCCGAGCCACGCACTGCAATTATTCGATGCATTCTATCGTGCCGGTTCGCTGGTGTTCGGCGGCGGCCATGTCGTGCTGCCCCTGCTGCAAGCGTCCGTGGTGCCGCCGGGCTGGGTGAGCAACGACGCGTTCCTGGCCGGCTATGGCGCCGCGCAGGCCGTGCCCGGACCGCTGTTCACGTTTTCCGCCTTTCTCGGCACGGTCATGAGTCCGGCGCCCAACGGCTGGATCGGGGCTATCCTCTGCCTGGTCGCGATGTTTATGCCCGCCTTCCTGCTGGTGATCGGCCCGCTGCCGTTCTGGGACGATCTGAGGCGGCGCGCGTGGGCGCAAGGGGCCTTGCGTGGCATCAACGCCGCCGTCGTCGGTCTCCTGCTGTCGGCACTGTACAATCCGGTCTGGGTCTCGGGGATCACCAATGCGGGCGATTTCGCCCTCGCCGTTGCCGCCTTCCTGCTGCTGTTCATGTGGAAGACGCCGCCATGGTTGGTGGTCGTCTTTTGTGCAGCCGGCGGGCAGGCGCTGACGCTGCTGCCGCTCGGGCATTAAGCCGCGCGGTGCCCTCAATAGGGCGAACTTGACTCTGTTCCAGCCCCCAACCAAGTTGGGCCGCAACCCATAAACTCGCCCTTCCTGGGAGGACTTATGCCTATCACCCGAAGAACTTACATCTCCACGCTCGCGGCCGCCGGTGCGGCTTCGCTGGCCGCGCCGATGATCACGCCGGCGCGCGCCGCCGACAAGATTTCGGTCGCGGTGATCCCGATCGCCGATTGCGCTCCGATCTATCTGGGCAAGGCCAAAGGCTTCTTCGCCAAGCAGAATCTCGACGTCGAATTGTCGACGCAGGGCGGCGGGGCGGCGATCATCCCGGGCGTGCTCTCAGGGCAATTGCAGTTCGGCTTCAGCAACGTCCCCTCGCTGCTCATCGCGCAGAACAAAGGACTGAAATTCGTCGGCGTCGCGCCAGGCGTCGCCTCGACCGGTGTGCGCGGTCACGACTTTTCGGCGATCCTCGTTCCCGGCGACAGCCCGATCAAGAGCGCCAAGGACCTCGTCGGCAAGACTGTCGCGGTGAACAATCTCAACAACATCGGCGACGTTTCGGTGCGGGCGGGCGTGAAGGCCGCAGGCGGCGATCCGAAGAACGTGAAGTTCATCGAGGTGCCGTTTCCCGACATGCCGGCGGCGCTCGCCGATCACCGCATCGAGGCCGGTTGGATGGTGGAGCCCTTCGTCACCATCGCGCAATCGCGCGGCGACAAAGTAGTGAACTGGCCGCTGGTCGATATCGCGCCCAAAGTCATGATCGCGATCTATTTCGCATCGGCGCAATACGTCAATGCGAACCCCGACATGGTCAAACGGTTCAAGGCCGCGATCGGCGAGTCGCTCGCCTATGC
>DATJTL010000196.1:0-2132 GCA_035503415.1 Xanthobacteraceae bacterium
GGATATTGCTCGCACAGCGTCCGGCGGATGCCGATCAGGTGCATGATCGGGAACAGCTTGGTTTTCTTGTAGTACGCCTGCTCCGCCGCGCGCGTGTCGGGAAACAGCCGCGCGATATGCGGCTCGCCGGCCAGAAAGGACGACGGCGCACGCGCGGTGAACAGCGCGTCAAGCTCGCCGTCGCGCAACATGCCGACCAGCGTCTTGTCCGTGCTGATGGGTTGCAGATCAAGCCCCGGGATCGGCTTGAGCGGCGTGCGCTCGTGCCGGCCGGCCTGTTCCTGGCCGCCGCTGCGCCAGGAGATTTCCGAGGGCTTCACGCCATATTCGTGCTGCATCAGCCCGCGCATCCACACCACGGCGGTGATCTGATATTCCGGCACGCCGATGCGTTTGCCGCGCAGGTCTTCCGGCTTCTCGATGCCGGCGCCCTTGCGGATATAGATGCCGGAGTGGCGGAAGATCCGCGACACGAAGGCGGGAATGCCGATATAGGGGGCGTTGCCGGCCGAGACGGTGCGCAGGAAGCTCGAGAACGACAGTTCCGAGACGTCGAATTCCTGGAACTTGAAGGCGCGGTGGAACGTCTCCTCCGGATAGAGCGGCAGGTAGGTCACCGCGCATCCTTCGACCTTGACCCGCCCGTCCCTGATCGCACTGGTGCGGTCGTAATTGCCGCAGGCTATCGTAATCGGCACGTCGACCATTTTTGTTCCCGTCATCCTGAGGTGGCCGCGCAGCGGCCCTCGAAGGATGCACGGCCGAGGCGCAAAGGTTTTTAAGTGGCCAAATCGGCGATAGCCGATTTGGTGGTGGCCGTCGCCCTTCGGGGCTCGGCGCCTTAGGCGCCGAGCACCTCAGGGTGACGGTGAACAGTAAGCGTTTCGTATAGTGGGTCCGCGCCAACCTGTGAAGCGAGCACGTGCATAGCTGATCCACTATGGCGCGTCGCTTGTTGTTTGTGCACGCGCGGGATAGTTTTGCGGCAAAATTGTTTTGCGGCAAATAGGAGAACGACCATGATGTCGACTGTGATCGGCGGCGCCATGCTGCCGCATGCGCCGCAGTTCTTCACCATGCCGGATACCGAGGACAAGGCGCTGGTCGCCCACGTGCGCGAAGTCGCCGCCGATATCGGCGACCGCCTGCGCGCGCTTAATCCCGATCTGTGGATCATCTTCTCCAACGATCACGCCGAGCAGTTTTTTCACACTACCGCGCCGCCGTTCACCGTCCATGTCGGCGGCGAGGCGACCGGCGAATTCGCCGGGCGAAAATTCCGCTGGAAGATCCCGAGCGAGATCGGCTTCGAGCTTGTCCGTCAGCTTTACCGGCAGAACTTCGATCCGGCCTTCACCTCGACGGCGAAGATCGACTATGCGATCGGCATCCCGCTCACCCATCTCGGCCATACCGGCGAGGTGCTGCCGATCTACGTCAACGCCTATTTGCCGCCGCAGCCGACCATGGAGCGCTGCTACGCGTTCGGGCAGGCGGTAGCGCGCACCGTCACCGCGCTCGGCTTGAAGACGGTGATCCTCTCAAGCGGCGGTATGTCGCATTTTCCCGGCACCGACCGCTATTCCAATCCGGAGCTCGCCTGGGACAGGCGCGTGCTCGAGAAGCTCGCTACCGGCAATTTGAAATCGCTGATCGGCTACGACGAGACCGAACTCGACGATACCGGCAACATCGAGCTGCGCTGCTGGGCCGCCGCGGCCGGCGCGCTCGGCGAGCGCAAGCCGGACGTGGTGTCGATGGACCCGAGCTGGCATCACAACTACGCCTCGCTCGGCTGGATCGGCGCCCAGTCGCAGTCGCAGTCGCAGCAGGCGGCGCATTATCCCTCGATCAAACCGGAATTGGTGGAATTGACCTCGGCGCTGCATGGGCTCGCGCACGACGCCGACATGCGCGCGCAATACGTGGACAATGCCGCAGCGTTCGCCAACCGCTTCACCTTGCCGCCCGACCAGCGCGAAGCGCTGATCAAGCTCGACATGCCAACGATCGTCAAAATGGGCGCGCATCCGCTGGTGCCGTTCCTGGCGCAACTGCAGATGCAGCGGTTGCGGCCGAAGCGGTGAGCAGGCACAGGGTGGGCAAAGACGCCAACGGGTCGGTTATGTCTC
>DATJTL010000197.1:0-9159 GCA_035503415.1 Xanthobacteraceae bacterium
AAGCACTTTCCGTTGCGCCGCGTCTATAAGGGCGGCCCACCGATCCATATTGCTGTCTGTATGTTGAACTCTACCGACCTTAAGCCAGGAAATGACGCGGAAGCACGGTTGCAGCCCGACGCGGCGCTGCTCGCCGCCGAGCTCGCGCATGCAAGCCCGCATCGGATCATCGAGGCGGCCGCCGCTGCGATGCCAGGCCGTTTGGCGGTGGTATCGTCCTTCGGCACTGAATCCGCAGTGCTGCTCAAATTCGTAGCCGACGTGGATCCGTCACTGCCGGTTCTGTTCCTCGATACGTTGTGGCTGTTCAAGGAAACACTTGCATACCGCGACACGTTGATCGCCCATCTTCGGCTGACAGACGTTCGCACCGTCACGCCTTCGCCCAGCACGTTGGCGCTGCGCGACCCGAAGCGCGATCTATGCTTTCGCAATCATGAGGCTTGCTGCGGCATCCGCAAGGTGGCGCCGCTCGAGCGCGAACTCGCGGCATTTGACGGCTGGATAAGCGGCCGTAAGCGCTATCAGGGCGGCGAGCGTGCCGGACTTCCAATCGTCGAAGCGGATGGACCGCGGATCAAATTCAATCCGCTGGCGCGGCTCGAGCCGGCCGAACTCGAGGCCGTTTTCGAATCGGCTGGCCTGCCGCGTCACCCGCTTGAGGCCATCGGTTTTTCGTCGGTCGGCTGCGTACCATGCACCAGCCGCGCGGTTGGCGGCGGAGCACGCGGCGGCCGCTGGAGCGGCCTTACTAAAACCGAATGCGGGATCCACAACCGCCCGCGCACCGCATCGAGCTGAATCGACGACTTATGCGAAATACTGCCCGCCATTGGCGGTCAGCGTCGAGCCGGTAATTAGCCCGGCGTCGTCTGAAGCGAGGAACGCGACGCAGCGCGCGATTTCCTCGGGCTCTCCCAGCCGGCCGATCGGAATTTGCGGCAGGATGCTCTTTTCCAGCACGTCCTTCGGTACCGCCTGCACCATTTCGGTATTGATATAGCCTGGGCATATGGCGTTGACGGTGATGCCCGCGCGCGCGCTCTCTTGCGCCAGCGCCTTGGTGAAACCGATCTCGCCGGCTTTGGCGGCCGAATAATTGGTCTGGCCGAACTGGCCCTTCTGCCCATTGATCGAGGAGATGTTGATGATGCGTCCGAACTTGCGCGTGCGCATGCCTTCGATCACCTGCCGGCACATGTTGAACAGCGAGCCAAGGTTGGTGTTGATCACCGCCGTCCACTGCTCCGGCTTCATCCGGTGCAGTTGGGCGTCGCGGGTGATGCCCGCATTGTTGACCAGGACGTCGATCGGTCCGATCTCGGCCTCGACTTGCTTGATGCCGGCCGCACAAGCCTCGAACGAGGAGACGTCCCACTTGTAAACGGCTATGCCGGTTTCCGCCTTGAACTTCTGTGCCGCCTCGTCATTGCCGCCGTAATTAGCCGCAACGTTGTAGCCGGCGGCTTTGAGTGCCTTGGAAATGGCCGCGCCGATGCCTCGTGTTCCTCCCGTCACCAATGCGACGCGGGGCATAGTTCTCCTCCCTAATGTAACGACCGGTATCGCGCCGGCCCTTCGCGTGTTCCGTTCAGTGATGGCTAAGGGGTAGCTTAGAGACGTGCATGGCCGGGACAAGCCCGGCCATGACGTAAATCAAAAAGAGGGCGGTTGTTCCGCTCAGCGCTCCAAGCACATCGCGATCCCCATACCGCCGCCGATGCACAGCGTGGCGAGGCCCTTCTTCGCATTGCGCTTGCCCATTTCGTAGAGCAGCGTGACCAGGACGCGAGTGCCCGAGGCGCCGATCGGGTGGCCGATGGCGATGGCACCGCCATTGACGTTGACCTTCTTGGTGTCCCAGCCGAGGTCCTTGTTGACCGCACAAGCCTGCGCGGCGAACGCCTCGTTGGCCTCGATCAGGTCGAGATCGGCGACGTTCCAGCCGGCCTTCTTCAGCGCGCTCCGCGAGGCCGGGATCGGCCCGCTGCCCATGATCTTCGGATCGACGCCGGCCTGTGCCCAGGACACGATCCGCGCCAGCGGGGTCTTGCCGAGCTTCGCCGCTTCGGACGCCTTCATCAGCACCACGGCGGCAGCGCCGTCGTTGATGCCCGAGGCGTTGCCGGCGGTCACCGTGCCCTCCTTGTCGAAAGCCGGGCGCAGCTTGGCGACCGCATCCAGGGTCGTGCCGTGCTTCGGATATTCGTCGGCGTCGACAATGATGTCGCCCTTGCGGCTCTTGATCGTCACCGGCGTGATTTCGTCCTTGAATTTTCCGGCCTTCTGCGCCGCTTCGGCCTTGTTCTGGGAGGCCACCGCAAACTCATCCTGCTGCTGGCGGGTGATCTGCCACTGCCGTGCGACGTTCTCGGCGGTATTGCCCATGTGGTAGCCGTTGAAGGCGTCCCAGAGACCGTCCTTGATCATCGTATCGATCATCTCGAAATTACCCATCTTCACGCCGCTGCGCAGATACGCGCAGTGAGGCGCGACGCTCATGGATTCTTGGCCGCCGGCCACCACGATTTCTGAATCGCCATTTTCAATGGCCTGATAGCCAAGCGCGACCGAGCGTAACCCCGAGCCGCAGAGCTGGTTAACGCCCCAGGCCGGGATTTCGACCGGGATGCCGGCCGCGATCGAAGCCTGACGCGCCGGGTTCTGTCCCTGTCCTGCGGTGAGAATCTGCCCCATGATGACTTCCGACACGCGCGCCGCCTCGACGCCCGCGCGTTCGAGTGCCGCCTTGATCGCTGCTTTACCCAGTTCGTGGGCGGGCAGTGACGCTAATGCGCCGTTGAACGATCCGACCGGCGTGCGCGTGGCGCTGACGATGACAATGTCGTCCTTCATGATGGGTTCCTTCCGGGCTCAGGGGTAGGTCAGGGCCGGCTGGCCGCGGCCTCATTGGTAAGCTGGATATATGTAATAAGGACGCTGTTTGCCGCCGACAAGACACAAGGGTGCGGCAAGGGTTTGGCGCCGGTACCACCGCCACTGCGCGGCGCTCGGCTCTATCTGGGCCAGCCCATCATAAAACGGTAGCCGCGCCTCAAGAAACCGCCTATTTTGTCGGCAGTGCCACGCGGTTCCCCAGAAGCAAATGTCCGAAACCACGACCAGCAAATCCGCCGAGCCGGTTGAGATCAAGAAATACGCCAATCGCCGACTCTACAACACCGGTACCAGCGCTTACGTCACGCTTGAAGATCTCGCCGCCATGGTCAAGAGCGGCGAGGATTTCATCGTGCATGACGCCAAGACCGGCGAGGACATAACACGCACGGTGCTCACGCAGATCATCTTCGAGCAGGAGAACAAGGAAGGGCAGAACCTGCTGCCCATCGCTTTTCTGCGCCAGCTCATCCGTTTCTATGGCGACAGCATGCAGATGCTGGTTCCGCGTTATCTCGAAGCCTCGATCGAATCGTTTACCCGCGAGCAGGAGAAATTCCGCCATCAGATGGCGCAAGCTTTCGGGGTCGGCGCCTTCACGTCGCTCGACGAGCAGGTGCGCCGGAACATGGAAATGTTCGAGCGAACCTTCGCGATGTTCACGCCGTTTGCCCGCCGCGAAAATCAGGCCGGCGGCGAACCCGAGAAACCTTCCACCAAGACGGGCGAGATCGACGATCTCAAGCGCCAGCTCGACGACATGCAGAAAAAGGTCGACCGGCTCACCGACAAGGACAAGGGCGGCGGCTAATCACATCGCCTGCGCCACGGGCGCGAGCCACGGCCGTTCGGTCGAGGCGCGCCCGACAAGCGCACCTTGCAGATAATCGCAGCCCCACGCTTCCAGCATCCGTGCGGCTTCTTCGCTCTGGACCCATTCGGCGACGCTCTCCAATTTGAGCCGCTTGGCCAGTTCGATGAGCGTGCGCACGAATGTGCGGTCGTCCTCGGACTCCGTGATGTCTTGCACGAAGGCGCCATCGATCTTGACGATATCGACACCGAGCTTGCGCAGATTGCGGAACGAGGTGTAGCCCGCGCCGAAATCGTCGATGGCGATGCGGCAGCCGAGATCCTTGACGCGCGCCACGAAGCCGCGCGTCTCGTCGACGTCCTGGATGGCCGCGCTTTCGGTGATCTCGACGATGAGGCGCTCGGCCACGCCGGGATGCGTGCGCAGTAGCGAGCCAAGACCCGCCCACCAGTCGGGATCGCCGGTCGAGGCCGGCGATACGTTCAGGCTCGCGTGCAGCGCGGGTGCGGCGACCAGTTCGTCGACCACGAGCTCGAGCACGCGGTGGTCGAGCAGGCGGACGAGGCCGAGCCGTTCGGCGACCGGAACGATTTCGTTGGCGGCGATAAGGCCTCCGTCGGCGCGGCGGATGCGCATCAGGCACTCGTAGAAGGCGGGCCGGCGGTGCGCCGCCGTTACCACCGTCTCAAAGGCGAGAAAGATGCGCCGCTCGTTGAGTGCGGCGACGATTTCATCGGTGGCGCGCAGATTCTCGCGGCGCAGCGCCTCGCGCTCGATGTTCGGCCGATAGGCGAGAAACGAACCGCGATGCCTGCTCTTAGCGGTGTCGAGCGCCTCCTGGGCGCGACCGAGCACTTCCACCACGCTCTTGGCATGGCGCGGTCCGGTCACGCCCCCGATCGTCGCTGTCACCGCGATCAGCCCGGCGGTGGTCGCCACCATTTCGTCGCGGATGCCGGCCAAGAGGCGCTCGGCGGCGATCGCCATGTCGTCGGGCGTGCAGTCGCGCAGCACCAGACCGAATTTGTTTCCGGAATAACGGCCGAGCGTGTCCTTGCCGCGCATGCGGCTGCGCAGGCGCTTGCCCACTTCGACGATGACGCGATCGGCAGTGTCGAAACCGTAGGACTCGTTGATACGGGCGAGATTATCGATAGCGACCAGAAGAAATCCGCATGACGAACGGAAGCGGATAGAGTCTTCCAGCGTATCTTCGAGAACCTCGGTGAGATGGTGCCGGTTCAGTTCGCCGGTGAGCCCGTCGTAGCGCGCGAGGTAAGTGAGCCGGCGCTCGTGCTCGTAGCGCTCGTTGATGACGCGAAGGAGTCCGTGCGCGCGCAGCGGCCGCCCGTCGGGGCCGGCAAACCAGCGGCCGGTATCCTCGACCCATAGCCGCGTTTCCGAGCCGGGATCGGGGCGGATGGCGTATTGAATCTGGTAGGCGACGCCACTTCCTTCGTCGCGCTTGTCGGATTGCGTGACGGCATCAGAACGAGCTTGCGCGTTCTCGGCTTGCAGCAATTGCGCATAGCCGCGTCCGCTCGAGATCGCCTCGATGTCGCGCACCAGCAGCACCTCCTTGACGTTGGCGCTCCACAGCAAGGCGTCGCTGTCGATGGTCCAGTCATAGGCGACCTCGCCGACCGAGGCGAGAATCTGGCCGGCATCGATCGCGCCGTTCTTGGCCGGCCGGACGGGTGGAAGCGAATCTTGCGGACCGTTGCTGGTCACGATCGCCTCATTGGTGATTGGAGTGGGCTGTTCGGCGGCATGAGACGGCGCCGCGACGCCAAGCTATCGGCTGACGTTAAACAATTCGGAAAATTCGAAGTTCCCCGCGGCCATTCGCAGGAGGCCGGCACATCGCTTGCGACCTTCGCGCCAAGGTCGGCAATGCGTCCCGATTTGGGACAACAGGGGCAAGCGGCGCCATGAACAACGCTCTCGTACCGGCTACCCCGGACATTCGCGAGCGGCAAGCTAGCGCGGCGCAGACACGCGCCGGCGCCGATTTCATCGCGCATCTGATCGCCGCGGCTATACGCGTGCCCCAGGCGCGCGACCGTCGCCGCGCCGAACCCGCTGAGGCCGCCGCCGCCTATCAGACACTAGGCCAACGGCCGAGCGAGGTAGGCCGCGCGCTGTCCAAATCGCTTTGATGCTTCTTTCGTTTCCCGGACGCGGCGCAGTGTGAAACGGTGCGCCGCTGATCCGGGACCTTTGCGGTCTCGGAATTCTTAATGATCCCGGGAAGCGAATTCGGTCTTACGTCTTCGCCGCACTTTCCACTTCGACCTGCCGTGCCGCGCCGCGGATGCCGATGATGAAGCCGGCGAGCACGTCGATCAGGCTGATGACGAGCAACAGAAAGAACGTCGACGTCCCGGCGCTCTTCACCAGCAGAAATTCGACCAGCATGGCGACGAAGAGCAGCATGGAGAGGACGTGATCGATGATGGCGCGCACTCCGATGTGCGTGGATTTTATGATCTCGACCCAAAGCAGCAGGATCGAGCCGGCGATCAGGATGTCCTCCCAGGTCAGCTTGAAGATCTCGCCGGACGTCATCGGTACGGCGATCGCCTGTGAGGTCCAGACCGTGTCCGGCAGGACCAGGACGAACGTGACGATGTTGTAGATGGCAAAGGAAATCAGCAGCAGGGGAAAGCCAAGAAGATACATGGCGAACACCCTCTCTCCAAAGGCCGCGCCGGCCCGTCGCGGCGCACGGTCAATCTATCCGTCCCGCTGCCGGTACTCTAGTCCGCGCCCATGACCGGGGGATAACGCCACTATAGCTTGTTGAGATAAGATCGAACCGCAGCCACAAACCGCTCGCCCCCGCGCAGGGCTCCCATCGCGCGCCACGCGATGGCGGTGCCCCGTGAGCGGGCACCCGGCTTTTGGCCATTCGCCTTGGATTCCCGATTACGCGGGAATGAGCGGAACGTGATCTAGATCTAGGCTTCCGACTTCTTCGCAATGATCTGGCGGCCGCGATACATTCCGGTCTTCAGATCGATGTGGTGCGGACGGCGCAATTCGCCGGAATCCTTGTCCTCGATGTAAGTCGGCGCCTTCAGCGCGTCCGCCGACCGGCGCATGCCGCGCTTGGACGGCGATGTTTTTCTCTTCGGCACGGCCATGACGGCGTACTCCTCGTAACCAGGCTTGTCGGAAGCCGGGCTTATAGAAGAACGATGCCGGAAGCGCTAGTGGGGATAGAGACAGGCATCGTGCGTCGGGTAAGTGGCCGCACGGCGCACATAAAGGGCGGCCAGCTCGCGGACCAGAGGGCCTGGATTTCGGGCGCTGCGATCGACCGGGTTGGGCAGAATGGCGGTCAGTTCCGCGGCCTGCACCGGGTCAAGCTCGCGCGCCGGAATGCGGAACGCCCAGCGCGCGCCGGCCTCCGCTCCAAACTCGCCGTTTGGACCCCATTCGGCGGTGTTGAGATAGATTTCCATGATCCGCCGCTTTGGCAGCACCAGCGTGAGCCAAACCGCCAGTGGAATTTCCAGCACCTTGCGCACGACGCTGTGCCCCGGCCAGAGGAACAGATTCTTGGCGACTTGCTGGGTGATGGTGGAAGCTCCGCGTGCTTCGCCGATATCGTCGTCCGACTGCTCCAAGGCCTCACGCATGGCGCCGATATCGATGCCATAGTTACGGCAGAAGCCTGCGTCTTCGGCGAGGATGACGGTCAGCGGCAGCGGCCGGGCGGCGCGGCTGAGCGGTATGGTCACGCGTTCCACGCGCTGGCCGGTCGCCCAGCGCCAAAGCATCGGCATCGAGACCGGATCGATCCACCGGTAAAGCGGCGCGACGATGTAGGGAACGAGCAGCGCGACGGCGACGACGATCGCCAAGCCTGTGACCAGCCTGCGCACCGGAGAATTTTTTCGGCTGCGGGACATCGCCGCCCATTGTAACGCGCCCTGTGGTGGTGGCGCGAGCGGCGGGCCGCTGGTAAACCTAATACGCTGGCCGGGAACTCGTGAAGCGAATGTCAAATCCGAAGCTCCGCTAACACTTATGGCTTGCTGGTGGTCTTTTGATACCGACATTCGCAGGAGTGCCCGCCGAATCCGGATACGGATGTTAGAATCGGACCGCTAAGCCGATTCCGGCAGGAGGAAGATGTGGCAAAGGACGCCATCGTTTCCGACGAACTGGCGCAAAAATTCCACACCGAGAAGGATTCGCCCTACGAGCGCTTCGTGCGCGACGACGGGCTCGACATCATCAGCGCGCATTACGTGCCCAACCTGCGCACCGTCGAGGTAAGGCCGTGGCCGCGCCGCGGCGGCAAGGGCGTGTTCATCAACCACGAGGCCTCGCGTTTCTCCAACGATTGCTACGTCTGCGAGATCGCGCCCGGCAAGAGCCTGGAACCGGCGCACCATCTCTACGAGGAGATGCTGCTCATCCTCTGTGGCCGCGGTTCGACGACAGTGTGGAACAACGCGGGCGCGCGTATCACCTTTGAGTGGAAGGAGGGCTCGATCTTCGCCATTCCGCTCAATTGCCGGTATCGGCATTTCAACGGCTCCGGCCGCGAGCCGGTCCGCTTCGTTGCGGTGACCAATGCGCCAAGCGTCATCAATCGCTACGACGATCTCGATTTCATCTTCAACTGCCCCTACGACTTCAAGAACCGCTTTTCGGGCGAGCCGGATTATTTCTCATCGAAAGGCGAGCAGGAAGGTTTTCTGCTGCGCACCAATTTCGTGCCCGACGCGGTCAATTTGCCGCTGATCGCGGCGAAGGAGCGCGGCGCCGGCGGCGGCCATATCCGCTTCAACATGGCACGCGGCACGATCGCTTCCCACATCTCGCAGTTTCCGGTCGGCACCTACAAGAAGGCGCACGCGCATGGGCCGGGCGCGCACGTGATCATCCTCTCCGGCGAAGGTTATTCGCTGATGTGGCCCGAGGGCGAGGAGCCGCAGCGTTTCGAATGGCAGGTCGGCACGCTGGTCGTGCCGCCCAATATGTGGAATCACCAGCACTTCAATTCCGGGCCGACGCCGGCGCGCTATCTCGCATTCAAGCACTGGTCGCCGCGCAACGCGCAGGGCGTGCCGATCTCATGGATCAGCCGGCGGCTGGGCGGCACCCAGATCGATTATGCCGACGAGCATCCGAAGGTGCGGGAACTGTTCGCCGACGCGCTCGCCCGCCACAGCCTCGTCTCCCGCATGGACGGCGTCTACACCGCCGAGGCCGCGCAGCTGCCGCCGCACGCGGCGTGATTGGACGCGCTTCAGTCCGCGTTACCAGGTCGGCAGATATTGTTTGAAGCGACGTCGGGTCGTCCCGCCGCGTGTCGGCTAATTGGTCTTCTTCTACGCCGTCACGGTCTCGTTCGGAAAGAGCGTGGTTTGCTCGTCCTGCAGACTCCGATAGCATTCGCATGCCGTCGCTTCGAGGGCGTGCCGCTTCAC
>DATJTL010000198.1:0-7398 GCA_035503415.1 Xanthobacteraceae bacterium
GAGGCGCCGGATATCCGCAATCATTCGCGCCGCGACTACGGCAATCGCGTCGGGCTGTGGCGGATCGTCGACGTGCTGGACAAGCACGGCATTCGCGGCACCGTGGCGCTCAACGGCGAGGTCGGCCGCTTCTATCCGCGCATCATGGAAGAGATGACCCGCCGCAAGTGGGAGTTGATGGGCCACGGGCTCACCAATTCGGCGCGGCTCACCGGGCTCGCCAAGGAGCATGAGGCAGCCGTCATCGCCGACGCGCGTGCGGTGATCGAGCAATGGGGCCAGAAAATGCGCGGCTGGCTCGGCCCAGGCCTGAGCGAGAGCTGGAACACGCTCGAACTCCTTCGCGAGCACGGCGTCGAATATGTCGCCGACTGGGTCAACGACGATTTGCCTTACCGCACGAACAATGGGCTCTATTCCATTCCCTATTCGATCGAGCTCAACGACATGCCGCTGTTCAATACGCCGAGCATCGGCATCGACGAGTTTTATCGGCGTATCTGCGAGACGTTTGACGTGCTCTATGAAGAAGGCGCACGCAATGCCCGCGTGATGGCGATCGCGCTGCACCCCTTCCTGATCGGCGCGCCGCATCGAATCCGCACCCTGGATCGGGCGCTGTCCTACATTTCCGCCCACGGCAAGGTCTGGTTCGCCACCGGATCGGAAATCATCGACGCCTATCGCAAGCAAGACAATGCGGGCTGACCGCCGCCCGGCGCGGCCGGCCAGCTTAATCGTCCCGTCAATCGTCTCTGGCGTCGTGCGCTTTGCGGATACGCTCGGTGTAGACGGCGGGCCGCAGGCCGAACAGGCTCCAGCGCGTCAAATATGACATCAGAAACGGGTGACAGCCGTGCTCGTAGAGCCAGGCCACGTCGCCTGCGAGCAGCGCGTTGCGCTCTTCGGTCGTGAGATCGCGCGCGGCGATCGCGGTTGCGGGATCGCGCTTGACCGCCTCGCGAAAGGCGAGATCGTGCAGCGCGTCGCGGCATATTTTGTTGACGGCGAAGACGCTCATGTTCGACCTCGGCCGGTTCAGTTCCAACGCCAAGCCACGAAGGCCTGGCCGTGATCGTCCTGCGGCAGAATGTTCACCGGCTTGTGGGCGCCGATCAGACCAAGCAGCGCTATCCAGTTGAGCAGTTCGCCGCCGATATTGCCCGCGCGCAGCATGCGCGCCGTGGTCGCCTCGGCAACGAGCTCGCCGATGCGCATCGCGCCGAGCAGATCCTGGACGTGTTGCGACCATTGCGGATCCGGCGTGCAGGCGGCGCGGTCGCCCACCGGGATCTTCGGTCCGCCGATTTCCAGGGAGAAGCTGCCGCTGCCGATCGCGGCAACCCGCAGCGGCTGCGGCCATTCGGTGATCGCCGCGCGCACCGCTTCGCCGAGCGCGAAACAGCGTTGCGCGGTCGGCAGCGGCGGTGCCAGACAATTGATGAAGATGGGCAGCACAGGAATTTTCATGCCCGGCGTTAGAAAGTGCAGCGGCACCATGACGGCATGATCGACCTCAAAATCCTGTACAAGCGCAATGTCGAAGCCGCGGGCGATTGCGCCGTCGCGAATATGGGCGGCGAGCGCGCCCGGCACCGCGACATTATAATGCGGCATCGGCGTCTGATCGTTCGGCCCAGAGGTCGTCTCGGCAATGCCGACTGCGAAGGTCGGGAAGTTGTCGAGGAAGAATGTATTGAAATGATCGTCGGTGAAGATGATCACCACATCGGGAGCGGCGGCGGCGAGTTCCTTTGCCATCTCGGCGTAGTACCGCGCTGTTTCGCTTTGCGGGCCGTCGCGCAGGACGAGCGCGGGAGCGCCGGGGTTATGCGGCATGCCGAAGCCGGCAACGATCTCGGCCATTTCGTTTGTCCTCTTGTTTGTCCTCTCTTGGAGCATCGAGGAGTTTACGTCCGCGCCGCGCCGATTCAAAAACTTCCGCTTGGTGGCGTAGGGCGCTGCGCCTTCCGGATATTATTCCTAGAGCGCGATCAAGCGCGATTGAATAGGGCTGCGATCTGGACTCTCAGTTGAGCAGGCTCTTTTGGAGAGTCGGCGTCTGCCCTCGGCTCAAGCCCGCGGGCCAACCCTTTCCAGAGCATGTTCCAAAAAGACGTGACGAGGCGGCGTCGCACCGTCCAATGAGGTCGATCTTTGTGGATCAATGCGTTCGGTGGCGAACAGACATGCCAACAGCGCCCGCCGACGCCAAAAAGGCGTCGGCGGGCGCTGCTGCACTGCAACTATTAAAAACTCTGAAGATCAGGAGCGCGAATCGAGCGACAGCCCGATGCTGAACGCCTTCTGACGGGTTGCCCCTTCTGTTCTTTTCAGTTTTTTGGCGATTTTCGAGGCCGGAGTCTTCCTCTTCGCCATGCTCTTGAGCTCACGGACCTCAACTGCGGTCCACGCGCGCCGCTTTTTCGTCCTCTTAGCCATAGAACCTCCCTTTCAAATGAAGGCAATTTGTATCCCTTGCGGGAGTGGAAGAAAAGTCGAAAGTTGGGATGGAGAACGTTTGTTGCAGTCAAACCACCCGACGGACAAGCCGCAAATGCGATCTTGTTAGGTTCCCCTTAACAAGATATGAGCAGGGAAGCAAATATTTCTTGCCCGCCACCCCCGGATTGTTTGCCGCAGATGAATGGCCTTACCAGGACAGGCGGCGGTATAGATGTGTTGATCAGATAAGACGGCATTCAAATCTGCCCTCGACGCGTCCGTGCGTTGCCGCGTCAATTCTGGATGCGAAGCAACAAGACGGTCGCGTCTTGTTGGGGAGCAAGACTCGCGCACGGCCTTAAGCTGTCGCCCAGTGTGCCGGCGGCCAGAATTTGTCCGAGACCGGATTTGCTGGACTGTGCCGGGATGATTTGTCGCTTAAGGCCGCCGCGGCCGCGCCGGATGTAGCTAAAACATATTGGTGCGGATGGTCGAAGGTTCCGCTCGCCGCCTGGGATGGGCGGATCGGACTTTTGCCCGCCGATGAACCATGCAATGGAACTGCTGGTGGCAGCCCGACATGAATCGGTCTCAATGATTGGGCTGATTGATCGGGGTGGTATCTGGTAAAAGACGATTTTGCCGTCGACCGATTCGGAGACTTTCATGAACGTATTCGCACGTGTCTGGTGGCTCACTGCCGCCGTTGTTCTGGTTTTGAGCTTCGGCTTGCGCGCCGGACATGCTGAGAGCCGGTTTGCGCTCGTGATCGGCAACTCCGAATATAAGACCGGCAGCCTGGCCACGCCGGCGAACGATGCCGGACTTGTCGCCGACGCGCTCACGGCGGCGGGCTTCACTGTCACCGGCGCCGCCAATCTCGACCAGCCCACGTTGCGGCAGACGCTGACCGAATTCATCAATCAGGTGGACGCCGCCGGACCGGACGCGGTCGCGCTGGTCTATCTCGCGGGCTACGGATTGCAGTTCAACGGCGACAATTATTTTGTGCCTGTCGACGCCAACATTCAGAGCGCCACCGACGTCCCGCTGCAGGCCATCCGCGTTTCGGATTTCATCCAACCGCTCGCCGCGCTGCCGGCCCAGGTCAAGATCGTCATTCTCGACGCAGCGCGGGAAAATCCGTTTGCGCGTTCGGGAGGCCAACCGCTGGCGAGCGGTCTGGCGCTCGTTGATCCTGTGCCCGGCGTCGCGCTCGCGTTCAACGCGGCACCCGGCACGATCGCGCCCAACGAGCAGGGCCCCTACGGCTCTTACGCCACTGCGTTGACTGAAATGATCGGCACCGGCGGGCTCTCCCTTGACGACATTTTCACGCGCATCCGACTGCGCGTGAGCGATCTCACTCAGGGCGCCGAAATGCCCTGGTACGTTTCCGGCCTGCAGCAGCCGTTCTTTATGACGGAGCTTGCGGCCGGCGCGCCTCCGCCTCCCAGCGTCACGCCGATCGCCGATATTCGCAACAGGCCGCTGCGCGATTTCGTCAACGTTGATGATGCCTACGAGGCGGTGCTGGAACTCGACACGCTCGACGGCTACGAGCAGTTTCTCGCGCTCTATCCGAATAGCCCGTATGCCCAGCGCGTCGCCGCGATGATCGCGGTGCGGCGCGAGGAGATGATCTGGCGCCATTGCATCGCCGACGACACGCCGCGAGCCTATTGGTCGTATCTGCGGCGCTATCCGAACGGACCGCACGCCTGGGATGCGCGGCGACGTCTCGCCATTCTGCACGCGGCGTTCGAACCGCCGGCAGGTTTCGTTGTTGTCGATTTCGGCTTGCCACCGCCGCCGCCGGCTGAACTCGTTTTCGTTGATCGGCCTGTTGTAGTCTTTGCTGGTCGTGGTTGGGCGCCGCCGCCGCGGCCGCCGGTTGTCTTCCTGCCGCCACGCCCGCATGAATTCGCGGTGCTGCCACCGCCGCCGCGGCCGACTGGACGCTTCGCTCTGCCGGTTCCTGCGGCCAGAGTCATTCCCGCGTTCGTGCGTCCACCGGCCAAAGTCGTGGTGCGGCCCGCCGCACCAGGACCGGGCGGCGCGGGAGCCAGAATCCCAGTTTCGTTGCCAAAGGCCGTGGAGCAGGGACATCCGCCCGGCGGCCCAGGAGCAGGCAGACCGCCGGCAGGCGGAGCTCCGATCGTATCGCCGACCCACCGGGGACCTCCGCCCCCGCCACCGTCGGCCTCGATCAAGCCGGCGCCGACACCGCCGAACCCTTCGGCTCCGAAACCTGCCTTCGTGAAACCGGCACCGCCGCCACCGCATCCCTCCGCACCGAAGCCGGCTGTGGTGAAGCCCGCGCCGCCGCCACCGCATCCGGCGCCACCGAAGCCGGCCGTGGTCAAGCCCGCGCCTCCGCCGCCGCATCCGGCGCCGCCGAAGCCGGCTGTGGCGAGGCCAGCGCCTCCGCCGCCAAAGCCACCGGCCAAGCCGGCATGTCCGCCCGGCAAGCACGAGACGCCGCAAGGCTGCAAGTAAGATCGCAAGTAAAGTTGCAAGTAGCAGCCGAATAGCAACGACGACCACGCCGCCGGTGATCTCGCGATCGCCGGCGGCTCTTGCTTTGCGGCGCCCGCACTAACGAATGCGCAATGTCCACCGCGTAATGTGAAGGCGGTAGGAGTGCGTGATGCAGGTCGTCTTTCTCAGCTGCTTTCTCGGTGTCGGCTGCGCAATGGCGCTGTGGGCCGCGTTCGCAGTACATGCGACGGCCGACGAGATTGTGCGGCGTGGCGGCCAGCCGTTTCCGCCCGGTCAGCCGTGAGGCTGCGGTTTCCCGGCATGCGCAGCGCCCGGGCTTGGCTTTTCGGTTTCATGGTGTTGGCGACAGCCGCGGGCGAGGCCGTCGCACAGGTGCCGGCGCCGGCTTGTTATGGAACGCAGAAGCTCAGACTGATCGCCGAATTGATGTTCGGTCGCGACATCGGCGATCGTGTCGGTGTGAGCGAAAGAGCCTGGAAGCGTTTCGTCGCGCGCGAAATCACTCCGCGCTTCCCAGACGGCCTAACAATCATCAGCGCGAGCGGGCAATGGCGCGATTCAGCGAGCGGCCGGATCGTGCGCGAGCCGAGCAAGCTTGTCACCATCGTGCTGCCAGGGAATAAGGACGACCAGACGCGGCTCGATGCGGTGGTGAGTGCCTATAAGCGGCAATTCCGCCAGCAATCGGTAGGGCTGGTGGTGCAGTCCGCCTGCGCGTCCTTCTAGCGAATCGGGGCCGGGGAGGGCTGGCATTGGAACGGGGACTTGCGTCCGCCGCGGTCCATTCCTAGCTTCAGTGAGCGATGGCAGCAGGAGCGGCGGCAGATGAATGCGAATGTCGACGAACTCAAGCTCGTCGCGCTTGACCACGACGACATAGAAGTCGTCTCCGCGCATGTGCAGGACGCCCTGGTGCGTGTGGCGGATATCCTCTGGCGAGCGCACGAACATCGCTTTGTCATGGCGCTCAATCGCTTCGATTGGATGTGTGCCGCCGACGCCCAAGCGGGTGCGAGGCCGGATTATCGGCGCTGCCGCACTGCGCTTCGCTTCGAGCGCGTGATGACCTGCAAGTGCCGCGACCTCGATCAATTCGATAAGAATGCGCGGCTAAATCTTTTGGCCGTGGAATTCCTCGAGAGCGATGCGCCGGCTGGGATCGTGACCCTGACCTTCTCGGGAGGCGGCGTCATCCGTCTGGAAGTCGAGTGTCTGGAGGCCGAGCTCGCCGATCTGGGCGAGATTTACGCCGCCGAAGTGTGCCCGAACCATTTCGCTGCCGGATCGGCGACGGCCTAACTGCTACACTGTCTGCGGCGCCGCGCGGCGGAAGCTGCGAACACCTTCATTAGCGTCGCAATGATCGGAAGCATCGTCGTGTAGGCGAGGAGGTGGATTGCTGTCGGCTGGCCGATAGAGCCGATGAGCGTGTGCAGGGCGCGGCCGAGATAGCTTGAATCGCTCAAATAGCCAGGAGGTGTCCCAACCGTCTGATCGAGCGCGGTGGGGATGTTGCCGTGTTCCAGGAATGCAATCGCCTGCTCGCGCAGCACCGCGATAGTCACCACGATGGCGACTTGGACAACGCGGTAATTTTGTCAATCTGAAAGCCCAATATTAGAATTGTTATAAGAACCATCTGCTGCTAGGCCTCGGCCGTAGCAAACAGGACGGCAGCATGGCGATCCGGCTCGACACCCGCTCGGAAAATTTTCCGCGGAGCTTTCGCGCGTTTCTCGACACCAAGCGCGAGACCGCGGTCGATGTGGAGGCGGCGGTCCGCGCTATCGTCGCTGACGTCGCCGCGCGAAGCGATGCGGCGCTCAAGGACTATACGCAAAAGTTCGACCGGCTCGACCTCGACCAGGTGGGGCTGCGGGTGACGCCGCAGGAGATCGAAGCAGCGGTCGCCGCTTCCCCGCGTGAGGCGCTTTCGGCGCTCGAACTCGCCCGCGAACGCATCGAGGTGTTTCACCGCCGCCAGGTGCCGCGCGACGATCGATTCACCGACGCGCTCGGCGTCGAGCTGGGCTCGCGCTGGACCGCGATCGAGGCGGTCGGACTTTACGTGCCGGGCGGCACGGCCGCCTACCCTTCCTCGGTGCTGATGAACGCGGTGCCGGCCAAGGTCGCCGGCGTACCGCGCGTCGCCATGGTTGTGCCGGCGCCTGATGGCCAACTCAATCCGCTGGTGCTTGCCGCGGCGAAATTGTCAGGTGTCGATGAGATTTTCCGCATCGGCGGCGCCCAGGCAGTGGCGGCGCTCGCCTACGGCACCGAGTCGATCGCCCCGGTAGCAAAGATCGTCGGGCCCGGCAACGCCTATGTGGCGGCGGCCAAACGGATGGTGTTCGGCAAGGTCGGCATCGACATGATCGCTGGGCCTTCCGAGGTATTGATCGTGGCCGACGCGGACGGCAATGCGGATTGGATCGCTGCCGACCTTCTGGC
>DATJTL010000199.1:0-8104 GCA_035503415.1 Xanthobacteraceae bacterium
CAGCTGGCGCAGGAAAAGTTGAGTTGGCCGCGGCGGGTGTAGAAATATTCCTCGCCCTTCTGATACGCCGCCAGCGCCCGTGGATCGTCAGGGATCTTGATGTCGAAGGGCTTGCCGCGCGAGGTGAACGCCATATAGGCGGTCAGCGCCGCCATGTCGTCTTTGGTGTAGTCGTAGGGCTTCTCACCGTTGGCCTCGCGGCACTGGTTGAGCGCCACATCGAGCGTGATCACTTCGCCCGACTTGCTATCGAAATAAGGGTAGTTCTGGCGGATGCCGATGCCCTTATCGGGAAAACAATCGCCGTAGGTTTTGCCGTTAGCGAAGGGCGTCTCGAACATCTGCTTGCCCTTGTCCACGGCGAATTGGTAGGGCGGAAACGCGTCGATTTCTTCCCACTGCTTGCGCAGTCCGGCGTCCATCGAATAGGGCCCGTTGACGAAATCGTCGAGCGGCACCTTTGGAAAGCGCTTGGTGAAATAGTCGCGGAAGGCCTTGAACTCGGCCTGCGGATTGGCCGTATCGGCCGCGAGCACCGGCGGTGCGGCGAGCGCGAACATTGCCACGGCCTGCAAAATGGCCAGCAGGAATACGCGACGCATGCAGAAATCCTCCCTCGGCGCGACGGCGTGAATTCTCTTACGTGATCTTGCCGGAGAGTGAATCGCTCTGGCCTTCATTGTCGACCCAACTGATGGTCAGGTCGTCGCCCTTCTGCGCGCCCTTGAAGCTGAATTTGATATAGGGGTCCTTGGCGACCGCGGGCCCCCAATAGGCGGTGAACACGGTTTTGCCGGCGTGCTGGAATTCCAGCACTTCGATGTAGTGCGGCGGAATGAGATTGCCCTTGGCGTCTTTGATGAAGCCGGAATCCATCGGGTGCTGAACCAGCGCCTGCACTTCGGTGGTGTCGCCTGTGGCGACGGCGCGCATGCGGATTGTCGATGCCATTTGCGTTTGCCTTCTATTCCTTCGATCAGCCGCCGCAGCCGCCGACGGTGACCTTGACCTCTTTGGTAGCGCTGAACACCTTGCCGCCGGAGGCGACCAGCGCGATTACCTTGCTGGTCTTTGCCATCTTCAGGCGGTTGGCGACCATCGCCGAGGTGCCGGGCGGAATCGGATAATGCGCCGTCAAGGGAAACGGATTCTCTGACACTACGATGGAGATGGCGGTCACGCCGGGCAGCGTCGTCGCGACCGAAATCGGCACCACGGCGCCGTTCTCGGCGATTTCGGGGGCGTCGAGGCTGACCTTGTCGGATGGCTCCGGAGTGACGCTGTAGAGCGCCTTGATGGCGGCGGCTTCGGTCTTCTGCGAGAACGCATCCTTTGGCCACTTGGCGGCATCGGCGGCGTACGCGCGGCCGAGAGGCGCGGCGCCGGCAAGGCCCAATCCCGCCAAGCCGCCGGCAACGGCTCCCCGGATGATCGTGCGCCGCGTATGGCCGCCGCGCGCGCTCATGCGTCTCTTTGCTTCCTTCGTTTCCATTGCGGCAATGCGCTCCTATCGTGTGTAGAGAAAGTCGATGACCTCGTTGATTTCCTGTTTGGTGAGAATGAGATTGCGCCCAAACGGCGGCATCACCGTCTGCGGATTGCGTTTGGTCTCATCGAAGATGATGGCGAACAATTCGTTGCGGTCGGGGAATCTCTGCTTCATGCCGGCGAGCGGTGGAGCAACATTGCCGGGAGCATCGCCCCCCGCGATGACGTGGCAGGTCAGACAATTGCCTTTGCTGCGGTCGAAGGCGAGCTTCTCGCCCACATCAGCAGACGATTGCGCCGATGCGGCGTCGACGTAAAGGGCGCCAAGCATGATGCCGGACGCCATCAAAAGCGCAATTCGCCGTTTCCGCATTGTCCCCCTCGCTTGTCCTGGCCGAGTTGGTATTGCGACCTTACGCCAGCCCATGCCGCGCCAGGAACTCGACCGTCAGGCGGACGCATTCGGCCGGCTTCTCGATCTGCAGGAGGTGGCCGGTTCCCTCGACGAAGCTGTAATCATAGCCGCCTTCGGCGCCAAGCGCCTGGTTTGCCGCAGCGATCGCGGGAGCGCCGGGCAGGGTGGGATCGCAGCCGATCAGTTTCACCGGCCCGCCGAATTGCCCGGCGGCGGGCCATAGATTGAGCATCATGGCCTGCTCGTAGATCGCCGCCTCGTTTTCCGGATCGCAAACCAGCTCGTAGCCGTCGCCGTTTCGGCTGCGGCGCAGCACCGAATGCGCCATCAATTCATGGGCGCCGGGCACCCAGCGCGCCGTCGCACGCGACTGGCGGTACTCCTCGGCGAGCTCGTCGATCGCGGCGAACTGCCGCCGTCGCCCCCGCGCCCACGCGGTCAGCCGCTTCTCGAACGCCGTCATCGCCGGGTAAGCCGGATGATCCGGTGGCGGCACGTTGGGCGGATCGAACAGGACGAGCGCATCCCAGCGCCAGCCGACCTCGATGGCATGTTTCATCGCGGTGCGCCCGGACATCGAATGGAAGATCCCGGCGGTCGGCTTTTCGCCAAACCGCGATTTGATCTGTTGCACCACGCGTTCGAGATCGCGCACGAACTGTTCGTAGGTGTGATGCGCGGGTACCGCAGGCACGTTCTGCCCGTGGTTGCGAAAATCGAACACCAGGAGATCGAACTGCGCCAACAGGTGCTGCCAATAGGGAAAGTAGGCGTCGGCGGCAAAGCCGTTGCCGTGCGCAAGCAAAAGGCGCACGCCACCGGCATTGCCGTGGCGTCGCACGCGAGTGCGCGCGCCGTCATCGAGCGCGACGTCGAAGGTCGTGTGCGGCACAGGCAGTTCGTATTTCATTTCAGGGAGACTTGTTCCGGCAACGGGAAGTCGGCGCGACGGCCGTCGTTATTTCAACATGACCTAATCCGGCTTGCCGAGCCGTAGCTGCGAAGCAGCGGAGGCTGGTGGGCGCTGTAGGGATTGAACCTACGACCTCTCCCGTGTGAAGGGAACGCTCTCCCGCTGAGCTAAGCGCCCGTGCCAACGGGCCGGATTTAATGAGTGCCTCTGTGGGGTGTCAAGGCGAGCCGCTGGGCGCCCTGCCGCCAGAAGGTGCGGCGGCGCGGCTTGAGAGATTTTCAGCCCGACTGGGCGGCCCGCGAGGCGCTCGATTGCAGCGCGCGGATGCGGTCGGCGAGCGTGCTCTTGCGCTCCGCCATGGATTCGACGTTGGCTCCGATCTTGCCGGACCCGGCTTCGCCGTGCGCGCCATTGGTTGCCACGCCGCCATTGCCGTTCGGCAGGCTCGGCGCCTGGTTCGCATCGTGCGTGCCGGCGAGCAGCGCCTCGATCGGGGACCCGGGGCCTTCCAGCGCCGCGGTGAGACGGGCGACCTCGGCGGCAACGTCGTTGATGCGCTCGCGCAGCAACGCATTCTCCACCCGCTCCGACGCCCAGCCGGCTTCCGCCTCGCGCTTGAGCGCCGCGACCTGGGTTTCCAGCTGGCCGCGGTCCTGCTTTGCGGCGGCGAGCTCCGCTTCGAGCTGAGCGATATCGGATTTCAGCTTTTCCGCTGCGCTGCTGCCACGATTGCCGGCACTGGCGAGTTCCTTACGCAGTTCGCCTTCGCTCTTGCGCGCTGCTTCGGCCTCGCCGCGCAGCCGCTCGATTTCGTAGTCGCGCTCGGCGAGGAGCCGGCCCTGATCGGCGAGGCGGTTTTCCAGCTCCTGGACGCGCTTGTTGAGCAGCTCGGCTTCGGTGCTTTGGGCGAGGAGTTGCCGCTCCAGTTCGCTGGCCCGCACGTTCAGCCCCTCGAGCTTGCCGCGCGCGTCGGTCAAATCGCTCGACGCGGCGGCCGATTCGGTGCGCTCGCGGGTGAGCCTTTCCTCGGTGTCCTTCCTGGCGGATTCGTAGTCGACGACGCTGACCTTCAGGGCTTCGACCTGGGTGCGCAGCGCGGCGAGTTCGACGCGCTGACTGTCGGCGCTCAGTGTCTGATCGCCAAGCTCGGCGACGAGCTTCGACAGCTCCGCCTCCTTGTCGGCGAGCACGCGCTCGGCTTCGCGCAGCGAGCTTGCCTTGAGCTCGTATTCCTCCTCCGAGGAGCGCATCTGTTCGAGCAAAGTCTTGTCGCGCACCTCGAGTGCGAATATCGCCGCGGTTTTCTCGCCGAGTTCCTTTTTCAGTTGATTGATGGCGTCGGTTTTCTTGCCGAGCTCGGCGAGCTGCGACGTGGTCTTCGCCTTCAACTGATCGACGCTCATTTCCAGGCGCCGCGTCGACATGGCGAATTCCGCGCGCAGCTGATCCTTGTCGGCGCGGATCTCCGCGATCGTCATAGGAGTTGCGGCTTCGAGCCGCCGCATGGTCAGGCGGACGGCGCGGTTATGGACGAGCGGAACGACCAGAAGTACGAACAACGCTGCAACCAGAAAGCCGATGCCGAAATACATGATCGGTTCGATCATGAGCTACGCCTCCACCACCAACCCACCAGCCGCAACTCTACCCGCCCCACAAGACCCGCCCTGCAAGTCCCGCCCTGCAAGTCCCGCCCTGCAAGTCCCGTCCTGCAAGTCCGCAATCGTCCGCCGATTTTGTTCCCACCGAGCGGAGGACAGGGGATTTGCGTCGCTGCCACGCGCCTACAAATCCTACCACATCCACCGACCGTTAACCTAAACCTGGTGCGGTCAATGCGCCACGGGATTAATGAATCCTTAACGCCGCCGCGTGCGGCGCGTCTGGCGTAATCAGAAGGGATTCCAGGTCGGACGCGAGGTGAATTTGAGGTAGCCAAGATTGGCGCCGAGCCGCAGCCCGACGCCGGTGCGGATCGGCACCAGCACAATGTCATTGGCGGTGAGCGCCGTCATGCCGAGACCGCCAACAAAATAGGCAGAACCATCGATGCCACCGAAGCGATCAAAAATCGCCTCGGTGCTTGGCAGGTTGTAGACCAACATCATCGTGCGCGCGCCGTCCGCGCCGGCGTCGAACCCGATCGTCGGTCCCTCCCAGAAGACGCGCCGGTCACCGGCATTCTTGGTGTAGAGCGTGCCGTCGCCGTAGCGCAGGCCACCGACAAAGGCGCCGCCGGCTTCCTCACCCAGAACGTAGCCGTTGGGCTGTCCCCATTGGCTGCCCGCCTTTTGCACGATCATGGCGAGCCCCCGCGAGACCCCGCCGAAGAAGCGATGCCCGGCCTCGATCAATTCGTCCGCGGAAAACTGATCGTCCCGCGGCGGCACAGGCTGCGGGTGTGGGTATGGTGCGGCAGCCTGAGGGGGCCCAGGTGGTGGGCCGGGCGGCTGGTAACCGGGCGGCGGGTAACTGGGTTGCTGGTAACCGGGCTGCTGGTAACCGGGCTGAGGGTAAGGTGTGCCGGCCGGAGGTGCCGGCTGGGCGATGGCGGTTGCCGCAATCGATGCCGCAAGCAGCACGGTGGCGATGGCGAGCCTGGCGGAAAACTTCATCGGCATCTCCCGTCTTAACGCCTTGCTCACGCGGTCCGCTTTACGTCTGCAACGAGCTAAGTCCTCGCAATCTAAGTGCGAGCTTCCCGGCGCAGCCTTGGCGACGCTAAGTTTTGGCAAAGACACCCCGAATCACTTTCAGCGTTGATCAAAACTATGACCTCAGCACGGCAAAAACGAAAATCGCGCCATCCGCTGATTGTGGCGGCGAGCATCGCGGTGGCATTGGCCGCCTTGGCGCCAGCAGCGCGCGCCGGATTGACGCAACGCATCGTCGTCGATTGGCATTCGGGGCTGGCGATCGACGGCTATGATCCGGTCGCCTTTTTCACCGACGGCAAGCCGACGCTCGGTGTTGGCACGCTTGAATTGCGCTACGACAGCGTCGTCTGGCGCTTTTCCAATCCCGGTAATCGCGCCGCCTTCGCCGAAAGGCCGGATGTCTACATGCCACAGTACGGCGGTTACGACCCGGTCGGCGTTGCTCGCGGTGTCGCCGTGGCTGGTAACCCCGACGTGTGGACGATCGTCGGCGAAAGGCTTTTCCTGTTCTACGACGGCGCGCAGCGGGAAAAATTCTTAAGCGATCCAACCCGCTTCATCGCCACTGCCAGCCGCAAGTGGCCGCAGGTCATGCAGGGCCTTGACCACTAATTACGGCGTCTCCGCGTTGCCTGTGGCGATAAAGCTTGGGATCAGCAGGTCTTCGCTTCCATAGCGGAGCTTGCCGCCGTCCGGCGTGCGCACCTGTCCTCCCGCCGCTTCAACGATCGCGTGACCCGCCGCCACGTCCCAGTCGTGCGTGGGCCCAAGCCGCGGATAGAGATCGGCCGAGCCTTCGGCGATCCGGCAAAATTTTACCGACGATCCGCCAGCGACTGTGCGGGGCTGCGGCAAGCCGTCGAGATAGGCTTTCGTGCGCGCATCGAGGTGCGAGCGGCTGACCAGCACGACCGGCTGGTGCTGCGGCCGCTTGCGGGTGCGGATCGCCGTGGCGGGCAAGATTTTACCGTCATCGGTAAATGCCATCCGCTCGGCGCCGCGTCCGACCACGCCACGCCAGAGCGAGAATTGCGCGGGCGCGGCGATCACGCCGAGCATCGGCGCGCCGTTGGTTATCAGCGCGATATTGACCGTGTATTCATCGCGGCCGGCGATGAATTCGCGAGTGCCATCAAGCGGATCGACAAGGAAATAGCTGTCGCCGGCCGGCCGCGGCCTGTCGGCTTGCTCTTCCGCTACCACCGGCAGCGCCGGCGCGGCATGCGCGAGGCCCTCGCAGATGGCCGCTTGCGCGGCGATGTCGGCGCCGGTCACCGGCGAGCCGTCGGCTTTGCGCTGGACGCCGTCTTTGCCGATGTGCTTGCGAATGGCGTGGGCGGCGCGTACCGCGATTTCGGTCAGCACCGGTAAAAGGTCCACGCAGGCTGCGGCATCCATCAGGGGCACACGCCACTCCATCAATGTCCCGCTGCTGGTCACTCTCAGCCGCGGGCCGGGGCAAAGGGCAAGCGTTTACCACGGCTTACAGTGGCACGGTTGCCGAATCGCGCCGGCTGTGACACCCACGCCCTTTATCTCGTCTGCGCGGAGCTTCCCATGTCCGGTCCGACCGATTCCGGCCCTGTCGCACTCGCCGGCCTCGATCTCGCGGCGCTGCTGTGCTCGCGCGTGTGCCATGACCTGATCAGCCCGGTCGGTGCCATCGTCAATGGCGTCGAAGTCTTCGAGGAGGAAAAGGACGAGGAAACGCGCACCTTCGCGCTCGAGTTGATCAAGAAGAGCGCGCGGCTGGCCTCCGCGAAGCTGCAATTCTGCCGGCTGGCTTTCGGCGCCGCCGGTTCGGCCGGAGCCCAGATCGAGACCGGCGATGCCGAAAACGTCGCGCGCGGCCTCATCGAAGACGACAAGATCAAGATCGCCTGGAACCTGCCGCGGGAATTAAAACCGAAGAATCAGGTCAAGCTTTTATTGAACATGTTGATCGTTGCCGCCGGCACCATCCCGCGCGGCGGGTCGCTGACCGTCGATCCAATCGAGGGCGCGACCGGTTTTCGGGTCACTGCGGCGGGACTTAATGCGCGCGTAACCACCGCCACCACGGAGTTGCTGGCG
The DNA here is from genome assembly GCA_035503415.1 of Xanthobacteraceae bacterium. GTDB lineage: Bacteria > Pseudomonadota > Alphaproteobacteria > Rhizobiales > Xanthobacteraceae > BOG-931. Next base: position 7,547 of record DATJTL010000199.1, read on the forward strand.
GGAAGCCCGGCCCAGACCGTCGATGCGCACGGCATTCAGCCCTTCTACACGGGGCTGTTGGCGCGCGATTGCGGGCTCGTGGTCTCGGCCGCGCTCGAAGGCGAATCCGTCGTGGTGACGGCTCGTTAACCGGCCGGCCCGAGCGGTCTACCGCAACCGAAATTAAACCCTTTGGCAACAGACTGTAGGGGTCTGATCAGGCGCGGCGTGCCTGGCGACCAAGGCACGCGCTACGCGCGCCTTGCGCGATAGTGACAGTGGATGCGTGCGCCATCCGCGCTGCGAAGCGGCTGGCGACAAGGGCGCCTTCGGCATGGACGACCTGCTGCGTGAGTTTTTGACCGAGACCGGCGAGAGTCTCGAGCGGGTTGACGCCGAGCTGGTACGCTTCGAGCGCGAGCCGAACAACGCCAGTATCCTCGGCAACATCTTTCGCCTCGTCCATACCATCAAGGGCACCTGCGGCTTTCTCGGCCTGCCCCGCCTCGAGGCGCTGGCGCATGCGGCCGAGACGCTGATGGGCAAATTCCGCGACGGTATGCCGGTCACCGCCGACGC
>DATJTL010000200.1:0-5166 GCA_035503415.1 Xanthobacteraceae bacterium
GCTCGGCCAGTTCGCCACCATCGAGTTTGAAATGCTCGCGAACGTCAAACTGCTGCAGGTTCCCTACAAGGGCCTGAACCCGGCCGTCGACGACGTGCTCGGCGGCAACGTCAACATGATGTTCGACATGATGGCGACCGCGCTGCCGCTCTACCGCGCCGGCAAGGAGAAGATCGTCGCCGTCGGCGCGACCGAGCGCGTGCCGCAACTGCCCGACGTGCCGACGCTGGCGGAGGCCGGCGTATCCGGCTATCGCGCGGTGACTTTCTTCGGCATCGTCGCGCCGCCCGGCACGCCCGACGTGCTCGCCGACCAGATCAACCGCGATGTCGCAGACTGCTTGAGCGAGCCCGCCTTTGCCGAAAAAACCAAAGCGCTCGGCATGGACTTGGCTGGCGGCAGCCGCACCGAAGCTGCGAAATTCTTGGACAACGAGCGCGAACTGTGGGGCAAGGTGATCAAACAGGCCGGCATCAAGCCTGCCGAATAGCGCCAAGAGCAGACGCGCCGGCGGTCAACCGATCATAGCGGCGACGTTCGAGATTTTGCCGGTCGGCACCGTCACCATGCGCATCAAGGCAGCATCAGTCATTCGCTGCTTGAACTTCGCGAGCAGCTATCGGTTCGGGCACTAGGCGTCCGTCCTCAAGCACCGCGGCAAGGCGCGACTGGCGCCGCGAGCCGCCGAGGAAGCGGCTGAGACGGTCCAGGTAGAGATAGATGACCGGCGTCGTATAGAGCGTCAGCCATTGCGAGAGCAGCAGCCCGCCGACGATCGCGACGCCGAGCGGCTGCCGTAATTCCGCGCCGCCGCCTCGGCCGAAAGCGATCGGCATCGCGCCGAACAGCGCCGCGAAGGTCGTCATCATGATCGGCCGGAAGCGCAAGACGCAGGCCTGATGGATCGCTTCCTGCGGGCTCTTGCCTTCGAGCCGCTCCGCCTGCAGCGCGAAGTCGATCATCATGATCGCATTTTTCTTGACGATGCCGATCAAGAGAATGATGCCGACGATCGCAATGACCGACAGCTCGTAATGCAGCAACAGCAGCATCAATAGCGCCCCGACACCGGCCGACGGCAGGGCGGAGAGGATCGTTATCGGATGGATATAGCTCTCGTACAGAATGCCGAGCACGATATAGACGACAAGGATCGCCGCCGCGACCAATAGCGGCATCGACGACAACGAGGCCTGGAAGGCCTGTGCGGTTCCCTCGAACGAGGCGTTGAGCGCCGGCGGCACCCGCAACCGGTCGGTGAGATTCTGGATGGCGCTGACCGCCTGCCCGATCGCCACGCCGGGGGCCAGGTTGAACGACAGCGTCACCGCCGGGAAGATGCCCTGGTGGTTGATCATCAGCGGCTCGCTCTTGCTGGCGACGTGAGCGAAGCTGCTGAGCGGCACTTGCACGCCAGTCGGACTGGCGACGTATATCGTCGATAGCAGATTGGGATCGTGCTGGAACTGCGGCTGCACTTCGAGAACGACCTTGTACTGGTTGGTCGACGTGTAGATCGTCGCGACCTGACGCTGGCCGAAGGCGTCATAGAGCGTCTGGTCGATCAAATTGGCCGACAGCCCCATCCGCGAGGCGGCGTCGCGGTCGACGTCGATCGCCAGGTGCGCCGCCGCGATCTGCTGATCGGATGCGACATCCTGCAATTGCGGCAGCCTCTTCATCTCCCGTTCGAGGATCGGCGCCCAGTGATTGAGCTCATCGCTGTTGGTGTCGGTCAGCGTATACTGGTATTCGGTGCGCGACAGCCGGCCGCCGACCGTGATGTCCTGAGGCACCTGCATGAAAAACTCGGCGCCCACGATTCCGGCCACCTTCTTGCGCAAGCGCCGGATGATCTCTTCTGCGGTGGCATCGCGTTCGTCGTAGGGCTTCAAACTCCAGAAGATGCGCGCCGTGTTTTCCGCCGGGTTGTAGGGCGTGGCGCCGTCATACGAGAAGACGCCTTGGCTGCCGGGATCGTGCATCACGATGTTGACGACTTCGCGCCGGATCTTGTCGGTGTAGGTGACCGAAGCGTCCTGGCGCACGTCGAGTTCGCCGAAGATAAACCCGGTATCCTGCTGCGGAAAAAAACCCTTCGGCGTCACTACGTAAAGACAGCCTGTCGCCACCATCAGCAAGAGCGTCGCCAGCAGCGCCGAAAACTGGTGGCGAAAGATGAAATGGAGCCCCCGGTCATACGCTTGCAGCGCCGCCTTGAAGACCCGCTCGGCGCCGGCATTGAAGCCGCCCTTGGGGTGAAGCCCTTCCTCTTTGAGAAACAGCGAGCACATCACCGGCGTCAGAGTGAGCGAGATCGCCGCTGAGGCAACGACGGCAACCGAGACCGTCACCGCAAATTCGCGAAACAGCCGCCCGATGATCCCGCCCATGAACAACAGCGGAATGAACACGGCGATCAACGAGAAGGTGATGGACACGATCGTAAAGCCGATCTGCCCGGCACCACGCAACGCCGCATCGAACGGCCTCATGCCTTGTTCGATGTAGCGCACGATGTTTTCGATCATGACGATCGCATCGTCGACGATGAAACCGACCGAGATGGTCAATCCCATCAGCGAGATGTTGTCGATGCTGTACCCGCCGACATACATGACGCCGAAGGTCGCGAGCAGCGACAACGGCACGGCCAGGCTCGGGATCGCCGTCGCCCACAAGGTCCGCAAAAACAGAAAGATCACGACAATGACGAGGCCGACCGTCAGCATCATCGTGAATTCCACGTCGCGGATCGAAGCGCGGGTCGTCTCCGAGCGGTCAGCCATCAGATCGATATGGACCGCAGGCGGCACTGACTGCGCGAGCTTTGGCATCAACGCCTTGACGCGGTTCACCACGTCGATCGTATTGGCGCCCGGTGCTTTCTGGATGGCGATGCCCTCCGACCGCTGGTCGCCGAACCACGAAAACAGCCGCGTGTTCTGCACCGAGTCGATGACGTTGCCGACATCCTTGATGCGCACCGGCGCACCGTTCTTGTAAGCGACGATGATATTGCCGAACTGCGCAGCGTCGAACAGCTGATCGTTGGTGTCGAGCGAGATTGCCTGGTGCTCGCCCCCGATCTCGCCCTTCGGGCGGTCGACGGTTGCGTTGACCAGTGCGGTCCGCACGTCTTCGAGCCCTATGCCCCGCGCTGCAAGCGCCGCCGGGTTGATCTGAACCCTGGCCGCATAGGGCATCGAACCAAAGACGAAAACCTGCCCGACGCCGGGCTCGGTCGACAGCCGCTCGGCGATGACGTTGTTGGCGTATTCGTCGATCTTGTAGGATGGCAGAGTATTGGAATGGACGGCGTAGAGCAGAACGGCGAAGTCTGCCGGGTTGACTTTGCGGTAGGTCGGCGGCGACGGCATATCCTGCGGCAACAAGCCGCTTGCCGCATTGATCGCCTGCTGCACGTCCGAGGCCGCAGCATCAATGTTGCGGCTCAAATCGAATTGCAACGTGATCGAGGTGATACCGACGCCGCTCCACGAGGTCATCTCGCTCAGCGACGGGATCGAGGTGAATTGCTGTTCGAGCGGCGTCGCGACGACCGAGGCCATCGTGCTCGGATTGGCGCCGGGGTACTGCGCGGTCACCGTGATGGTCGGGAAATCGACGTTCGGCACCGCCGCCACGGGCAAGAGATTATAGGCGCCGATGCCGAACACCAGAACGCCGAGCATCAACAGCGAGGTGGCGATTGGGCGGCGGATGAAGGGTGCAGAGACGCTCATGCGCAGCGCCCGGGCTCAGGTCGCCCATCCCGCCCGACGCGGGGCGCGTTTCGGCACGTCGTGGCGCAACGAGACGAGCCGGCGCACCGATGAACGCAATCCTGGCTTCATAAAAGCCCCCCTTCTGAGCCCCACATTACCACACTCCGGCCGAAGAACCGGGCCGTGCAGCGCGACAAAATTTCAAGCGAAACGCCCGCCTGGGTCACTTTCGAGCGTTGGGCAGATCCCCAGCGGCGAATGCGCAACGTGCAGCTCCGCCCCGATACCCCCGACCGTCACAACAGCGGCCGCAGCGCAAGTGCGCCGCCGAGCACCAACAGACAGACCAGAAAGAAGCGGCGAAAGGCGGCCGGACTGATGCGCTTGCGCGCCGCCTGCCCGCTCCACATGCCGAGAAAGGCCGGTGCGACCGCAAGCGACGAAGCGGTGAGCTCGCCGAGATGAAACGCCCCGCCGCGGGCGAGGCCAATCGCCAGCGCGATGGTGGCGACGGTGAAGCATAGGCCGAGCGCCTGAATGAGGTCATCCCGATCAAGCGCGAGCGCCTGAAGATATGGTGCGGTGGGAACCGCAGACACGCCGGTTCCACCAGTGACCAATCCGGTCACGAGCCCGATCAACGGCGACAGCCAGCGCTCGGCGCGCGCCGGCACGCGAAAGGGCCGCGCAAGCAGGCCGATCGCGGCATACAGCGCGAGCGCAACGCCCAGCCCGACCGCCGTCAAGGCGGTATCGGCGCCGGTCAGCATCCCCGCGCCGGCGATCGTGCCGATCACGATGCCGACCAGCATGAGCGAAAGCCGAGCCACGAGCTTCGCCAAGCTTGGCCCGGTGAGCAGTTGCCAGACATTGGTCACGAATGTCGGCACGACGATAAGCGCTGCAGCCTCGACCGGCGCCATGAAAACGCCGAGCCCGCCCATCGCCACTGTCGGCAGACCCATGCCAGTCATGCCTTTGACGGTTCCAGCGAGAAAGAAAATCGCGGCGATCAATGCGGTCTGCATAAAGCTGTGTAGAGGCATCTTGCGCTCTTTTAGAATGCGCCCGCGCCGGACACGCACGCGGCCTGATCTCGATCGCCTGAATTTCTTGCAGCGTTGCGCACTCCGCAATGCGAAATTTGCGAGGGCTGTCTTCGCGCAAAAAGAAGCCGCGCCGCCCTGTCGCCGGTACGGCGATCTCATTAGATTGATGCCATGCTGGAGTACCCTGCCCTCGCCCGTGCCCGCGCCTTCTGTGACGCATTCAATATGCGCGTGCCGATCCTGATGGCGCCGATGGCAGCCGCATGTCCGCCGGCGCTCGCCATTGCGGTCGCCAATGCCGGCGGGCTCGGCGGCTGCGGCGCGCTGCTCATGGCGCCGGATGCGATCCGTAAATGGGCGGCCGATGTGCGGGCCGGCAGCAACGGCGG
>DATJTL010000201.1:0-2546 GCA_035503415.1 Xanthobacteraceae bacterium
GCGGTGCAAACTAGTGGAGCGGATTTGACATTCGCTACCCGCCAGCCGCAAGTCTGTGAAGCAAATGTCAAATCCAAAGCTCCACTAACACTGATAGTTGCGAGTGGTCCTTTGATTCTAACATTCGCATGATGGGGTGCCGAAACGGGATGCGAATGTTAGAATCGGACCACTCGTAGGTTCACGTCGCCGTCACGATCGAGGAGTGTTCATGAGATTGCCGCGCGACATCGGACCGGTGCATTTCATCGGCATCGGCGGCATCGGCATGAGCGGCATCGCCGAGGTAATGGTCAATCTCGGCTACACCGTCCGCGGTTCCGACCAGGCCGAGAGCGCCAACGTCAAGCGGCTGCGCGAGAAGGGCGTGAAAGTCGCCATCGGACACGAAGCGCGCAATATTGACGGCGCGCAGGTCGTCGTTGTTTCCTCCGCAATCAAACCGGACAACCCCGAACTCCTTGCGGCGCGTGCCTTCCGCTTGCCGGTAGTGCGGCGCGCCGAGATGCTGGCCGAGCTGATGCGGCTGAAAAGCTGCGTCGCCATCGCCGGCACTCACGGTAAGACGACGACGACCTCGATGGTGGCGGCACTGCTCGACGGCGCCGGCCTCGACCCGACTGTGATCAACGGTGGCATCATCAACGCCTACGGCACCAACGCGAGGCTCGGCGCCGGCGAGTGGATGGTCGTCGAGGCCGACGAATCCGACGGCACCTTCCTAAAACTGCCGGCCGATGTCGCGGTCGTCACCAACGTCGATCCCGAGCACCTCGATCATTTCGGGACCTTCGAAGCGGTCCAGGACGCCTTCCGCGCCTTCGTCGAGAACGTACCGTTCTACGGATTCGCGGTCATGTGCATGGACCATCCGGTGGTGCAGAGCTTGATCGGCCGCATCGAGGACCGCCGCATCCTCACCTACGGAGAGAACCCGCAGGCCGAGGTGCGTCTTCTCGACGTCTCGCACGCCGGCGGCACGTCGCTGTTCACAGTCATGTTCAGCGACCGCGCCGGTAATCTTGTCCACGCGATCGAGAAAATCGCGTTGCCGATGCCGGGCCGGCACAACGCGCTCAATGCTACCGCCGCGGTCGCGGTCGCGCACAGGCTCGGCATAGCAGACGACGTGATCAAGAGCGCGCTGGCCAATTTCGGCGGAGTCCGGCGGCGCTTCACCCGTACCGGCATGTGGAACGGCGTCACCGTCATCGACGATTACGGTCATCATCCGGTCGAGATTGCCGCAGTGCTCAAGGCCGCGCGCGAATCGACCAGGGGCCGCGTGATCGCAGTGGTGCAGCCGCACCGCTACTCTCGTCTCGCTGCCCTGTTCGAGCAGTTCTGTACCTGCTTCAACGACGCCGATGCTGTGATCGTCGCGCCGGTCTACCCGGCCGGCGAAGCGCCGATCGCGGGCGCCGACCGCGACTCGCTGGTGCAGGGGCTGCATAATCACGGCCACCGTCAGGTTTTTGCGCTGGAGACGCCGGACAAGCTTGCCGGGCTGGTCGCCGGCATGGCCGAGCCGGGCGACTACGTCGTCTGTCTCGGTGCCGGCTCGATCACCCAATGGGCCTACGCGCTGCCGGGGGAGTTGGCGACGCTCGCGAAGTGATAAGGCCGGCCGATGATCAAAAGCTGTGTGGCGGTGCGCCACGTCGCCTTCGAGGACCTCGGACTTTTAGGTCCGCTCGTTTCGGCGCGCGGCTACGACGTTCGCTTTCATGACGCGGGCATCGATCCCTTCGACGCCGATACGCTCGTGCAACCTGATCTGGTCATCGTGCTGGGCGGCCCCATCGGCGTCTATGAAGCCGAAACGTATCCGTTTATCAGCGCCGAAGTCGCGGCGGTCGCGGCGCGGCTGCGTTCAAACAAACCGATTCTCGGTATCTGCCTTGGCGCCCAGATGATGGCGGCGGCCTTGGGCGCGCGCGTGGCGCCCGGCCCGATCAAAGAAATCGGCTATGCGCCGCTGACACTGACGGAGGCCGGCAGGCGGTCGGTGCTGTCGCGGATCGGCACGTCGGCGGTGCTCCATTGGCACGGCGACAATTGTGAACTGCCGACGGGCTGCGAATGCTTGGCCTCCACGCCGCATTGTCCGGTCCAGGCGTTTGCGCGCACGCCTTCACAGCTCGCGCTGCAATTTCATCTGGAGACCGAACCGGCGCGGTTCGAGGCTTGGCTCGTCGGCCATACCGTTGAACTCGGCAAAGCCGGCATCGATCCGCGCAAGTTGCGGGAAGAAGCGCGCATGCGCGGGCCGGCGCTGCGCGATGTCGGTTGCGGTGTGCTTTCGGCGTGGCTTGATGCGGTAGCCGGAGCCTCGCAATGAGCTTTCCCGACATCGTCGCCGACCTGAAGGCAAAGATGGCGAAGCTGCGCGGCCGGTTGCTTGGCAACCAATCGCTGGCGGAGCTGACCTGGTTTCGAGTCGGCGGTCCGGCGCAGATTTTGTACATGCCTGAGGACGAGGCCGATCTTTCGTATTTTCTGTCGAATCTTCCCGGCGAGATCGCGGTCACCGTGGTTGGTCTCGG
>DATJTL010000202.1:0-4577 GCA_035503415.1 Xanthobacteraceae bacterium
GCCATAGGTCTTGCCGTTGATCGAGACCCGCTCCGGCAGGATCGGATAGCGGATCGATGCGAAAGCGTCGGCGATCAATACCGAGCAGATCGCCTTGGTGGGATCGCCGGCGCCGATCGCCAGCATGCGGCGGCGGAACCACACCGGCACCGGCGGATACGGAAACAGATAGCGCGCCAGGTCGACGATGCGCTTGGAATCGTATTGCATGCCGACGCGCGCCAGCGCGTAATCGATCACTTTCTGCGTTTCCTGCTCGCTCAGTCCGACCGGCCGGCAAATGCGGGTGTGAAAACCCGCATATTTTGACAGCGGCACGGTGCTGACCCCGGGGCCGGCGTCCGCTTCCAGAAGCACGTTGGGCTCCCCGTTGGGCGCGATATCGTTCGCCCGCTCGCCGACGTAGAGCGCGGCATGCGACCAGGTCGATTGGGTCAGGTACTTTATGATGCCGGAGAGCCGCGTGTTGCCCTCGATGAGAACGACGTCGCCAGGCTGTAGCGCGCTCTTCACCACGCTCGGATCGGGAGCAAAGAACGGGGCATAGCGCGCCACCGGGTGCTCGAGAAACCGCAGGATTTCGCCGCTGACGAAACCTTCGAACCGCGCGAAAATCCGCCGCGATTCGGTCTGTAGGATGGAAAGATAAGGCGCCAAGCCGGACCTCCTCGCCCTCCCCGGCGTTTTGGGAGGGGGTCGCGACGACAGGGCCTAAATAGTAACATTTAGGGCGTAGAACCTATAGTCTGCGCGGTCGCAGCGGCGGGCGATTTCATCGATACCCGGTCAAGGGGAACTCCGATGCCCTCAACCTTCCGGCGGGACTGGATCACCAAGCCGATCTTCCGCTTGGCACAACGTGCGCTGCCACGGCTTTCCGACACCGAGCGCGAAGCCATCGAGGCCGGCGACGTCTGGTGGGACGCCGAGCTGTTCGCCGGCAATCCCGACTGGAACAAGCTCTTGGCCTGTGCGCCGGCGCGGCTGTCGGTCGAGGAGCAGGAATTTCTCGCCGGTCCCGTCGAAGAATTGTGCCGGATGGTCGACGATTGGAAGATCAATTGGCTCTGGCACGATCTGCCGCCGGAAATCTGGGAGTTTCTGAAAGCCAAGAAATTCTTCGCCATGATCATTCCGAAGCAATATGGCGGGCTCGGCTTCTCCGCCTACGCGCATTCGGAAGTGATCAGGAAACTGTCGTCGTGTTCGATTTGCGTGGCAGTGACCGCAATGGTGCCGAACTCGCTCGGTCCCGGCGAGCTGCTCCTGCAATTCGGCACCAAGGAACAGCAGGACCATTGGCTGCCGCGGCTTGCGCGCGGGGAGGAAATTCCCTGCTTCGGTCTCACCAGCCCGGAAGCGGGATCTGACGCCGCATCGATGATCGACACCGGCGTGGTCTGCCGCGGCGACTACGAGGGGCGCGAAGTTCTCGGCATACGGCTCAATTGGCACAAGCGTTACATCACGCTCGGTCCGATCGCCACCGTGCTTGGACTTGCGTTCAAGCTCTCCGATCCCGACCACCTGATCGGCGACCGCGACGAGATCGGCATCACGCTCGCGCTGGTGCCGACGCATCTGCCCGGCATCAGCATCGGCCGCCGCCACCTGCCGGCGATGCACGTCTTTCAGAACGGTCCGAATTGGGGCCACGACGTGTTCATCCCGATGGACAACGTCATCGGCGGCGTCGCGCAGGCCGGCAAAGGCTGGAAAATGCTGATGAGCGCGCTCGCGGCCGGACGCGGCATTTCGCTGCCATCGCTGTCGGCAGCGGGCGCCGCCTACACCGCCCACGTCACCGGCGCCTATGCGCGCATCCGCGAGCAATTCCATGTTCCGATCGAAAAATTCGAAGCGATAAAAGAGCGGCTCGGCCGCTTGGCGGCAACCGCCTATCTGCTCGATGCTGCGAGGCGCATGACCTGCGCGGCGCTCGACGACGGGCATCATCCCGCCGTCATCACCGCAATCATGAAGGCGCAGGCGACCGAGCGCATGCGGGTGGCCGTCAACGACGCCATGGACGTGCACGGCGGCAAGGCGATCATCGAGGGACCGCTCAATTACCTCGGCAGCCTTTATCGCGGCGTGCCCATCGGCATCACCGTGGAAGGCGCCAACATCGTCACCCGCAGCCTCATTCAATTCGGCCAGGGCGCGATCCGCTGCCATCCTTATCTGCTCAAGGAAATGATGGCGCTCGAGGACACTGACCGCGCGCGCGGCCTCAACGCCTTCGACCAGGTATTTTGGGGCCACGTCAAACACAGCTCCGCCAACGCGGCGCGCGCGTTCGCCCGCGCCTGGACCGGCGGACTGTTCGCGCCGGCGCCCGATGCCGCAGCAGCGACGAAATTCTACCGCCAGCTCAGCCGCTATGCGGCCGCCTTCGCGCTCGCCGTCGACGTTGCGCTGCTTGCGCTCGGCGGCGGATTAAAGCGCAAGGAAATGATCTCAGCGCGCTTCGGCGACCTTCTGTCCGAACTTTATCTGTCGAGCGCGGCACTCAAGCGCTGGAATGACGAGGGCCGGCAAGCGGAGGATCTGCCGCTGCTCGAATGGTGCATGCAGTCAAGCTTCGCCACCATCGAGACGCGGTTCGACGAGATTTTCGCCAATTTCCCGATCCGGCCGGCCGGCTGGCTGCTGCGTTTCTTCATCCTGCCATTCGGCCGGCGCCGCCGCGGTCCGTCCGATCGCGTCACCGACCGCTGCGCCGAGATCGTCACCGATCCGTCAGCAACCCGCGACCGTCTCGTCGTCGATCTGTTCCATCCTGCCGAGACGGTGCGCGATCATGGACTTGCGCTGCTCGAACGCGCGTTCGCGCTGGTCGTCGCCGCGCAACCGATCCGCGACCGCATGCGTGTCGCACGCGTGCGCGACGTCGATCAAGCGCTCAAGCAGCGCACGATCAACGCCGCCGAAGCGGACCAATTGAAGGCTGCAGCCGACGCCGTCGCGGCGGCCGTCGCAGTCAACGATTTCGCGCCCGAGGAGCTCACTTCGCGCGGCGCGGCCAACAAGGAAGACGTGTCATCGCAAGCGATATCTCAAGCGGCGCCACAGGCGCGGCCGGAAGCGGCCGAGTAGAGCACCGCCCGGTCTACATCATCGATGGCAGCCGCACGCCCTTCATCAAGGCGCGTGGCCGGCCCGGCCCGTTCACGCCGGTCGACCTCGCGGTGCAATGCGGCCGGCCGCTTTTGCTGCGCCAGCCGTTTGCGCCGGATGCTTTCGATCAGGTGATCCTCGGCTGCGTCAACGTCATCGCCGACGAGATGAACCCGGCGCGTGTCGCTGCGCTCCGCCTCGGCATGGGCGAGACGATGACCGCCTTCACCGTCCAGATCAATTGCGGCTCCGGCATGCAGTCGATCGACACGGCCTATCGCTACATCCGCGACGGTTCCGCCGATCTCATCTTGGCGGGCGGCGCCGAGTCGTTAAGTCACGCGCCGCTCGTCTTCAGTCGCAGCGCGGTGAATTGGTACGCGCGGCTGTTCGGCGCGCGCAATTTTGGCGCCAAGCTGCAGGCGATGCTCGGCTTCCGTCCGTCATTGCTCAAACCGGTGATCGGGCTTGAACGCGGGCTTACCGATCCGATCACCGATCTCAACATGGGGCAGACCGCCGAACTCGTCGGCCATCTTTTTCACGTCACCCGCCGGCAAGCCGACGAATACGCCGCCGAGAGCCAGCAGCGGCTGGCGGCGGCGCAAAAGAACGGACACTTCGCCGGCGAGATCGAGCCCGCCTTCGCGCGCGACGGCACCGTTTTCAACCATGACGACGGCGTGCGCCCCGACTCAACAGCCGACAACCTCGCCAAGCTCAAGCCCGCCTTCGAGCGGCCGTGGGGCAAGGTGACGGCGGGCAATAGCTCGCAAATTACCGACGGCGCCTCCTGGGTCATTCTCGCTTCTGAAGAGGCGGTCAATGCGCACAAGCTTTCGCCGAAGGCCGTCATCGTCGACAGCGAATGGTCGGCGCTCGATCCTTCCGTCATGGGGCTCGGGCCGGTCTATTGCTCGACCGCCATTCTCAAGCGGCATCAGCTTGCCCTGAACGACATTGAGCTGTGGGAGCTGAACGAAGCTTTCGCGGCGCAAGTGTTGGGCTGTCTCGCCGCCTGGCAGGACGCCGAATTTTGCCGCGACGCGCTCGGCCTCGACGCGCCGGCCGGCAGCATCGCGCGCGATCGACTCAATGTCGATGGCGGCGCCATCGGCGTCGGCCATCCGGTCGGTGCCAGCGGCAACCGCATCGTGCTCCACCTCGTCAATGCGATGAAGCGGCTCGGTTACAGGCGCGGCATCGCCACCGAATGCATCGGCGGCGGCCAGGGCGGCGCCATGCTGATCGAAGCGATTTGATCGAGCGGCAGACATGAGAACCTCGCCACCTCACAAGCCGGTGCTCGCCATTCTCGGCAACCGCAACCTCGAACTCGGTCCGTTCGCGATCGACCAAACAGCCGCCGAGCCGAGTCCTTGGGCGCATTGGCGCATGCGCACCGACGAGGACGGCACGGCCTGGCTCCTGTTCGACAAAAAGGACGCCAGCGCCAA
>DATJTL010000203.1:0-7802 GCA_035503415.1 Xanthobacteraceae bacterium
TCCGAAATATCGATAAACCGCACCTGGGTTTCGCCGCGCTCCTCTTCGGCGATCTTGAGTGTTTCGCCGTCCTTGCCGATCCGGGCATGTTGTGATTGCACAATCAGCGGGAGCGCCTCGTCCGGTGGGACCGCGATCATCCGCGGCGCGAGCGAGGAGCCCGACAGCGAGCGAACTTCGTCCGGCAGGCACACCGTCACGAGCGCGCAACGCGGGCATTTTGGACTGTCCATCAATGGCGGCGGAATGCGGCTTTGTGAGACCGTCAACCGCAGCTCGCTGACGGCGGTGCGCGCCGCCATCCGCAGTGCATCGTCGATCGCAACGCGCACCCGCTCGCGGCTCCCGGCGTAATAGATCGCACCTTCGGCGACGCGATAGCCATGCTCCTCGAGCAGCAATGCCTGGAGGCAGATCTGAATGCGCTCCGGCTCATAAACGCCTTGCGCGATATGCGGGCGCCTGCCCCGCTTGTAATCAACCGGCGTCACAACCCCATCGTCTGCCTCGGCAATGTCGAGCTTGGCGATGACCCCGAGGGTGGTCGAGGCCAGCGTCAGCGACCGGCTGACGACCTTTTCGCCTGCCAGCGCTTCGCCGATCTCCAACACTTGCGGCGCCGGAAGCGGTGCGCTTGGGCGATCGACGCGCGCGTGGACCTGCTGACCTTCGACCGTGTCGCCGGTCTCCGCCCACTCACCTTGCGTCCACATCAGATAGGCGAGCCGCGGGCAATAGACGAACTCGTTCACCATCCGCGCCGGAATGAGCGGCGTATCGCCGCTGACCGGCGGAGCCGGGAGGTGGAATTCGAGCTGAGTGTCGGTCATAGCACTCGCCCCCGAACTCTCTCGTCTTACCTGGCCGCCAGGAACAGCCCGCCGCCAAAATGGCGGTCGCGGCCGAGAAGGATCGGGCCGTCCACCGCGCCGTGAAATTCGAGCTTGACGAGGCCGAACAGCCCTAGGCGCGGTTTTGCGAATGTCTTTGAGACTTCGACCTTCGGCCGCGGCAGCCCGGCGCGCCGGCACTCGGCCAGAAGATCGGCTTCAAGCGCCGCGGCGGCATCGCCCAGCTTTGCATGCCGTGTCACACGATAGGGGACGAGGCTTTTCCAGGCGCGCGATCGCGCGAACAGCGGATCCCCGGGCAAGTCGCAGGCACTCGGAACGAGAATGAGTTTTCCGGCGGCGCCAGCGCGCAATTCCTGGAAATCCTCGAGCGCGTCTTCGAGCGTGCCAAGAGCCTCGCGTTCATGCGAAGAGGCGTCGCGACGTTCGAGGATGTGCGGTGCAACAATCAGCAACCGGTTTTGCGGTGCGTCGAACACGAAAGCGAGATGCTCGTGCATGCCCGAACGCGCCGGCGCACCGGTGGCCGCATGGCCGCTGAAAAACGCCGGCAGTGTATTACGCGCGCCGATCCTCTCTTGCACCCGCGCGATGACGGCGCGGCGCAGCGCACGGGCGAGACCGAGCGGATCGGCCCGGTCGATCAGCCCGCCGGCAATGGCGAATGCGAATACGCTTTCCGGGTGCCGGACCGGTGCCATCAGGCCGAGACCGAGATAGCGGCCGTCGCCGATCAGCAGCGGACCCGGCACGGGTCGGGCGAACGCGATCTCGATCTGCCAGAGCCGTTCCTCGGCGAAGCGCGGCTTCGTCGCGAACGCTTCCGCGCGCTGCCCCCGTGCTTCGAAGGGCTCGCGCTGTATCCGGATCGCCTGCACCGGGGCATCAATGCCGGCATGACGCAACGCCTGCCGTGCCGCCGCTTCCGCCGCCGCCTGCTCACGCAGTCGCTCGGCGCTGGCTTTCGCCTCCTCGATCATCCGGCGCGGATCGATGCGCCGACGCGCGGCGCGTTCGGGAAGTGCGGCAGGGGTGACGGTGCGCCACAGGCGGTATGTCCGATCCGGTCCAACGCCATAGTGACCCAGCATTGTATCGTTGTCGGCGACGACCAACAGTGCAGCTTCGTCCCGCAGTTCGCCGGTTTCCGGATTGACATCGAGCGCGAGCCCCGAAAATACCCAAGCGATATCGGCTATTGCGATTGGACAGTCTGGCGGCACGGTGACGAGCACGCGCCGGATCGAGCGCTCCGTCTGTGCATGTCCAATGGATGGCAAGGGCGTGATGCGGATACGCCGCGTCTTGTCGGTTTCCTTGGCGCCTTGGCCGATGAAGATCCTTTCAATGCAGGCTTCGCGTTGCGGGTCGTCGCGCCGCCAAGCCGAACCCTTCAAACGCGCCACCGCCAAATCTCTGACTTTTTCGGTAAGTGCAACGACCTGCTCAACCGACTGAGGTACAAATACGTCGGCGTTCTTGATATCGAAAAGAAGAAAGGTGGACGGGCTATTGTATGAGGTTGGTCGGAAGTCTGGTTTTGGCGCCTGGGAGAAAAGCTGGGCGGTCTTTCTGCCGCTTCCAACCTTCTTGAATCGTTCGCGCGTCTTTTTGAAGCGCTCGGTCAAACTCATCAGCGAGCCCGGATGGGGGCAAGGCAGCCTCGCGCCGCCGCCGGCATTGTTGGGGCGCCAAAGAGCGCCCGGATGATCCCGCAGCCACCTGTCTGCGGTGCTTTTATCGACCAGTTCGCCTTGCGCCCAGGCCATGTCGACGCCGCGGCCCAGTTGATAAAGATTGCCGGCAATCTCGCAGATCGCTCGTGCATGGCGCTCGTCATCCGCGCCTTCTTCGTACCGCCACGCGTAAAGCAACGGAACCGCGGCGTCGAAGGCGCACGGGCGAATGGGCTTGGCCGTTCGAATCTCGCCGATCCGCGCAGGATCACCGCCCACAGCGTCAAGATCGTTGTTGGGAACAAAATTTTTGAAACTCTGCCCGGCGTAAACCGGTGGCGCCGCGATCATCGGTGCAGCCAGGCTTTCGAGCCATTCGAACGCTTCGGCCACGCCCTCCGGCAATGCCGCTCCGCGCGCCGCGCCGGCAACCAGCGCCTGAAACAGGCGCGCGGGCGATGGCGGCCACGCTCCGCTGCCGTGATAGCGGCCGTCGTAAAAGCGAACGAAAAGAAGAAGACAGGGCATGGATCACGCCGCAGCGCTGACCCTCCTGCCTTTCTTCTTATCCAGCTCCCTCAGATCGGCTTGCGCGAACTCTTTCTTAAAGGCGACACGACGGTCCGGACCGACACCGAACGCGTTCGCCGCGTCCCTGGCATAGTCGATGGCGGCAGCGGAGGAGAGAGCAACCGGCGTGCGAACGCCGTCGCGACCAACGGCAACCCATTCGGGCAGCGCCGTTTCGTCGGGCACGAGCAGGCAGCCTTGACGCAGAAAGCCGTCGAGTGGCTCCGTCGCGGCGACCAGTGCGAGGCCGAGAATGTACCTTTTCAAGTCTTGCGCATTCTCGCCGCAGAACTTGCGCAGCGCCACGAGATTGACGGTGATCGTGCGCTCAATCGGCCCGTGGGCAACAACGCCGCCATGTGCGCCGGTTGCCGGCACATGCACAAACCCACGCTTGGCGAGATCATTGTCAGGCTTGCCTTCTGCTTTTTCCTGCTCCGCTTCGGAGATCACGCCCAACTCGGCGTAGTTAAGGGCGGGCACATACTGTGCCGAGCGCGTCAGCGGGTCCACATCCCAGGCGCGGATCACCGACTGCACCAGCCGCGGCAGCTTCGCTTGCGTGTCGCGCGAATCCCAGACGCCAAAAACCAGCGAGGTCGGCGCGAGCTTCGCCAGCGCCGAGGCGTCGCCGGTGTCGAGATAGAGCCGGAACGCCGTTTGCGCCTCATTCTTCAGATCGGACGAACGGATCACCGCATCGCCGAGCCGGTGCCCGGCTTCGAGGATCGACACGGTCTTCTCGTTACCGTAGGCGATGTCGATCTGCGGCACGAGCCTGGCCAGCGGATTGTCCGGCTCTCCGGGGTCGGCCCTCCTGAAGATCGGCTCCATGCGGTTGGCCTGGCTGCCGACGCTGTCGATCGTCGCGACCTTGGTGCCATCCGACAGCGTGTCGATGTTGTAGCCGATATCGGCATAAGTCGGCGGGAAGATCACGCCGTCTTTGCCCTCGACCGGCAAAAGCTTCTGCTTGCAACAAAGCGCGACCGGGCCATTTTTCCGGTCGGCCCATGAATGGATGACCTCGGCGGCAACCGGAGTGGGTTCCGTCATGTTCTGATCTCCTCCTGGGCATCGACAATGCAGCGTGCCTGACCCTCCTGGCCAGGCCAGCCAAGGCGCATGCGGAATAAACGAGTAGGAAATCCCAGGCTTTCGCCGCCGAGAACAGCGCGCGCGAACGTCGTCGGCAACATCGTGCAGGATACGCCGTAGCGATAGACGAGCCGGTTGCGGGCCTCAACCCGCGCCGGCCGGGCGTTTTGCATGCCGATAGCGGCGAGCAATTCGACAAACGGATAGCCGACCATCGCCATGCTGCCGTGTTCGTTCGGGGAAAATCCGGCGTCGAGCGGGATATAGTCACGCCGCCAATCAAATCGAAAGCTGCTCGATTGGGGCGCCGCCAGGTTGAATGGATCGGCCACTGCAACCGCGAATTCGTTGTCGCCGAGACCATGGACCAGGTCCAGCGCGTCGCGTGCTAGCGCCGCGCCGGGATAACCCGATGCACCCGCCCAGAATTTCACATTGTCTCGGTCCGATCCGTCGGCCCAGTGTTCGATCGGGATCGAACACCTTTCGCTCGCGAGGATTGTTGGCAACGCCGCCGGAGAGTTCGGAGCGGCACCGGGAAACACGAAGTCGCGCGCTGGATCGTTTCAATATCCCATTTTTTGGTGGAGAAGGCGGAATCCCGCAGCACATCGCCGCAAAGATGCGAGAAAGGTAGCAACGAAATGTGAGTCTCGCGTGATCCGGAGGTGCCGTTGGAACGTTCCACCGAACGTAGTCGATGCCACGGGCGACAAAACGGGCGCGGTTCAATCAATGCTGCCCGGCGCGGCACCGCTATCGACGCCAACGGAGTGCAATGGCCCCTCCATCCGCGGATCGCCCGGCCCCGGGGCTGCAAACATTATCACGATGCCGGGCAAGACAATTCATTGACACCGGGCTCCGCGAGCCCAAATCGCCCGCGGCCGCCGCCCAAGCTGATAGTGACGAACCCGCAGCGGGGGCCCGATGGGACGCTTGATCTGCAAATTCGACATGCTGGTTCCACACCACCCTGGACGCCGAACGCCGGGCGCGGCGTCTAAGCTCGATCGAGGTGACGACCGCCATCAACGAGCCGTTCAAGGGCACGCTTTCCATTCCTGTCAGCGTTGCCACGATCAGAGATATTCCGAAGAAGCGATCGGTTACGAGCACGGTGATCCTCCAGCTTCTGAGGTGGCTCGGCGCGCCGGAGAGCTTCCTTGCCGGGCGAACGATTGCGCCGACAGCAGACGAAATGCTGCCGGAGCCCGGGCCTTCGCGGATTCTTCGCTTCGATACACGTGCCATGCATGCCGCTCTCGATGCCGAGCGAACCCGGCGCGGCATGACATGGAAACAGCTCGCCGCCGAATTGCCGGGGTTTACACCAAGCATGCTGACCAATCTCGCAGCCGGACCGTTGATCGGCTTTCCGCGGGTTATGGCGATCACGTAATGGCTCGGCCGGCTGGCCGCGAGTTTTGTGCGCGATTACGGCTGGTAAATCGTGACCGTGAACTCCCAACCGGCGGCTACCGATCCGTCCTGCGAAACGCTCGGGAGCGAGCGTTTTGATCGGACCACGAGGTCAATCGATCGGCGGCTTGGCGCCGGTAGCGCGTTCGTGCAGGTCCAGCCACCGCCCCTCGACATCGCGGCTCATCATATAAATCTTCCGGTTCGTCGGGTCGCTGTAACGCGAGCAAAGCTCATCAGGGGCCGGAATGACGCGGTAGGATTCCTGATATTCCCGTTCGCGCTCGACAAAAATCTCCTCGCAGGAGGCGCGTTCGAGGTAATCGATGTTGGTCGTGTCAACATCGAGCTTTAGCAGCAGCTGGCGCGGTTGGTCCGCAGTCTCCATCATTATCGGAATCCACTCGCGCTCCGATAGCCAAGCGTTGAACCGCCTGGGCCGCAGACGATTGATCCGCTCGGGCAGGCCGGCGCGGTCGTCTTCGGTCAGGCGCTCGCTTTCGTACCGGGTCGCGAGGCCGGCATAGAAGAACGGGCTGGCGGTGCGACTGCCGATCTCGCCCGGAATGTCGTCGAGGATGTCGAGCAGGCGGTCGAAAATCGGTAGCGTGTTTTGCGTCAGAAACAGCTTTTCTTGGCGAACCATGCCGCGCTCACCGGCCAATCGCAGGATCGCGGTCTGGTAGTCGAAATCGCCGGCGCGCCCGTTCCATCGGTCGTGGGTTTCGCCACAGCCGGCAAGCGAGGCGTGAACCCCCGTTATTCCGGCCGCGCGGCGCTCCTCCAACCATTCGATCAAGGCCTCGCGCGAGCGGATGCGAAGCCCGCCGAGGTTAAGGATCTGAAATCTGGCTCCGCGCCTGGCATGCAGTCTTGCAACGCCCTGCAGGGTCTCCCAGGTCGTAATCGAAGGACGGACCGACAAAAATCCGGATTTGCAAATCATCGCGGCCGGTCGATTGTATCCAGTCGTGGAAACGGTGAACGAGGTGCTCGAAGCGGGCAAACGGAAGCGCGGCGCGCTTTCGCGACTCCGAGATCAGGCAGTAGCGGCAGATGTGGGCGCACGGGGCATGGCACAGCGAAAACCGCAGCCCCTTGCCGACAACCTTTCTCGGCATTTGTAACCTCGCCAGCCGGATGCTCAAACGAAGCCTACCACCGCATGCGGCACATAGGGTTCTTCGAGAGCGCCGATCTCTTCGGTGTCCAACGTCACCTCGACGCTGGCAACGGCATCGTCGAGATGGTGCAGCTTGGTGGCGCCGACGATGGGTGCGGTGATCACCGGTTTTGCCAACAGCCAGGCGAGCGCCACCTGGGCCCGCGCTATGCCGCGTGCCTTGGCGATTGCGGCGACACGGTCGGCGACCTTTTTGTCGGCTTCGTCGGTCTTGGCAAACAGTCGCCCGAACGCCGCGTCGGTCTCGGTGCGGATGCTGGTGTAATCCCAATCGCGGCTCAATTTGCCGCGCGCCTGCGGGCTCCACGGGATGACGCCGATCCCTTCCGCGGCGCATAGCGGCAGCATTTCCCGTTCTTCTTCGCGGTACAGCAGGTTAACCAGGTTCTGCATGCTGACAAAGCGGGTCCAGCCGTGCTTCTCGGCGATGCCGAGGGCTCGCGCGAACTGCCAAGCATGCATCGACGAGGCGCCGATATACCTTGCCTTGCCGGCCTTGACGACATCGTGCAGCGCTTCGAGCGTCTCCTCGATCGGCGTATCATGGTCGAAACGATGGATCTGGTAGAGGTCGACGTAATCCATGCCGAGCCGGGCGAGGCTGGCGTCGATTTCGGCGAAGATCGCTTTGCGCGAGAGCCCGGCGCCGTTCGGCCCGGGGCGCATCCGCCCATGCACTTTGGTGGCGATCACGACCTCGTCGCGCCGGGCGAAATCGCGGATCGCGCGACCGAGGATCTCCTCGCTCCGCCCGAGCGAATAGCGGTTGGCGGTATCGAAGAAATTGATCCCGGCTTCGAGCGCCTTCTTGATGAACGGCCGGCTGTCCTCCTCGCCAAGGCTCCAGGCGTGGTTGCCGCGATTGCCACCGCCATAGCTCATGCAGCCGAGGCAGATGCGCGAGATTTCGAGGCCGGTGCGGCCGAGCTTGGTATATTTCATTGCATCCCTCTACTTCCGGCGCGGCGTGTTCAAATTCACGGTGACGTTCTTGCGCTGGGT
>DATJTL010000204.1:0-16518 GCA_035503415.1 Xanthobacteraceae bacterium
CTGGGCGCTGCGCGGCTATGGCTTCTGGGTCGTCGAGCGCAAAACCGACGGCGCGTTCCTCGGGCGCATCGGCCTGTGGCAGCCGGAGGGCTGGCCCGGCCTCGAAGTGGGCTGGGCCTTGGACCGGCCCTATTGGGGCGAAGGCTACGCGACGGAAGCCGCCAAGGCGTCGCTCGATTACGGCTTCCGGAACTATGCGGTGCCGCGGCTGGTCTCGACCATCCATCCCGACAATCGGCCCTCGCAGCGCGTGGCCGAGCGGCTGGGCGAGAGCAAGGGAGCGCCCGATACCCTCACGCTCTCCGGGCGCAGCTTCACCGTCGATGTCTGGGCGATCGGCCGCGAGCGCTGGGCGGCGGGGGGCTAGCCACGACGGGCGCGGGGTCGCGGGGCGGGTTCGGGCGCGGACTCATAAATTCGCGCTGTCCGCTTCGCTCCGGAGAGCGGCGTGAACTCGGACGTGGCGGGAGGTCTGGGTTGTGCCAGCAGGCAACATTGCACAAACACGTCGCGAAACCCGAACGTCGGCCCACCTCCGGTTGGTCAGCCAACTGTCGTAGTCCCAACAGGCGCTTCGGCATTCCTGCGCACCCAGTCTTCTACCAAACGCCACATTGGCAAGATGACAAGCTTGCCGAACTCGTCGCGGGCGAACCTCGGCATTAGGTTGCCGCGCAGTGAGAGCATAACCGCATAGAAGCATGTACAGGGGTTGGGATGGCGAGCACACGAGATTGCCTTCTGTTCAATGTAGCGGCGCAGGACGTCGAAGCATGCCTCCTGCTTTTCCTCGTCGGAGATAGGCTCCGCGAAGATTGTCCGCCATTCTCGGACCATGGCCAAGTAGTCGCTGTTCCCGATGGTCATCGCCGAAACCGACTCTACGAACTTTCGATACTACCCGGTTAAGGTGCGGCAGCCGAGTCAGCGGCAATACCAACGACAGGCACCAAGCGATGTTGACGATCCACGAAGCCATCGCCGCCCTCCAGAAAGTGAATTATCGGCGTGCCTCGCCCGTTGCCCGTACCTTCCGTATCACCGGAGACATGATGGCCAAAAGGATCGGTGCGCCAACCAACATGCCTAGTAGATAAAGACAATAGACGACGGCGTCTTCCGACACTTTGTCGAAGACCGACGCAGAAAATGAAGACGCGTATTTTTCAGGCCTTCCGCTCAACAGTATGAACCATAAAAGAGCCGTAGGAATCCCCAGCGTTCCACCAAACAGTCCGACCGCCTTCACCACGTCAGTCGAACGAAGCTCTTCAATCGACGTACCAAGTGCTTTTATCAGGCCAAGGATAATGATGCCCCAGAAGACTAGAATGCTAACGATCCCCAGCGAAATTTTGATTTCGAAAAAGATGATCGAGATCACGGGCTCGATCTGAAGCCCGGAGCAGTAGTCCGACACAAAGTCCAACCATTCTCGCGGCATAATCGCCGACGCTGGGGCCCCAAAGGCACGAGCTTTGCAGGCGAACTGGCCCAAGGCGCTCGGATCGGTATGGTCACCGATCAGTGCGATGAGATCGAGTACGCCGCAGAGAACTGGCAACAGGTAAAGGAGGAGCGCTCCCCGCCGCCGAGCGGCAGCCGACGACGCGCTACGGCTCGTCGAAGCGCGGCTCATCGGCAAGGGTCCCTCCGGATCATTTGCGCGCTCGCGGGAAGCAGGAGGCTTGGTCGGCTGCTGGGCGCAAGCGCGCGTCAGGACCCCAAGATAGGGCTACGACGGTGCGGGCGCTCACGGCGGCTAGTCGCGACGGCGAGGGCTTTCGCGCTTGCTGGCGCAAGCGCTGACGCCCGCCGGCGACGACGCTCCGCGTCGCGCCAGGCTATTTCCAATACTCCGCGGCGGCGATGGCGAAGTTGAGGTTTTGGCCGTTGCGCGCGCCGAGCGTGGTGATGCCGACGAGGTTGCCGCGATCGTCGAAGAGGCCGCCCCCGGACGAGCCCGGCGAGGTCGGCGCCGAGGTCTGCACCAGGGTGCGGCCGGCGCCGGGGCGGATGCCGGAGATCAAGCCCTCGCTCAAGGTGCGCTCGAGGCTGAACGGCGCGCCGATGGCGAAGACATGCTCGCCGATGGCGAGGCTCGACACGTCGCGCACGCCGGTGATCGGCGTCAAGGTCATATCGTCCGTGCGCAGGATGCAACGGTCGGCGTTTTCGTCGGCGGCGACGAGCTTGGCGTCGGCGCGTTTGCCGTCCTGCCACAGCTTGATGATCGCGCGGTCCTTCACGACATGGCAATTGGTCAGCAGCAAATGGTCGGAGACGGCGATCGCCGACCCCTGCATGACGTTGCGCACGCGCAACTCCGCCTCCGATTGGGTGGCGAGGACGACGAAGACCGAGCGCTCGACCTTCTTGAAGATTTCTTCCGGGCTGAGCGGCTTCGAAGCGAGATGGTCGGGACGCTTTGCCAGCAACTCGTACGGCTTCGGCAGCGATGCGAGGGCGACCCTGGTGATTTCAGGCGTTTCCCGGGATTTCGTTTCCCCGGATTTCGCAGCCTTGCCGGGATCGTCGCCAAACACTTTCCGGTAATCGAAAGCGAAGACATCGTTAGGGTCGGGCGGTTTGTCGGCAGCCGTGTCCTCGGGCTTCGCCATCGCGTCTTTCAGGCAGTCATTGTATTCGGCGATGCCGGCGCGGCGAAGATAGTTGCAGTTCTCGGCCACCAAGCGCAGGCGCGACGGCGGCAGCGAGGAGAGGTCCGGGGTCGGATGCTGCTTCAGCGCCGCCATCTGCCGCGCGACGCAGGACTGGAACGCGCCGTTGCCGTCCTTGATCATCGCAAAGCACGCGACGTTGATCGTGTCGTTCTCCTCGATCGACAGCGCCCCACGGTTGGGCGCCAGCGCCCAGGCGCTGCCGGAAAAGGCGAAGATGCCGATGATTGCCAGCATTTTACGCATCGAGCACGCTCCCGCGATTGGCTCTCGCGCAAACTGTCGCAACGGCGCGTTGACGGAACGTTAAGGGGCGCCGGTTAACGACGCCCCAAAATCGCCAAATCGCGGTTAATTTTACGCGCGCTGGCGCGGCGCGGCGCCCGGCCGCGGCGGCCGGCGCAGGATCGGCATGAGCAGCAGCGCCACGACGAAGACCAGCGCCATCACATCGAGGCAGTCGTTGAAGGTGAGCACCGTCGCCTCGCGCTCGACCATACGCATGATGAGCTTGGTCGCGGCGAGCCGGGCATCGCCCGGCATCAGCTCGCCGAACCGGGCGGCGAGCTGGTCGAGATAGGCGGCGACGTCGGGGCGCGACAGCGTGACATGCTCGGAGAGGCGTTCGGCGTGCAACGCGAAGCGCTCGATGATCATCGTGTTGAAGAAGGCGAGGCCGATGGCGCCGCCGAGATTGCGCATGAGGTTGTAGAGGCCGCTGGCATTCTTCAGCACGTCCTGCGGCAAGGTGCCGAGCGCCAGCGTATTGATCGGCATGAAGCAGAGCATGAGCGAGACGCCCCTGACGACTTGCGGCAGGAACAGCTCCCAATAGTCGGACTGGTTGGTGAGAAAGGTGTTGAGATAGACGCCGAACCCGAAGAGAAAGAGGCCGAGCGCCAGCATCGCGCGCATGTCGAGCTTGCGCGAGAGCAGCGCGGCGAGCGGCGCCGACAGGAACTGCGCCACGCCGGTCACCATCATGATGAGGCCGATCTGCAGCGCGTTGAGGCCGCGCACCCGTGCCAGGAACATCGGCAGCAGGAAGATCGAGCCGTAGAGACCGACGCCGAGCACGAAGCTGTAGAGGCAGCCGACCGAGAAGTTGCGGTTGAGAAACGCGCGGAGATCGACGATGGGCTGGCGGTAGGCGAGCACGCGCCAGAAGAAGAGCAGCGCGCCGCCGGCGGACAGCGCCGAGAAGGCGCGGATCGAGCCGTCGTCGAACCAGTTGTCGCGCGCCCCCTCCTCGATCACGTATTGCAGGCTGCCGAGGAACAGCGCCATGAACACCAGCCCCGGCACGTCGAAGCCCTTGAGCAGTGCCAGGTTCGGGCGGTCGATGCGGATGAGCGCCCAGCCGGCGCCGGCGGTAACCATCCCGGGCAGCACGTTGATGAGAAAGAGCCAGCGCCAATCCAGCGTCTCGGTGAGCCAGCCGCCGACCGTCGGCCCCAGGGTCGGCGCCAAAGTGGCGACGAGCCCGATGATCACCGTCACCAGCGGCCGCCGCTCCAGCGGAAAGAGGATGAAGCTGGCGGAGAAGACCAGCGGGATCATCGCGCCGCCGAGAAAGCCCTGCAGCGCGCGGAAGACGATCATCGACGGCAGATCCCAGGCGAGCGCGCAAGCGGCGCTTGCCACGGTGAAGCTCGCCGCCGAGAGCGCGAACAGCACGCGCGTCGACAGGATGCGCGCGAGCATGCCGGAGAGCGGGATCATCACCACCTCGGCGACGAGGTAGGCGGTCTGCACCCAGCTGATCTCGTCGGGGCTGGCGGAGAGGCCGGCCTGGATCTGCGCCAAGCTGCTCGAGACGATCTGGATGTCGAGGATCGCCATGAACATGCCGAGCACCATGGCGACGAAGGTGATGACATCGCGCGGCTCGACCGGCGGCAGCGCCGGCCGCGCGGCGACAAGGATGGCGCGCGCTCCGTCCATCAGCGCTGGGCGGCGGCTGCCGCCTCGGCCGCGGCAAGTGCGGCGGGGGCGCGGGTATCGACCTCGACGACCGCCGAAAGACCCGGCCGCAGCGCGTCGCGCAGCCGCTCGTCGGGCGCCAGCGCGATGCGCACCGGCACGCGCTGCACGATCTTGGTGAAGTTGCCGGTGGCATTCTCCGGCGGCAGCAAGCTGAAGAGAGCACCGCTCGCCGGCGCGAAGCTCTCGACATAGCCGCGCAGCGTCTTGCCCGGCAAAGCATCGACGGTGACGCTGACCGGCTGCCCCGGCCGGATGCCGGCGAGCTGCGTCTCCTTGAAGTTGGCGACGACATAGACGTTGGGCAGCGGCACCAGCGCCAGCAGCAAGGTGCCGGGCTTGACCAGCTGGCCGATCTCGACGCCCTTATTGCCGACGACGCCGTCGATCGGCGCGCGGATCACGGTGTCGTCGAGATCGTTCTTCGCCAGCTGCAACGCCGCCTCCGCCTGCTTTACCTTCGCCTGATCCTGCACGCGCTCGGCATCCAGCACGGCGAGCTGATCGCGCTCGGCGGCGAGCGCGGCGCGGGCGCGATTCATGCCGGCATCGGCCTTCTCGGCATCGGCCTCGGCGGATTCGAATTTCTGCCGGCTCGCCACATCCATCTTGCTGAGATTGCGCTGGCGCGTCAGCTCGAGCTGAGAGCGGTGCAGCTCCGCCTCGGCGCTCGCCACCGCGGCAGCGGCCTGCTCGATCACCGCCTTTTGCCAGTTGCGGCGGGTTTCGAGCATGGCGAGCGCGGCGTGCGCGGCATCGCGGCTGCCGCGCGCCTGATCGGCGCGCGCGGTGAAATCGCGATCGTCGATCACCACCAGGACATCGCCGGCCTTCACCTGCTGATTGTCGGTGACGTGCACCTCGCGCACATAGCCTTCGACCTTGGGGCTGATGGCAGAGATATCGGCCTGCACGAAAGCGTCGTCGGTCGATTCGATGAAGCGCCCCACGCGCCACCAATAGGCGGCGCCCGCCGTGCCGGCGGCGATGAGCGCGACCAGGACCAGAATCCCCCAGGGCTTCCGCATGTGCGACTTCAACCTCCCGCCGATGCCCGGCCGCTGTCCGCGGCTCTTGGACCCACGTCACAATGGGGCACGGGATGAAATCCCGTCAAGGTAGTGTGGCGAAAGACTGACTCCCGATTTATAGCTTTCGAGATATCGGCCGAAACACCTCAACCCTTACGCGCTAAAGGCGACCGCAGATCAATCGGCGTCGCCCTGCGTCGCGCTGCGGCGGAAGGGATGGCCGGGATAAACCCCGAGAATGCGCACCTCGCGCGAGAAGAAGCGCAGCTCCTCGAGTGCGAGCTTCAGCGGCCGATCCTCCGGATGCGCTTCGACATCGGCGTAGAACTGCGTGGCGGTGAAGCGGCCGCCCAGCATGTAGCTTTCGAGCTTGGTCATGTTGACGCCGTTGGTGGCAAAGCCGCCGAGGGCCTTGTAGAGCGCGGCAGGAATATTGCGCACCTCGAACACAAAGGTCGTGATCACGCGCCGCACCTTGCGGCTGGCCCATTGCGGCTTGCGGGCGAGCACGACGAAGCGCGTGGTGTTGTGGGCGTCGTCGGCGACGTTCTTCTTCAGGGTCTTGAGGCCGTAGATCTTGGCCGCGAGCTTGGTGGCAAGCGCCGCACGCGTCACGTCGCCGGCCTCCGCCACCTCGCGCGCGGCGCCCGCAGTGTCGGCGGCGACCACCGCCTTGACGCCCAGCGCGCGGATGATCTTGCGGCACTGGCCGAGCGCATGAACGTGACTCTCGACGGTCTTGATCGTCTTGAGCGTCGCGCCCTTGGGCGCCAACAGCTGATGCTGCACCGGCAGGAAGCACTCCGCCACGATGTGAAGGCCGGATCGCGGCATCAAGTGATGAATGTCGGCGACCCGGCCGGCGAGTGAATTATCGATCGGAATCATGGCGAGTTCGGCCCGGCCGGAGCGCACCGTGGCGAAGGCGTCCTCGAAGGTTGGGCACGGCAGCGGCTGGTATTTCCGATAAGCCTGCTGGCAGGCGATGTGCGAATTGGCCCCCGATTCGCCCTGGAATGCGATCTTCTTGCGTCTCTTCATGCGTTTCCCGATAGCATAGCGCGCGCTCGCGCCAAATCGTCCGGCGTGTCGACGCCGAGCGCGGCGGCGGCGACGATCGCTACGTCGATGCGCATGCCGGCCTCGAGCGCGCGCAACTGCTCGAGCTTTTCGCGCTGTTCGAGCGGCGACGGCGGCAGCTTGACGAAGCGCTCGAGCGCCGAGCGGCGGAAGGCGTAAAGCCCAATATGGTGGTAGAGCGGCCCCTCGCCGTAGGGCGCGGTCGAGCGCGTGAAGTAGAGCGCCCGCAGCCGCGACGGCCCAACCGGCGTGCCGACGACCTTGACCACGCCGGGATTATCGCGCTCCCCGGCGCGGGTGATTTCCGCCGCCGGCGTGCCGATATCGACCGCATTGTCGGCGAGCAACGTCAGTGCGGCGGCGATGGTGGAAGGCGCAAGCGTCGGCAGATCGCCTTGCACATTGACGACGATCTCGGCGCTTTTACCCGGATCGACCTTGCCGAGCGCTTCGAAAACGCGGTCGGAGCCCGAGACATGCCGGGCGCTCGTCATCACCGCACGCCCGCCGGCCTTGTGCACGACCGCCTCGATCTCGGCCGAGTCGGTTGCGACCACCACCGGGCCGAGCGCGGCGGCTTCGGCTTGTCGCAGCACGTGCACGATCATCGGTCGCCCGGCGATATCGGCAAGCGGCTTGCCCGGCAGGCGGCTCGCCGCCATGCGCGCGGGAATGACAATGAGAACTTCAGCCATCGCTCAAGCGCACCCCAACCGCTTGCAAGACGCGCGGCAAACCGGCTATCTCTGCCTCGCCCTCCTTCTGCCGTCGCGGAGCCATTCAGCGATGAATTCATTCGAAATCAACAAGATTCTCGGCGCCGTGCTGGGAACCTGTCTTGTCCTCTTGGCCGTGCATATTGCCGCAGGGGCGATCTTCACCCCGCCGGTGCCGGCGAAACCCGGCTACGTGATCGCGGTCAAAAAGGAGACGACGGGCGAACAGCCGGCGACAGCCAAGGCGCCGGCGCAACCGTTCGACACGCTGCTGGCGAGCGCATCACCGCAACATGGTGCGCAAGTCGCCAAGCAATGCCAGATTTGCCACAACCTCCAGGAAGGCAAGGGCCCCAAGATCGGCCCCGATCTGTACGGCGTCGTCGGACGGAAAGTGGCGACGGCGCCGGGTTTCAATTATACGGCAGCGCTGAAAGCGAAAGGCGGCACCTGGACCTTCGATGCGCTAAACAAATGGCTGACCGACCCGCGCGCCGACGTTCCGGGCACCGCGATGACCTTCGCCGGCATCTCGAACGACAAGCAGCGCGCCGACGTTATCGCCTATCTCGATACGCTCTCGAACAATCCGGTGCCGCTGCCGAAGGCTGCCGGAAAACCGCCTGTCGCCGCTGCCGCCGCTCCGTCCACTGCGCCGGCCGCCGCCGCGCCAAAGAAATAGGCGCTTTGCGTAATCGATTCTCGTCACCGGCGCACACGCCACGGACGCACGCGGATGTGAAGTGCATTTCGTCGCGGCACCTGCGAGCACGCTGGCGCTGCAGCAAAAAAGCCCATAATCAGCGCCATCCGCCGGGCGGGTGCTGCACCGCGATCCTTGGCCATGTCGGCAAAATCGCGCCGCCTTGCTGCGGAGCCGGTGGAGGAGCGATTACAATCTTGCCCACTCTGTTTGTCATTGGAGCGTGACGTGAACCGCCGAACGCTGCTCGCTTCCGCCGCGTTCGCGCTCGGCGCGCGGATTGCGCTTCCCGCCTGGGCCGATCGGGCGCTGGCACAGGAACCGGCGACAAATCCACCGTGGCGGCACGGTTTGTCGCTGTTCGGCGACCTCAAATACCAATCCGGCTTCAAGCAATTCGACTACGTTAACGCCGCCGCGCCGAAAGGCGGCTCGGTGCGCGAGATCGCGCTCGGCACGTTCGACAATTTCAACCGCGCGGTGGCCGGCATCAAAGGCGCGCTGGCGATCGGCATCGACTTCATCTACGACACGCTCTCGGTGCCGGCGCTCGACGAAGTATCGAGCGAATACGGACTGTTGGCCGAGGCGGTGCGCTATCCGGACGATTTTTCCTCGGCCTCCTACCGGTTGCGCGCGGAAGCGAAATGGCACGACGGCGAGCCGGTCACGCCCGAGGATGTGATTTTTTCCTTTGATGCCTTCAAGAAATACAGCCCGCAATTCGCCGCTTATTATCGGCACGTGGTCAAGGCGGAGAAAACCGGCGATCGCGAAATCACCTTCACGTTCGACTCGCCGGGCAACCGCGAGCTGCCGCAGATCGTCGGTCAGATAACGGTCCTGCCGAAGCATTGGTGGGAAGGCACCGACAAGAGCGGCAACAAACGCGACATCGGCGCGACCACGCTTGAGCCGCCGCTCGGCTGCGGCGCCTATCGCGTCAAGGAATTTTCCGCAGGGCGCAACGTGGTCTACGAGCGCGTGGAGAACTACTGGGGCAAAGGCCTCAACGTCAATATCGGGCGCGACAATTTTGACGAATTGCGGTTCGAATATTTTCGCGACACCACCGTCGCGCTCCAAGCATTCAAAGCCGACACCGTCGATTGGCGCACTGAAAACAGCGCCAAGAATTGGGCCACCGCTTACGACTTCCCCGCGGTCACGGACAAACGCGTCATCAAAGAGGAATTTCCCATCGTAAGCCAAGGCGTGATGCAAGCCTTCGTCTTCAACATCCGCCGGCAGAAATTTCAAGACCCGCACGTGCGGCTTGCGTTCAACTACGCGTTCGATTTCGAGGAGATGAACAAGCAGATTTTCTTCGGCCAGTACAAGCGCATCGCCAGCTATTTCGAGGGCACCGAGTTGGCTTCGTCGGGCCTGCCGGCCGGGCGCGAACTCGAAATCCTGGAGACGGTGCGCGACAAGGTGCCGCCCGAGGTTTTCACCACCGCCTATTCCAATCCGGTCGGCGGCAATCCGCAGGCCGTGCGCGGCAATTTGCGCGAGGCGATACGGCTGTTTCGCGAAGCCGGTTACGACGTACGCAGCGAACGGCTGGTCAATGCCAAGACCGGCGAGCCCTATGCGGTCGAGTTCCTCGCTGAAGACCCGAGCTTCGAGCGCGTCTTTTTATTCTATAAGCCGTCGCTCGATCGGCTCGGGATCACCGTCAGCGTGCGCACCGTCGACGACGTGCAGTACGAGAACCGGCTGCGCAATTGGGATTACGACATCATTACGTTCACCTGGCCGGAATCGTTGTCGCCGGGCAACGAACAGCGCGGCTTTTGGGGCTCGCAGGCGGCCGACCAGCCGGGCTCAGCCAACTACATCGGCATCAAGAACCCCGCGGTCGATGCCATGATCGATCAAGTCGTTTTCGCCAAGAGCCGGGCCGATCTCGTTGCCGCCACGCATGCGCTCGACCGCGTGCTGTTGTGGAATCACTACGTGGTGCCGCAATGGAGCTACGGCAAATTGCGCACCGCCCGCTGGGATCGC
The DNA here is from genome assembly GCA_035503415.1 of Xanthobacteraceae bacterium. Lineage (GTDB taxonomy): Bacteria > Pseudomonadota > Alphaproteobacteria > Rhizobiales > Xanthobacteraceae > BOG-931. Next base: position 10,205 of record DATJTL010000204.1, read on the forward strand.
TTCAGCCATCCCGATCCGCTACCGAAATACGGCGCGTCGGCATTTCCCACTGTGTGGTGGTGGGACGCCGCCAAAGCGGCCAAGACGGGAAGCCGGCAGTGAGACGCGCTTTCTTCGTCATTGCGGAAGCCGCGAAGCGGCTGTCCGGATTCCATCCTCACTACCCTCACGACAACTGCGCCAGCTATGGCTATGGATTCCGGGCTCGGCCCTTCGGGCCACCCCGGAATGACGGATAGCTGCGTCGCTATGGACAAAATCACGCGCCGACGCGTTCTTTCGCTCGCCGCCGGTGTCGCGGTCCTCGCCGCACCGCCGAGCAGGCGCCACCCCCGCGCCGACGGCGAAATCGAATCGCACGGCCTCTCTGCCTTCGGCGATCTCGCTTATCCGGCCGATTTTGCCCACTTCCGTTACGTCGATCCGAACGCGCCGAAGGGCGGAATCTTTTCCCAGATCGGGCCCGATCGCCAATTCAATCAGAACTTCCTCACCTTCGACTCGCTCAACAGCTACATTCTAAAAGGCGACGCGGCGCAGGGCATGGAGCTGACTTTCGCCACGCTGATGGTGCGCTCCGGCGACGAACCGGACGCCATGTACGGTCTGGCCGCAGAAAAAGTGCGGCGCTCCGCCGACGGCGTCAGCTATGAGTTTTTCATCCGCCCCGAAGCCAAGTTTCACGACGGCACACAGCTCACCGCCGACGATATCGCCTTCTCGCTCAATCTGCTCAAGGCCAAAGGCCATCCGCTGATCGTGCAGCTGCTCCGCGACTTCACCGGCGCCAAGGCGAGCGACAAGACGAGCGGCGAGGCGAGCGTAATCGTCACCTTTGCGCCGCACCGGGCGCGCGACGTGCCGCTGTTCGTCGCCGGCCTGCCGATCTTTTCCCGCGCCTATTATATGACGAAGCCGTTTGATCAATCGACGCTCGACGTGCCGCTCGGCTCGGGCGCCTATAAAGTCGGCCGCTTCGAGCCCGGCCGCTACATCGCCTACGAGCGCGTCAAGGATTGGTGGGGCGCCGATCTGCCGGTCTGCCGTGGCCAGAACAATTTCGATATCGTGCGCTTCGAATATTATCGCGACCGCGAAGTTGGCTTCGAAGGTTTCACCGCCGAGAATTATCTGTTCCGCGAGGAATTCACTTCGCGCACCTGGGCGACGCGCTACGACTTTCCCGCCGTCAAGGACGGCCGCGTCAAAAAGGACGTCCTACCCGACGATACGCCGTCCGGCGCGCAAGGCTGGTTCATCAATACCCGGCGGCCGAAATTCGCCGACCGGCGGCTGCGCGAAGCGCTGTGCGACGCTTTCGATTTCGAATGGACCAACAAGACTATCATGTACGGCTGCTACCAGCGCACCGTCTCGGTGTTTCAGAACTCGGAGATGATGGCTGTGGGCTTGCCGAGCCCAGATGAGCTTGCGCTGCTTGAGCCGTTTCGCGGGCGGGTACCGGACGAAGTGTTCGGCGAGCCTTATTTGCCGCCGGTGTCGGACGGCTCCGGTCAGGATCGCGTGCTGCTGCGCAAGGCCTCGCAGCTGCTGCAGGACGCAGGCTGCGTCATCAAGAACGGCAAGCGGGTGTTGCCGAACGGCGAATCGGTCACCATCGAGTTCCTGATCGACGAGCCGACCTTCGAACCGCATCACATGCCGTTCATCAAAAACCTCAACATCCTCGGCATCGACGCCTCCCTGCGCATCGTCGACCCGGTGCAATACCGTGCACGGCGCGACGGCTTCGACTTCGACATCACCGTCGATCGGTTCAATTTCTCCGCCACGCCCGGCGATTCGCTGCGCTCGTTCTTTTCCTCGCAAGCCGCGGCACTCAAGGGTTCGAACAACCTCGCCGGCATGGCGGATCCCGCCATCGATGCGCTGATCGACGCCGTCATCGCGGCGCCGACACGGCCGGCGCTGATCACCGCCTGCCGCGCGCTCGATCGGGTGATCCGTTCCGGCCGTTACTGGATTCCGCACTGGTACAAACCGTCGCACTGGATCGCCTATTGGGACGTTTTCGGCCGGCCGGCGGCGCAACCGCGCTATTTCCGCGGTATTCCGGATACCTGGTGGTATGACCACGACAAGGCCGCGAAGGTCCAAAGGCCGGGGTAGAACTCAACCGGCTCCCGCCCCGCTTGAGGCTTAGGAAGGGGCTGGATCGGCGACGTCATGGAGTTGACTTATTGACCCCCACCCCTGACCCCTCCCCACCAGCGGAGGGGGAAAGAGTGAGAGCATGACCGCCTACATCATCCGCCGCATCCTGCTCATGATCCCCACCATTTTCGGGATCATGCTGGTGTCGTTCGTCGTCGTGCAGTTCGCGCCCGGCGGCCCGGTCGAGCGTGTCATCGCCCAGCTTTCCGGCATGGACACCGGCGCCACCTCGCGCATTTCCGGCTCGGCCGGCGGCGATTTCGGCGCGCGCGGCGCCTTGCAAACCGGCGCGCAGATGGACGTCAACGCCAAATACCGCGGCGCGCAGGGCCTCGACCCTGCATTCATCAAGAGCCTGGAGAAGCAGTTCGGCTTCGACAAGCCGGCCTATGAGCGCTTTTTCATCATGCTGTGGAATTATGCGCGCTTCGATTTCGGCAAAAGCTACTTCCGCGACGTCAGCGTTCTGGAGCTGATCAAGGAGAAGCTGCCGGTCTCGATCTCGCTCGGTATCTGGATGACGTTGTTGAGCTATTTGATCTCGATTCCGCTCGGCATCCGCAAGGCGGTGCGCGACGGTTCGCAGTTTGACGTCTGGACCTCCGGCGTCATCATCGTCGGCTACGCCATTCCCGGATTCCTGTTCGCCATCCTGCTCATTATTCTCTTCGCCGGCGGCTCATTCTTCGACATCTTTCCGCTGCGCGGGCTGACTTCCGACGGCTGGTCGCAATTCCCCTGGTGGCAGAAGATTCTCGATTATTTCTGGCACCTGACGCTGCCGATCGTGTCGATGGGGCTCGCCGCTTTTGCCACCATGACGCTGCTCACCAAGAACTCGTTCCTCGAAGAATTGCGCAAGCAATACGTACTCACCGCGCGCGCCAAGGGTTGCTCGGAGCGGCGCGTGCTTTACGGCCATGTTTTTCGCAACGCCATGCTGTTGGTGGTCGCCGGTTTCCCCGGCGCCTTCGTCAGCGCCTTTTTCGCCGGCTCGCTGTTGATCGAGACGATCTTTTCGCTCGACGGGCTTGGACTCTTGAGCTTCGAGAGCGTGCTCAACCGCGACTACCCGGTCGTGTTCGCCAATCTCTACATCTTCGCGCTCATCGGCCTCGTTGTGAATCTGATCTCCGACTTGACCTACACCTGGATCGATCCGCGCATTGATTTCGAGACGCGGGAGGTGTGAGTTGGACGTCAAAACTCACGCCGAGAAAGTCGTCGAGCGCGCCGATGCCGGCGGGCGCCCGCCGCCGGAACTCACCCCCGATGTCGAGGCGATCGGCCCGGTCGGCCTGCCGGCGCCGCCGAAGGGCTTTGAATTTTCGCCGCTCAACGCCAGGCGGTGGCGGAATTTCAAGGCCAACAGGCGCGGCTACTGGTCGTTCTGGATTTTCCTTGTCCTGTTCGTGCTCTCGCTGCTTGCCAATTTCATAGCCAACGACAAGCCGCTTTATATCCGCTACGACGGCAAGTCCTATTTCCCCGTTTTCTTCAGCTATCCGGAAACCGCGTTCGGCGGCGACTTTCAGACCGCCGCCGATTATCGCGATCCATATGTGCAGAAGCTGATTACCGGTAAAGGCGGCACCATGATCTGGCCGCCAATCCGGTACTCCTACGACACGCACAACCTCGATCTGCCGACGCCGGCGCCGTCGCCGCCGACCTGGTGGCTCACCGAGGCGCAATGCAAACCGGTGGTGCAACGCAAGCACCTGCACGGCTGCCGCGACCTCGAATATAATTGGCTCGGCACGGACGACGAGGGCCGCGACGTCCTGGCGCGCCTGATCTACGGCTTCCGCATCTCGGTGCTGTTCGGCCTCATTCTGACGATCGTGTCTTCGATGATCGGCGTCGCTGCCGGCGCCGTGCAAGGCTATTTCGGCGGTTGGACCGATCTGTTGTTCCAGCGCTTCATCGAAATCTGGACCTCGGTGCCGGAGCTTTATCTCTTGCTCATCATCTCGTCGGTGCTGGTGCCCGGCTTCTTCGTGCTGCTCGGGATTCTTTTGTTGTTCTCCTGGGTGCGGCTGGTCGGTCTGGTTCGCGCCGAATTCCTGCGCGGACGCAATTTCGAATATATCCAGGCGGCGCGCGCGCTCGGCGTGTCGAATGCCGTCATCATGTTTCGTCACCTGCTGCCCAACGCCATGGTGGCGACCATGACGTTCCTGCCGTTTATCATGTCGTCGTCGGTGATGACGCTGACCGCGCTCGATTTCCTTGGCTTCGGGCTGCCGCCCGGCTCGCCCTCGCTCGGCGAGCTGTTGTCGCAGGGCAAAGCCAACGTGCAGGCGCCGTGGCTCGGCTTGACCGGCTTCTTCACCGTCGCGCTGATGCTGTCGCTTCTGATCTTCGTCGGCGAAGCCATCCGCGACGCCTTCGACCCGCGCAAGACGTTCCGATGAGCGCCGCCCCCCTGCTCTGCATCCGCGACCTTTCCGTGGCGTTCCGCGCCGGCGGCCACGACACGCTCGCTGTGGACCGCGTCTCTTTCGACATCGGCAAGGGCGAGACCGTGGCGCTGGTCGGCGAATCCGGCTCCGGCAAATCGGTCACGGCACTGTCGATCCTTAAGCTGCTGCCATATCCGGCAGCATGGCATCCCTCGGGCAGCATTGCCTTCAAGGGCCGCGACCTGCTGCCGCTTTCCGAGCGCGACATGCAGCGCGTGCGCGGCGACGACATCACCATCGTGTTCCAGGAACCAATGACCTCGCTGAACCCGCTGCACCCCATCGAAAAGCAGATCGGCGAGATTTTGCTCCTGCACCGCGGATTGACCGGCGCCGCGGCGCGCGCACGCACGCTCGAAGTGCTTGGCCAGGTCGGCATTCCCGATCCACAAAGCCGGCTCGGCGCCTACCCGCATCAGCTTTCCGGCGGCCAGCGCCAGCGCGTCATGATCGCCATGGCGCTCGCCAACGAGCCCGATCTGCTCATCGCTGATGAGCCGACCACCGCGCTCGACGTCACCGTACAGGCGCAGATTATCGCGTTGTTGGCAGAACTTCGCAAACGGCTCGGCATGTCGCTGTTGTTCATCACCCACGATCTCGGCATCGTGCGCAAGATCGCGCAAAAGATCTGCGTGATGAAGGAAGGCAAAATCGTCGAACACGGCGCGGTCGAGCGCGTGTTCGAAGCGCCGGCGCATCCTTACACGCGCGCGTTGTTGGCCGCCGAGCCGAAGCCCGATCCGGCGCCGCCGCAGCCCGACGCGCCGATGGTCTTGCAGGCGACCGACCTCAAAGTCTGGTTTCCGATCAAGCGCGGCGTGCTTCGTAAAGTGGTCGGCCACATCAAGGCGGTCGACGGCGTAAGCGTTGATCTGCGCCAAGGCGAGACGCTCGGCGTCGTCGGCGAATCCGGTTCCGGCAAGACCACTTTGGGCCTGGCCATTCTGCGCCTGATTTCATCGCAAGGGCCGATTGTGTTCATGGGCAACGAACTGCAAGGGCTGCGGTTCAAGCAAATGCGGCCGTTCCGCCGCAACATGCAGATCGTATTCCAGGATCCGTACGGCTCGCTGTCGCCGCGGCTGTCGGTCGCCGAAATCATCGAGGAAGGATTGGTCGTCCACCATCCGCACATGACGCGGGGCGAGCGCGACGCGCGCGTCGTCGACGCGCTCGGCGATGTCGGTCTCGATCCGACGACGCGCTCGCGCTTCCCGCACGAATTCTCAGGCGGTCAACGCCAACGCATCGCGGTGGCGCGCGCCATCGTGCTGGAGCCGACTTTCGTCGTGCTCGACGAGCCGACCAGCGCCCTCGACATGCTGATCCAGTCGCAGATGGTCGATCTGCTGCGCCAATTGCAGAAGCGGCGCAATCTGACTTATCTGTTCATCTCGCACGATCTGCGCGTCGTCGCCGCGCTGGCGAGCCGGCTTCTGGTGATGCGGCACGGCAAGGTGGTAGAAGCCGGCGCCGCCGCCGAGCTCTTCAAGAACCCGAAAAGCGATTACACGCGCGCTTTGTTCGCCGCCGCGTTCAATCTGGAAACCGCGCCCGCAGGCGTGGTGGCGGAGTGACCGGTCATTCCGGGGCGCCGCAACGCGGCGCGCCGGGAATCCATATTCACAAGTAGCGGTTATGGATTGCGGCACTCGCCGCTAGAAGCGACGC
>DATJTL010000205.1:0-8961 GCA_035503415.1 Xanthobacteraceae bacterium
GCCCAACAGCAATGACCCTGCGGTTCGTCGCCGGCCTGCAACCCTGCCCGCAAAGGCCGCGAACCGCGGCTCGATCCCGCGCGAATCTATTTCGCGCAGAGCACCTTGCGCAGCGCGGCTCCCGAGCCACGGCGCACGCCGAGCAAATCCGCCATTCGCACGAGCTCCGGTAACGATTTCGCGCCCAGCTTCTGCATCAAATTGTGACGGTGTACTTTCACGGTCACCTCACTCAGTCCGATCTCCGCGGCAATCTGCTTGTTCAATAGGCCTGAGGTCACGAGCGGCATGATCTCGCGCTCGCGCCCGCTTAACGTTTCGAGGCGGACCCGCAGCTCTATGAGCCGTTCCTCGGCTTGCAAATGATTGCGATCCCGATCGAGGGCAGAATAGATTGCGTCCAGAACATCCTGTTCGCGCAGCGGCTTGGTCAGAAAATCGATGGCGCCGGCTTTCATTGCTTTCACCGACATCGCAATATCGCCGTGTCCGGTCATGATGATCGCCGGAATCTGTCTTGGCAAACCAGCCAATTCTCTCTGAACGTCAAGCCCGCTTATTTCCGGGAATCGCACGTCCAACAACAGACAACACGGCCGCTTGGCAATTTCACGCTTGAGAAACTCCCGTGGTGAGTCGAATACTTCACACTGCAGACCCACCGCCTCGACAAGCGCCTTCAGGCCCTTGCGGACATCGTCACTGTCATCAACAACAAACACTACGGCCTTTCGATTGACAGAACCACTCATTGCACAGTCCCGGAATGCGGATCATACTTTTTATCCGCGTCACATCGCCATAGACGTTGGTATCTGTCACTTATAATACGGATCGCACTTTTTGTCGGCGTTATATCGACATAGACGTTGGTATCTGTCACTTACCCGTTTGGATAGATAATGAATTTTATTTTCACATCATGATGTGTCGATATCAGTCAACATACCGCGCTGGCATCGATCCAAAATAGAGGAGTGAACGAGGACAATTGCTGGAATCTGGCTGAATTTCCCGAAACGATCAGCACGCTCCTATACTCAAGGGCTACCTCTTTTGGAGCAATGACCGCTTTTATAGCCGACGAGACAACCACATCGCAGCGCCGTAACGGCGTTTTCGTGCCTAACGGGAACGCAAAGGCCGGTTTCACCGTTCCATAGGGCGTCGCGCGCGATACGCGCCCGACGCAAACTTCGATCAAGAACTGCCAAAATCACCGACCGCGCGCCGAAAGTGGCGTCTCGTCGGTTGCAAAGGGGCAATGCTGTTTTAGAACGAAAACCGCCGTCTGCCACGACCGGAGCGCGGCTCGTATGCGCCACACGCTCAGGAGTGTAGAGTAATGAGCACGATCCAGCGGATGACCCAATCACAACCGACGGACACCAATTTCATCGACCATACCGTGAAGATATCGTGCCTGGCTCTTCTGGCGTATTGGAGCATTATCGTTGTCCAGCCGCTGCTGACGCTCATTGCGTGGAGCATCATCCTCGTCGTCATCCTCTATCCTGCGTTTCGATGGCTCGTTACCGCGCTTCATGTAAACCCCGTCGTTGCCGCGCTACTCGTCACCGCCGTATGCATGCTGCTTCTTATAGGACCGGCGACTTGGCTGAGCCTCAGTTTGATCGCCAGCCTGCGGTCGTTGGCGCAGCGTCTTGACTCCGGTGCCCTGACGATCCCGGCGCCGTTCGAGTCGGTCAAGCGTTTGCCATTGATCGGCGACAAGGCTTATGAGCTCTGGTATCTGGCCTCGACCAACCTGCGCGACGTTCTCGTACAAATTGCGCCGCACCTGAGGTCGATCAGCAGCCGTCTCCTCATCTTCGCAAGCGACGCCGGATTGGGCATGTTGAAGTTCATGGGGGCTGTCGTGATCGCCGGCTTTCTTTTCATTCCCGGGCCTTCTCTGGTCCGGTCGGCGAGGTTGGTCTTTCGCCGGCTTGCGACGGAGCACGGCGATGAATTCGTCGACCTGGTGGGCCTCAGCATACGAAACTTGGCCCGCGGCGTGATCGGCGTCGCGCTGCTCCAGGCACTGCTCGCCGGCATTGGCTTGATGGTTGCGCACGTACCGGGCGCGGGTGTGATCAGCCTGTTGGTGCTTATTCTCGGCATCGTGCAGGTCGGCAGCGCGATCGTCATCGTGCCTCTCGTCATCTGGGGCTTTTTTGCGATGACGCCGACAGCGGCAATTCTCTTTGCGGCCTACATGGTGCCGGTGAGCCTGGTCGACAATATCCTGCGCCCGCTCATTATGGCCCACGGTCTTAAGACGCCGATGCCGGTGGTCTTGATTGGGCTTGTTGGCGGCATCCTGGTGCATGGATTGATCGGACTTTTTATTGGTCCGATCATCCTGGCGATTGCCTGGGAGTTAGTGACACTCTGGACGCGTCAAGGCGAAGTTCGAATGGAAAAGACCGTCGCCGACTCGGCGCGCGGTTAGTTCTGCGTGAGCCTCCGGCACCGGCGGACGCGCGATCAAAGGAGCTGTTTCATGATCCCTCAAGCTCGGGCCAAGCTTCTCGAGCGCAAAAAGGGGCTTGTTATCGGCATAGCGAACGATCAGTCGATTGCCTGGGGCTGCGCGAAGGCCTTCCGGGCGTTCGGAGCCGAACTCGCCGTCACCTATCTCAACGACAAGGCAAAAAAATATGTCGAGCCGCTCGCGCGCTCTCTCGAGGCGAAAATCGTGATGCCTCTCGATGTGCGGGTACCCGGCCAATTGGAGGCGGTATTCGAGCGCATAAACCAAGAGTGGGGACGGCTGGATTTCGCGCTGCACTCGATCGCATTTGCACCTAAGGATGCTTTGCAAGGACGCGTCGTCGACGTGGGACGGGAAGACTTCCTCACCACCATGGACGTATCCTGCTGGACGTTTCTCCGCATGGCGCATCTCGCGGAACCCCTGATGCGCGAGGGCGGAACACTATTCACGATGACGTATTACGGCAGCCAAATGGTGGTCAAAAATTACAATATCATGGGAGTTGCCAAGGCGGCCTTAGAAAGCGCCGTCCGGTACCTCGCCGCCGAACTCGGACCCAAGGGGATCCGCGTACACGCGATTTCGCCGGGCCCATTGGCAACCCGGGCGGCATCAGGGATTCCGGAATTCGATGAACTGCTCGACAAGGCTAAAGCCAAAGCGCCGGCTCGCAGCCTGGTAAGCATCGATGATGTCGGCGTCGCGACCGCGTTTCTCGCCCACGACGCGGCGCGGCTGATTACCGGCGAAACGCTCTACATCGATGGCGGCTATCACATCATCGATTAAGCCCGCCTCTAAATGCCGCAAACTTCTCGATCGGCATTGCAAAGAAGCACTCTTCACCCCCAACTCAGCGACATTCCCACGTCTCCCGGAATTCCACCCGGGAAGTCGGTGATCCGAACTCGCAGTTTGAAGCCATTCGGCTTCAGATATGTCTGCCAAAATTCGAAGAGTTCCCTCGGAACGCCGGTAAGGGTACTCTCCCAACCGGGCTCCTGCTGGTTTATGGCGCGGCCGCGATCCGTGCAAAGGCTGTTCGGAAAGCGTGCGACCTCGACCTCCATTACGCCGTTGTTCGCCGCACGCTTGATTATGGCTACCGCGCGCTCCAAGCGCTCTTCATCGGATACGCCGGACGGCTTCGAAAGCTTCTCCAGCAGTGCTTGCTTCTCCGCATCGGCCGCGCTTCGGTCCCGCATTGCGAGCTTTGCCTTCTCCGCCTCCTTCAACGCGATCTCTTGTTGGAGCTGCTTAGCGCTCGGCAGCTCGACCGATTTGCTGCCTATCTTGATCTGAGGTGTCGGCGTCATCGTTGCGGTCCTCGAAAATTCGATCTCCAGCCGACGACAGGATTGTTCAGCCCTAGGTTGGCAAAAGACACTTGCTGCGCCGGAGGGTTTCGGATGGAAGTTCGCCAAAGCGCTTGAAATAATCGCCGGAAAAATGCCCCAGATTGCCGAACCCGCAGGCGACCGCCGTGCCGGTTACGGTATGGGCGGGACCGGTCTGCTGCAGCATCTCGCGCGCGTGCTGCAACCGCACCTCCTTGACGAACGACATCGGCGACTGCCCTCTGCTGATTTTGAAATGAAGAAAGATGCTGCGCGCACTCGCGGCTGTCGCCCGCACGAGCCTTTCGATGGTTATTGGCTCATTCCAATGCATCTCGATGTAGTACTCGGCTCGACGGACCTGCCAAGTCATCGGGCCACGCCGCGGAATCTTATCTACCAACAGGTCCTCGCTGCGGAAAGGTTCCGAAATGGGTAAGCCGAAATTGCCGTACATCGTCAGCTCCAGTCTTTGTCGACGAAGTGGGCTTTGCCGCGAAAATCAAGGCGTTTGCAGTCAGAAAACGTTTGCAGCCGAAAACGTTCGCAGCCAGTTTCACGAACGAAAGGCGCTTTTCCGGTCTCTGCGTGGATGCATCACACCCCTCTTCGATCGTCTATGAGCAGACGACGAACCCCTTCATCGAAAGCCGGATGTTTTACGCTGTTCTGTTCTATTCAACTAATTGGAATGAAGAAGAAATCAATATCGTCCCGTCGTCTATTACGCCTATGCATTTCAAAGCTGCTCGATACGGTCAGCGCCATATACCTTTGGATGTTGCGCTGCTGAGCGGCCCCGGCTGCTCCTAATCCATACCCGGACCACCCTCCGCGGTTTTGGCGGAGGCGGCGACCGGCACCGCCCGACTATACCTTAGTTTGCATCAAATATTCCTTTGATAAATCGCGGTCTCCGCCAAATACGTTAAAAGATATCCATCATTCGCAGTGAAGCAACCGAGCGCGCGAGGGGCGTTCATGCAGACAGCGCTTATCGGCAACGCCGGCAATCTTGAGCCACGCGGCCAGGCTGACTTGATCCTCGAAACCGATCACAGAATTGCCAACAGCCTCGCCATCATCGCGGGCTTGGTTCGTTCGGAGATTTCAGCTCTGTCGGCTTGCAAGCCGGCCGAACCGATTTCAATTCGCCGTTCGCTGCTGCACCTGTCTTTGCGAATAGATGCGTTGGGGCGGCTGCATCGCCTCTTGATGGATCCCGGCTCGAGCGGAATGGTCGAGTTTAGCGTGCATCTGCGCGAGATAATCGATGCTGCCGAGCATTCTCTGATCAACAGCGCCAACCAGCGGATTACCTTTAATTGTGAGAACGGGATCGCATTTTCCGCCAAGCGAGCACGCCTGATCGGCTCGTTCATCGTTGAAGCGATAATCAATTCGTTGAAGCACTCCCATCCGGCGGACGGGCGCGGCGCTATTTGTATAGATTGCAAACGCACAAGCGGCGACAGGCTCGTCATTGAGGTCAAAGACAACGGCCAGAACCAGCTACCCATTCTCAGCGTGGACGAACGTCCGGTTTCCGGTATGGGCTCCCGCCTGATGCGTAGTTTTGCTGAATCGCTGTGTGCTGAGCTTGAAGTTGCCGATACCGGCACCGCCTATGCGATCCGGTTGCAGCTGCCGATATCAGAAAGCGGGGGCGGCCGCCTGGAGAGCAAGCGGCAGAGCGACATCAACCTCATTTGCCCGGGAGGACGGAAGGGCCGTCACAGCCGATCTCAACGTGGCAATGGCCATGTCCTGGTGCGATGAAATTGGGACGCAACGCTGCAATTCCCATAATTGGCGCACTCGATCGAAAGCGGTCCATCCGCTGATTCGAACACGATCGCAGTGAATCATCGCGACGAAGCGCCCGCAATGACGCGCGCGTACCTTGGCTACATTCGCCGGATGAGCTGTCCTCGAACGCCGACCGAGGTGGGCATGAATGTTCTACTGAGGGAGGTTTGGCGCAACCCGATATTGTGGTTGCTGCTGTTTGTGCCGGTAGTTTTGATTGCCGCCAAACTCGCACCCTCGGCGCACACGCTGCTGTTCGTTCTGTCGGTGCTTGCGACGATTCCTCTAGCTGGGTTGCTAAGCCACGCCACAGAGTCGGTTGCCGAAAAGACCGGTGACGCCGTAGGCGGCCTACTCAATGCAACGTTGGGGAATTTGACGGAATTGATCATTGCCATCGCGGCGCTCCGAGCGGGCCAATATACCCTCGTGAAGGGCACCATAGCTGGCGCCATCGTCACCAATTCGCTTTTCATGCTGGGCGCGTCCTTCCTTCTTGGCGGACTCAAGCATCATGTACAGGAATACAATCGCGCTGGAGCGCGCCTCTATGCGGGCCTGCTCTTGCTTGCCGCCATTGCGCTTGTCAGTCCTTCGGCGATCGCAAAAAGCGATCTGGTGGCGGGCGCGGGGCTAACCAACGCGCTCAGCCTGAGCTTGGCCGTGCTGCTCATCCTCGGATATGGCCTGGGCTTGCTGTTCTCCCTTAAAACGCACCGCGAAGTATTCGCTGGCGCCGAGCACGGCGAAACAAAGAGCGAGCCGCCATGGCCTATGGGTCTTGCCCTGGGCACGCTCGCTGTCGTGACTGTACTCGTCGCGCTGGTGAGCGAGATATTCGTGGATTCGGTTCAAGAAGCTGCCAACACGTTCGGAATGAGTCCGGCTTTCGTTGGTTTTATCGTCGTAGCCCTCGTCGGCGCGGCCGCCGAAATGGCAGTTGCATTTTCCGCAGCACGCAAGGACCGCCTCGACTTGAGTGTCAGCATTGCGCTGGGGAGTGCTACGCAGATCGCGCTGTTCGTTGGCCCCGTGCTCGTGCTTCTTAGTTATTTTGTCGGGCCGAGCCCCATGGACCTGCAATTCTGGCCCGGAGCAGTCGTTATGGTCTTTATCGCGACACTCGTTGCGGCGTTCGTTACCAGTGGGGGCCGCTCGGCCTGGTTTGTTGGCGTTCTGCTCGTCCTTGTCTATGCGGTTTTTGCCATTACTCTTTATCTTCTTCCGCCACGGCCCGCGTGATGGTTCACGGCGATGCGGCCATCGCCGTGGGCGCCGGTATCGCTGCCGCGCCAACGAGCGGTCTTTGGCCAAAAACGGCTGCCCGACTCCAGTCTGGGCGTCCAGAAGACTCCCGATAGCCGCGAGAGCCTGCCAAACCGGCGCTATTTGGGCGGCCTTCGAAGGGCCTTTTGCGCCGTGGCGTGGGTGGTGGGCGCACAAGGACTCGAACCTTGGACCCGCTGATTAAGAGTCAGCTGCTCTACCAACTGAGCTATGCGCCCTAACCGAGAGATTGCAGGAGGTTAGGCACTTCCACCACGCTTGCGGCGCCCACCAGGCGCCGCGCGACCCGTATCTAGGACATTGTGGGCGCGATTCCAAGCGGGGCGCTTGACCTCTCCCGCGTGGCGGGAGAGGCGAGATTCGTTTACCCCGCATCCGTCGAATGGATGCGGCGTTCGCCGACGGCGATCGGCTCGAGCTTGCCGGCGCGCAGCCGGCGCGCCACGAGCTTGTTGAGCGCGGCGATATACGCTTTGGCCGAGGCGACGAGCGTGTCGGGATCGGCGCCCTTGGCGGTCACTGAACGCCCGTTCTCCGACAGCCGCACCGAGACCTCGGCCTGGGCATCGGTGCCTTCGGTCACCGCGTGAACTTGATAAAGCTCGAGTGTCGCCTCATGCGGCACCATCGCCTTGATGCAGTTGAAAATCGCGTCGACGGGTCCATTGCCTTCGCGTTCCTCGATCATCGACTTGCCGTCGACGTCGAGCTTCATGGTGGCGCGCTGCGGCCCGCGCGTGCCGGCTATCACCGACAGCGACACCAGCTTGATGTGGTCTTGGGCGGTCGCGATCTCCTCGTCGACCAGGGCCTCGATATCCTCGTCGTAGACGTGCTTCTTGCGGTCGGCCAAGGCCTTGAAGCGCACGAAGGCGTCTTCGAGCTGATTGCCGGCGAGCTTGTAGCCGAGTTCTTCCAGCTTGTGCACGAAGGCGTGGCGGCCGGAATGCTTGCCCATGACCAGCGAGGTCTGCTTCACGCCGACGTCCTCGGGAGTCATGATCTCGTAGGTCTGCGTGTGCTTGAGCATGCCGTCCTGATGGATGCCGCTCTCGTGGGCAAACGCGTTCCGCCCGACGATCGCCTTGTTGTACTGCACCGGGAACGAGGTGACGGCGGCGACGAGCTTCGACGCCCGCGTCAGCATGGTGGCATCGACGGCAGTCCAGTACGGCATCACGTCGTTGCGCACCCGCATCGCCATCACCGCTTCCTCCAGCGAGGCGTTGCCGGCGCGTTCGCCGATGCCGTTGATGGTGCACTCGATCTGCCGCGCGCCGGCGCGCACGCCGGCGAGTGAATTTGCCACCGCCATGCCGAGGTCGTTGTGGCAGTGCACCGAGAAGCGCGCCTGGTCGGAATTGGGCACGCGCTCGCGCACCATCTTGATCAGCGCGAAATACTCCTCCGGCACGGTGTAGCCGACGGTGTCGGGAATGTTGATCGTGGTGGCGCCGGCCTTGATCGCCGCCTCGATGCAGCGGCAGAGGAAATCGTGCTCGGTGCGGGTGCCGTCCTCGCACGACCATTCGACGTTGTCGGTGTATTTGCGCGCCCGCGTCACCGAGCCGACCACCATCTCGTAGACCTTCTCCGCAGGCAATTGCAGCTTCCACTTCATGTGCACCGGCGAGGTGGAGATGAAGGTGTGGATGCGCGATTGCCGGGCAGGCTTGATCGCCTCACCGGCGCGGTCGATGTCGTTGAAGCCGGCACGGGCGAGCCCACAGACGACTGCGTTCTTGGTGCGCTTGGCGATCTCGTTGACGGCGGCGAAGTCGCCTTCCGATGCGATCGGAAAACCGGCCTCGATGATGTCGACGCCCATCTGATCGAGCAACTCGGCGACTTCGAGCTTCTCCTCGTGCGTCATGGTGGCGCCGGGGCACTGCTCGCCGTCGCGGAGCGTAGTGTCGAAGATGACGACGCGGTCCTTTTCGGACTTCGGTGGCGTAGCCTCGCGCGGTTGGGCTGCGTCCGTCGGTTTGGCTGGGGTGGTCATGACTTGCGTCCTTCTCGCTCGCGCCT
>DATJTL010000206.1:0-11092 GCA_035503415.1 Xanthobacteraceae bacterium
AGCGCGTCCTTTACGCCCTCGTCGATCCTATTTCGACCCCGTGAGATTGGTGGAGTCGCCGGGTACCGCCCCCGGGTCCGAAAGGTTTATTACGACGGCCATTTATCACCATAGCTGGCTTGCGCCAGCAGGCCGAATATATGCGCAAATGGTTGCCGAAAAAAGAGCGGACGGCTGCCGGCGGTCTGCGGCCGATGCGGTCCCGAAACGATCGCGAGCGGTAGCATTTGCGCGCAAAAAGCCCGATGGTGCGGGCGTTCGGGATCGAAGATTGTGAGCCGGGCTAGTGCATAAGAGCGACAGTCTACACGCCATGGCGCAGTGGATGTGGCAAGCGCGGCAGGATCGTCTGCCCTATCGCAACTTGCCCGCGGATTTGCGGCCCGTTTCAATCAACGAGGCGTATGCCGCGCAGGAGCTTTATTACCGCTTGGCCGAGCCGGTTTACGGCGCAGTCGCCGGGGCAAAAATCGCCACGACGACGAAAGTGATGCAGCAGTTGATGGGCATCGATCATCCCTGCGGCGGGGCGATCTTCGCGCGAACGATCCATCGCTCGCCGGCGCAATTGCGGGCGGCCGATTTCGTCAACCTGCGCATCGAGAGCGAAATCGCGCTGCAACTCGGCGCTGATTTGCCGGCATCGGGCGCGCCGTGGAGCCGGGACACCGCCGCGACGGCCGTGGCGGGCGCGATGCCGGCGTTCGAACTGATCGAGGACCGCAATGCCGATTACAAGACGACCGAGGCGACCTCGCTGATTGTTGAGAATTGCTGGAACGGCGGTGTGGTCATCGGCGCGGCCGAAGCCGTCCCGGTCGAGCGTCTTGTCGGCATCTTTGGACGCCTGACGATGAACGGCAAAGCCGTGGGCGAGGGCAGGGCGGAAGATCCGTGCGCGACGCTGGCTTGGCTCGCCAATCTTCTGGCCGAGCGTGGACGCGGCCTCAAAGCCGGCATGGTGGTGATCACTGGCAGCCTGATTGCGACGGTTTCGATCGCCCCGGGCGAGCGCGCAGTGTTCACCGTCGACGGCTTGGGCGAAGTGGCGATGGACGTGTGCTGAGCCGGCGCTGCGGGCTGCCACTATCCACTGCGGTCTTGCGCTCCCTTCGACGCGCGCTCAAATGGCGTTAGAGTCGCCGGGCGACTCGCGGACCGAAACCAGACGATGCGGCAGTATCTCGACTTGATGCGGCGTGTGCTCGATGAGGGCGTGGAAAAGCGCGACCGCACCGGCGTCGGCACGCGCTCGATCTTCGGCCATCAGATGCGTTTCGATCTCGCCGACGGCTTTCCGCTGGTCACCACCAAGAAGCTGCACGTCAAATCGATCATCTATGAGCTGCTCTGGTTTCTGCGCGGCGACACCAACGTCAAATATCTCAATGAGCACGGCGTCTCCATCTGGAACGAGTGGGCCGACGAGAACGGCGATCTCGGCCCGGTCTACGGCCGCCAATGGCGATCATGGCCGGCACCGGACGGAACGCACATCGATCAAATCGCCGACGTGCTGCACCAGATCCGCCGCAATCCGGCCTCGCGCCGGCTGATCGTGACTGCCTGGAATCCGGCGGAAATCGAGAGTATGGCGCTGCCGCCCTGCCACTGCCTGTTTCAGTTCAACGTCGCCGAGGGGGCGCTGTCGTGCCAGCTCTATCAGCGCTCGGCCGACGTGTTTCTCGGCGTGCCGTTCAATATTGCTTCCTATGCGCTGCTGACGCTCGCCGTCGCTCACGTGAGCGGATTGAAGCCCGGCTCGTTCATTCATAGCGTCGGCGACGCGCACCTTTATCTCAACCATCTCGAACAGGCGCGCCTGCAACTGACGCGGCCGCCGCGCTCCCTGCCGAGGCTTTCGATCAATCCCGCCGCGAAGGACCTGTTCGCGCTGGCGTACGAGGATTTTGCGCTCGAGGGTTACGATCCGCACCCGCACATCAAGGCCGCGGTCGCGGTCTGATTCTTTATTGACCGGACTGGCGGCGGGCTAAGCTTCTTCAGAAAGTCGAAGTCGGCTCCGCGCGGGCCACCAAACAGCCACCAAACAGCCACCAAAGGATGCTCGATCCTGCGGCCGATATGCTCGTCTGACTCCAAGAATCGAACAAGAATCGACCAAGGATCCACCATGACGCTCCAAGCGGATTTCACCAGTCAGGAGTACTTCCGCAATCCGGCCGCAGGGATCGAGAAGCTGCGCGCGGCTGGATCGGTCGTCGAGGTTCGCTTCCCGCTTGTCGGCAAGGTTTGGGCGACCACGACGCAGGCCCTGGCCAACCAGGTGTTGAGAGACAGCGAGACATTCACGCTCCGCAAGGATGACGGCGCCGTCGCCGGGATTCAGTGGTGGATGCCGAAAATCGTGCGCACGTTCTCCAACAACATGCTGACGAACGACGAGCCGAACCATGCGCGCTTGAGGGGTATCGTCGACGAGGCGTTTCGCCGGCGGGCCGTTCTGGAAATGGAGCCTCGCATCTTGACGATTGCCGGCGAGCTGGCCGACGAATTGTTCGCGGAAGGCAGTCCCGTCGATCTCGTCGACCACTATGCGCGAAAGCTGCCGCTTTCGGTGATCTGCGAGCTTCTTGGGTTGCCGCTTGCCGACCGGCCGAAATTTTCGGCCTGGGCCGGCGGCCTCACGCGTTTCACGAACGCCTTTAGCTTCTTCGGCGCCTTTCCGAAGTTTTTTGCCATGAAGCGCTACATGGCGGAGCGCCTGGAGGCCGCGCGCGTAGAGGGCGGCTCAGGACTGATCGCCGAGCTTGTGCGTGTCGAAAAGGAAGGCGGACGCATCAGCGGCGACGAGATGGTGGCGATGCTGTTCCTGTTGCTGTTCGCCGGTCACGAAACCACGACGCATCTCATCAGCGGGTCCGTTTACGAGCTTCTGCGTAATCCTGGACTGCGCGATTGGCTGGAAGAGGATTGGAGCCGCGCCAATCTCGCCGTCGAGGAATTTCTGCGGGTCGTGTCCCCGGTGCAGTTCACCAAGCCGCGCTTCGTGCGAAAGGATGTGGAGCTAGGGGGCGTTCGGTTGAAGAAGGGCGAAAAAATCATGCCCATGCTGGCCGCCGGAAATTTTGATCCGCAAGCCAACGATCATCCGGAAAAGCTCGATCTCGAGAGAAAGCCGAACCGGCACATCGCCTTCGGTGCCGGGATGCATTTTTGCCTCGGCCACCAGCTCGCGCGTATGGAGGGCAAGTGCGCGCTGCAAGCCTTGTTGCAGCGTTGGCCGAAGCTTGAATTGGCGACAGAGGATTCGCGTATTCGCTGGCGTAAGCGAGCGGGTTTCCGGGCCATCGAGCAATTGCCGGTCATGGAAGGTCGGTGAGCCGGCTATGCGGGGTGCGCGCCGCAGCGCGCGGCGCAGGCATCGACTGCAGGCATCGACTGCAGGCATCGACTTGCGACGGCAAAATCATGCGGGCGGGAAACAACAGCCGCGTGACCGTATAGATTGCGTGCGCACCGCAGAAGGCGCATCACGCTGTCTCGCTGTCACTGCTCTGGGCCACTTGCATGCCGACCATCCTGATCATCGCTGCGGTTGCCGAGAACGGTGTCATCGGCCGCGGCAATGCGCTGCCGTGGCGGCTCAAGTCCGACATGGCGCATTTTCGCAAGCTGACCATGGGCAAACCGGTGGTGATGGGCCGCAAAACCTACCAGTCGATCGGCAAGCCGTTGCAGGGCCGCACTACCATCGTGGTGAGCCGCGATCGCGGCTTCACCGCGCCGGGCATCGTGGTGGCGCAAAGCGTCGAGGCGGCGCTGACGACGGCGCGCGGCGAGGCGCTGCGGCGCGGCGCCGATGCGATCATCGTCGCCGGCGGCGCCGAGATTTACGGTCAGGTCATGGGGCAGGCGGCGCGTCTGGTCGTGACGCAGGTGCATCTGGCCGCAGAGGGAGACGCACGCTTTCCCGCGATTGACCCGAGCCGGTGGCGCGAAACCGAACGCAGCGAGCATGACGCGGGCGCCGGCGACGACGCGGCTTTTGCCATCGTTCACTATACCGCGGCATAGGGCGCCGGAACGGGCCGGAAGGGCATTTGCCGCGGCTGCCTCGCGCGGCTTTGCGTTGCAACGGCCGGTGCACTCCCTTATATCCCCCCGAAACCGGGGGGCCCGGCCCGGCGCCGACCCGCTGGCGTTCAGGAGAGAATTAATGCCGTGGAGCAACCAACCCGGCGGCCCGTGGAGTTCGGGGCCGCGGGGACCGTGGGGCTCGGGTCCGCAGCAGCAAGGCCCGCGTCCGCCCGATCTGGAAGAATTTTTGCGCCGCGGTCAGGACAAATTGCGCCATCTGCTGCCGGGAAATTTCGGCGGCCGGGGCGTGGCGCTGATCGCGCTCATTGCGGTGGCGCTGTGGGGCCTTTCCGGCTTCTACCGCGTCGAGCCCGATGAACTCGGCGTCGTGCTCCGTTTCGGCAAGTATGTGGGCGAGGTGCAGCCGGGGCTCAATTATCACCTGCCGTATCCGATCGAGACCGTGCTCACACCGCCGGCTTTGCGCGTGATCAAGACCGATGTCGGCATCCGCGAGAGCGCCAGCGGCGAGCGCGACGTGCCGGAAGAAAGCCTGATGCTCACCGGCGACGAGAACATCGTCGACGTCGATTTCTCGGTGTTGTGGAAGGTCAAGCCGAACGGCGTCGGCGACTATCTGTTCAATCTCCAGAATCCGGAGAGCACCGTTAAGGCGGTGGCCGAAAGCGCTATGCGCGAGGTCGTCGGACGCTCGAACATTCAGCCGGTGCTTACCGGGGCGCGGCAGACGATCGAGACGGCCGTGCAGGAATTGATGCAGAAGACGCTCGACTCCTACCATGCCGGCGTTCTGGTGCAGCAGGTTCAATTGCAGAAGGTCGACCCGCCGGCGCAAGTCATCGATGCGTTCCGCGACGTGCAGGCGGCGAGCTCCGACCTCGAGCGGCTGCAGAATGAAGCGCAGACCTATGCCAATCGCGTGGTGCCGGAGGCGAAGGGCCGCGCCGCGCGGATCCTTCAGGACGCGGAAGCCTATCGCGCCCAGGTCGTCGCCAATGCCAAGGGTCAAAGCTCGCGCTTCCTGCAGGTCTACGAGCAATACAAGAAGGCGCCCGACGTGACGCGCCAGCGCATGTATATCGACACGATGGAGCACATTCTCTCCAGCACCGACAAGACTTTCATCGATACCGGAGCGAAGGGGTCGGGCGTCATTCCTTATCTGCCGCTCACCGAACTCGGCAAATCGCTTTCCGCGCCGGGGGCTGGCTCGGCAACGGGAGCCAAGCCATGAGAATGAGCCTGACAGGCGGCGTCCTCGCCGTCATTCTTCTCATCGCCGTCATCATCGGTTACGGCACGTTCTTCACCGTCGACCAGACCAGCCAGGCGCTGGTGGTGCGGCTCGGCAAGCCAGTGCGCATCATCACCGATCCGGGATTGAACGTCAAAGTGCCGTTCATCGACAGCGTGATCTACATCGACAAGCGCATCCTCGCCATCGAGTCGCCGGCGCAGGAGGTCATCGCTGCCAGCCAGGACAATTCGAACCTGGGCGCGCAGGCCGGAGAGCGGTTGGTCGTTGACGCCTTCGCCCGCTATCGCATCATCGATCCGCTCAAGTTCTACCAGACGGTCGGGCCGACCGGCGCCAGTTCGCAGCTCGCGATCCTGCTCAATTCGACGCTGCGGCAGGTGCTCGGCCAGGCAACACTCGCCGACGTGGTCCGCAACAGGCGCGAAGAGCTGATGTCGCAGATGCGCAGTCAGCTTGACGACAAGGCACGGGAGTTCGGCATTCAGATTGTCGACGTGCGCATCCGCCGCGCCGATCTGCCGGAGCAGAACAGCCAGGCGGTGTACCAACGCATGCAGACCGAACGCCAGCGCGAGGCCGCGGAATTCCGTGCCGAAGGCAGCCAGAAAGCGCAGGAGATCAGGGCCAAGGCCGACCGCGACGTGACCGTGATCATTGCGGATGCGAACTCGCAAGGCGAGACGATCCGCGGTGAGGGCGATGCCACCAGCAACGCCATCTTTGCCCAAGCCTACGGCCAGGATCCGAGCTTCTTCGCCTTCTATCGGTCGATGCGCGCTTACGAACAAAGCCTGCAGCACGGCAACACCAACCTGGTGCTCGGGCCCGATTCGGATTTCTTCCGCTATTTCGGAAATCCAGACGGACGAGCGCCGGTACAGGCAGGTGCGACGCCGGTGCCGCCCAACGCGCATGCAGGCACGCCTGGGTCTAGCGCAGAGGACAATAGGCGCGCCGCTGCCACGACGCCGGCCAAATAGCGACGCGTGATGTTGGGCGAATTCGGATTTCGTCGCACATCGGCGTCGCCGTTGACGTGTCGACTGCGCCGTTGAAGACGAGTCGCTTTTCCGCCCAAATCGGGTTCCCTATGGGCTGATTGGCGGGTTATTCCCTTGTATTCCCTTGCATCCCGCTTGGGTCGGGAGCACTTAGTCTGCAGCAGACCTTTTCAGGAGCGCTGACGCCCATGCCTCGCCCGCTTTGCCTCCGGCCGCTCTACCGCTTTGTGCGGCGGGACACGGTGCTTGCTGCGTTTGTGGCGGCGATCATCGTTCTTCCGCTCCCGCAGGCCGCTGTCGCGGCCACCGCTACCGCTGCCGCACCGGCCACCACGGCACCCAGCGCAATACGCGGCCCGGAGAACATCGCGGACGTCGCCGAGCAGGTGATCGACGCCGTGGTCAACGTGTCTACCTCGCAGAAAGTCGATGCGCGCATCGGCGAAATGCCCGATCTGCCGCCCGGCTCGCCGATGGAGAAATTCTTTGAGGATTTCTTCAAGCACCACCACGGCGAGGGTGGCGGTGAGGGTGATACGGACACCCAGCCGCGCCGCATCAGCTCGCTGGGCTCCGGCTTTATCATCGACCCGTCGGGCCTGATCGTCACCAACAATCACGTCATCGACGGCGCTGACGAGATCAACGTCATTCTCAACGATGGCACCAAGCTGAAGGCCGAACTGGTCGGCAAGGATTCAAAGAGCGACCTGGCGCTGCTGCGCGTGCATTACGACAAGCCGCTCAAGGCGGTGAAGTTCGGCGATTCCGACAAGATGCGGTTGGGCGAATGGGTGATCGCCATCGGCAATCCGTTCAGCCTGGGCGGCACGGTCACTGCCGGCATCGTTTCGGCGCGCAACCGCGACATCAATTCGGGGCCGTACGACAATTACATTCAGACCGACGCGGCGATCAATCGCGGCAATTCCGGCGGGCCGCTGTTCAACCTCAACGGCGAGGTCATCGGTATCAATACCGCGATCATTTCGCCGTCCGGCGGCTCGATCGGCATCGGCTTTGCCATCCCCTCCGACAGCGCGATCCCGGTGATCGATCAGCTGCAGAAATACGGCGAGGCCCGGCGCGGCTGGCTCGGTGTGCGCATTCAGGAGGTGACCGATTCGCTCGCCGAGAGCCTCAACCTCGGGCCGCCTCGCGGCGCGCTGGTCGCCGGCGTCGACCCCAAGGGCCCGGCAAAGCCGGCCGGACTGCAGGCGGGTGACGTCGTCATCACTTTCGACGGTCATGACATCAAGGAGATGCGCGACCTGCCGCGCATCGTCGCCGACACGCCGGTCGGCAAGGAAGCCGACGTCGTCGTCATCCGCAAGGGCAAGCAACAGACGTTCAAGGTGACCGTCGGCCGGCTCAAGGACGGGGAGAAGGTCGCCGAGACCGAAACCAAGAAAGAAACCGCGCCCGAGCACAAATCCGTCGTGCAAAAGACGCTGGGTCTTGAATTGTCCGGCCTCACCGAGGACGTCCGCAAGAAATTCAAGATCAGGGACAACGTCAAGGGTGTCGTAGTCACCGGGGTCGATCCGAACGCGGCGAGCGATCAGCCGGACAAACACCTGCAGCCCGGCGACGTCATCGTCGAGGTGCAATACCAGGCGGTCGGCACGCCGGCCGACCTGCAGAAGCGGGTCGACGAGCTGAAGTCTCAGGGCAAGAAGGTGGCGATCCTGCTCGTCTCCAACGGCGACGGCGAGACGCGGTTTGTGGCGCTGACCCTGAACTGAGGTGGAACAAAGCAGTGAGTTAATCCAACACGTGGCTCACCATGCCGTCGGCAAGTTTGGGCTCGAACCAGGTCGATTTCGGCGGCATGATTTTTCCGGCATCGGCGACTGCCATCAGATCGGGCATCTGCGTCGGGTAGAGCGCAAACGCTACCGCCGCCTCGCCCGACGCCACCAGCCGCTCGAGCTCGCCTAGTCCGCGCCCGCCGCCGACGAAGTCGATGCGCTTATCAGTGCGCGGATCGGTGATGCCGAAAATCGGCTCGATGACGTTGCGCGTCAAAAGCGTGATTGGCAGCCGGCCGATCGGATCGCCGCGCTCTGCTTGGCTGACCGCATCGGGGCGCAAAGCGAGCCGGTACCAGTGGCCGGCGAGATACATGCCGACTTCGCCCGCGGAGCCGGGCCCGACCGGCTCCTTGCTTTCCTCCACGGCGTAGCGCGCACGCAACTCCGCGAGCAGCGCCTGCGGGGTGCGTCCGTTGAGATCCCGCAGCACGCGATTGTAATCGAGGATGGTCATCTCTCCTTGCGGAAACAGCACGGCGAGGAAATAGGATTGCGAGCCATTGCTGCTACGTGAGGCTGCCACGCGCAGCGCCGCGGCGGAGCGGTGATGTCCGTCGGCGATGTAGAGCGCTGGTAAGCTGTCAATGGCGTGCGTGAGCGCGTCGATCGCGGCGCCATCGGCGATCACCCAGAGCTGGTGGCGCACGCCGTCATCAGCCGTCACATCGACTGCGGCGGTGCCGGTGGCTGCCTTCGCCAGCATGGCGTCGATCTGCGGCGCCGTCGGATAGGCCAGCATGACCGGCCCGGTCTGCGCGTTGACCGCCTCAATCTGGCGGACGCGGTCGTCTTCCTTGGCGGGTGTCGTCAGCTCGTGTCGCCGGATGCGGTTATCGGCGTAGGCGCTAAGCGAGCCGACCGCCGCGAACCCGGTCTCCACATGGCCGCGCCAAGTGAGCCGGTAGACGTAGTAGCACGGCTGTTCGTCGCGGATGAGGACGCTGGCCTCGATCATGCGCCGTAAGTTCTCCGCCGCTTTGGCATAGACTGTGCGGTCATAGGGATCGGTGGCCGCCGGCAGGTCGATCTCCGCCTTGGAGACGTGCAGGAAGCTCCACGGCTTGCCCTTGGCGCGCTCGCGCGCCTCGGCGCTGGAGAGCACGTCATAGGGTGGCGCCAGCACATCGGCCGCGCGACCAGGCGCCGGCCGCAGCGCGCGGAATGGTTTTATCAGGGTCACGGAGCCTCGCTCATGTGCATTATACTACGCGATTGCGGCCACTCGATCTTGGCCGCATCCGCCGTTTAATTCGCGGTAACGAGCACCACGTCAAGGCCGTGAGTAACACCGAGATCATCCTCATCGCCGGACCGACTGCGAGCGGCAAGTCGGCGCTGGCGCTCAAGCTGGCGGAACAGCGCGGCGGCGTGATCGTCAACGCCGATTCCATGCAGGTCTATCGCGATCTCGCCATCATTACGGCACGGCCTACGTCTGAGGATGAGCGTCGCGCGCCGCACCGGCTCTACGGCCACGTCGACGCTGCGGAGAATTTTTCGGTCGGACGCTGGTGCGAGGAAGCCGCGGCGGCGCTTGCGGAGACGCAGCGGACGGCACGGCCGGTTATTCTTGTGGGAGGCACCGGGCTCTATTTCAGCGCCCTCACGCATGGGCTCGCCGCCGTGCCGCCGATTCCGGCAAAGATTCGCGAAGAGGTGCGCGCGCGGCTTGCGAGCGACGGCGCCGCCGCCCTGCATGCGGAACTGAAATGGCGCGACCCGGCGGCGGCGGCGCGGCTGATGCCCGGCGACCGCGCCCGCATCACTCGCGCGCTCGAAGTGGTGCTGGCGACCGGCCGCTCGCTGATCGACTGGCAGGAGGAGAACAAGCCGGCAGGCGTCGACGCAGCGCGCGCGGCGAAAGTCTTTCTTGCGCCCGAGCGTGGCGAGCTTCTGCGCCGCATCGACGCGCGTTTCGATGAAATGATGGCGGCCGGCGCGCTCGAGGAGACGCGTGCGCTGATGGGGCGCAATCTCGATCCCGAGCTGCCGGCGATGAAGGCGCATGGCGTGCCGTGGCTCATCCGCCACCTTCGCGGCGAGATCGCGTTGGACGAGGCCGTAGAGGGAGCCAAACGCGACACCCGGCAATATACCAAGCGGCAGGCCACCTGGTTTCGCAATCAGTTGCCGTTCTTCGTCTGGGTCGAGCCGGACCGCGCGCCCGCGGAAGTCGAGGCGCAACTGCAAGCGTTAGCGCCTTGATGCCTTGCGCATGTCAGTCGAGCATCGCGATGAAGCGATTGCGCCCGTCTGGATAGGCGAGTGCCGCCGCACTAAGATCATGCAGCGATCCCAACGAGGGCTGCGAGGAGACCCGACATGTTCTTGCGCAACGGCTGGTACACGGCGCTCTGGTCACATGAGCTTACGGACAAACCGGTCGCGAAGACCTTCCTCAACGAGAAGATCGTGCTGTTTCGGAACTCAGCCGGCGAAGTCGGGGCGCTGGAGGATTGCTGCTGCCACCGCGCCGCGCCGCTCTCGCTCGGCGAAATTGCGGGCAAATACCTCGCCTGCGGCTACCACGGGCTGAAATTCGACGTGGACGGCCAATGCGTCGAGATTCCGGGGCAAACCCAGGTTCCTTCCGGCGCCAAAGTGCGCAGCTATCCGGTCTTCGAAAAATGGAACGTGGTGTGGATCTGGATGGGCGACCCGGCGAAAGCGGATCCCGGAAAGATTCCGGACCTGCCGTGGCTGTCCGAGCCGAAATGGACGGCGACGCCCGGCCGGCTGCATGTGAAGTCGAACTATCAGTTCATCGTCGACAACCTGCTCGATTTCACCCATGTCGCCCACGTGCACAAACGCACCATCGCCGGCGATCCGCGCGAAGCGACCGAACCGCTCAAAGCCGAACGGCTCAACGACGGCATTGGCGTGAGTCGCTGGTTGCTCGACGTGATGCCGCCGCCGCTGTTCGCCAAGGCGGGGAACTTCAACAGCAACGTGGA
>DATJTL010000207.1:0-8846 GCA_035503415.1 Xanthobacteraceae bacterium
GGCGCTCCGCCTCCCTTCTTTGTTCGGGAGGCAAAGCTTTCGTGCCGTGCTGCAAAACTCGGATGCGAAGACGCATCGCGAGAACGGGATTGCTTGCGTCATTGCGAGCGCAAGCGAAGCAATCCAGGGCGGTTTGCGAAGGCGACGAGGCCGCTCTGGATTGCTTCGTCGCTATCGCTCCTCGCAATGACGAGGCGCCGCGAGAACGAGATTGCTTTGCTTTTCACCGCTCCTCCGCCTTCGCGCTCACGCGCTTCGGCGGGCTCAAACCCGCCGAAGCTCGCCGAGCGAGCGAAGGCGGGCCGCGCGCGGGGAGAGGAAAGACTTGCGAGCGCGATAGCGCGAAGCAAGTCAGGTGAGGGGGCACTGCCTTGATTCTGAGCTGGTGTTTAACAGGCGCCTTAGGCCTTCGTGTTGCCGCGGCGCTCCAACAATCGCAGCGCCCGCACCAGATGCGGCCGGTCGACCATGACGCCGCCGATGCCGACGACACCGGCGCCGGGATTTTTTGCAAACTCGTCGACGATCGCCTGTGCGCGCGCAAGCGCGTCCGCGCTCGGCGTGAACACGTCGTTGATGATCGGCACTTGCGCCGGGTGGATTGCCATCTTGCCGGTGAACCCGTCGCGGACCGCTTCCTCGCATTCGCGGCGAAAGCCCGTCTCGTCGCGGAAGTCGACGTAGACGGTGTCGATCGCGGGCACTTGCGCTGCCGCGGCACCGGCAAGGCAGAGGACGCGAGCCAACCGGTAGGGATCCAGAAATCGGCCCTGCGGGTCGCGATTGGCGTGCGCGCCGAGTTCGGCGGAGAGATCCTCGGCGCCCCAGGTGAGCCCGATCAGGCGCGCGCTGGCGCCCGCAAAGGTGCCGGCGACAAACAGAGACGTCGCGGTTTCGGTGGCGATCGGCAGGATTTTGATATGGCCGTCGGGCAGATCGTTCTGCGCCTCGCGCACGGCGAGCTTGGCGTCGGCGTGAATGACGCTGGCGCCGCCTTCCGCCTTCGGCAGCATGATGGCGTCGGGTTTCGCCGCCGCGACCGCGTCGAGATCGGCGTCGGTGAGGCCGGTCTGCAAGCCGTTGACGCGGACGAGCAGATAGGGACGCAAGCGCGTCCTGATAGCGTCGTTGAGAAAAGCCGCCGCGCTTTTGCGGGCGGCGTCCTTGCGGTCCAGCGCAACCGAATCCTCGAGGTCGACGATCAGCGCGTCGGCGCCGCTCGTCATCGCCTTGGCGAGTTTGTTCGGGCTGTCCGCGGGGACGAAGAGAAAGGAGCGCATCACGCCTCGATCGTTCCTTCGGTGACGATGATTGCCGGTCCGCCGACGCTCGCCGATGACAGCGCGCCGTCCCGTGTGATCACGCGCAACTCGATCAGGCTCGGCCGGCCCATCTCATAACCCTGTTCGGTCACGAAGCGGTGCTCGCCGTCGGCAAGCGACAGCGATTGCGCGCAAAATCCGCCGAAGGCCGCTGCGGCGGAGCCGGTGGCTGGATCCTCCGGTACGCCGGCGGCCGGCGCGAACATGCGGGCATGGAAACTGTTCGCCGCATCCTCGGTCTCTTTGCAGAATACGAAGGCAAAGGAGCGGCCGCTGCTTTCGAATGCCGCGTCCCAAGCGGCATCGACGATGCGGCAGCGGCGGACGGCGCCGATGTCGCGTAGCGGGATGAACGTGAAAGTGTTGCCGACCGCCCATTTCGCCGGCTGATGGCCGTCGAACCCGATGTCCTCGGCGGAGAGCCCGAGCGCCGCTGCGATCGCCGCGTTGCTTGCCGGTGCGCCCGATGGCTTGGGCAGCGCCGGAACGACGAAGCTGGCGCGGCCGCGATCCGCGCCGTCAACTGAGACCGTGCATTTGACGAGGCCGATCTTCTCCTCAAGCGCGACCTGTGTCCCGGCGCCGCGGCGTAGCGCGAGGACAACAGCCGTGCCCACTGTCGGATGTCCGGCAAACTGCAGTTCCATCGCCGGCGTGAAGATACGCACGGCGGCGGTATTTCCCGCCGCCTGCGGCTTGTGCACGAACACCGTCTCCGGAAACCCGAATTCGCGCGCGATGGCCTGCATGGTCGCGGCATCGAGAGGCTCGGCATCGAACACCACGCCAAGCGGATTGCCGGCGAAGCGGCGGGCAGTGAACACGTCGAGCGTTGCGAAGGCGTATCTCATAGCGGCGGCCGGCCTTCCCGCGTGTCACTTCGGCCGCATCCGCATGAACACCTGGCGGCGGCATTCGGCGACCAATTTGTTGTCCTGATTGTAGGCGCGGTGATGGAACTCGACGATGCCGGCGCCGGGCCGCGATTTGGATTCGCGCTTGGAGATCACCTCGGTCGTGCAATGGACGGTGTCGCCTTCGAACAGCGGGTGCGGAAATTTGACGTCGGTCATGCCGAGATTGGCGATCGTCGTGCCGACCGTCATGTCGGAGACCTGGATGCCGATCATCAGGCCGAGCGTGAACAGCGAATTCATCAGCGGCTGGCCCCACTCGGTCTCCTGCTCGCAAAAATGCCGATCGATATGAAGCGGCTGCGGGTTGAGCGTCATGTTGGAGAACAGCATGTTGTCCATCTGCGTGACGGTGCGCGTGTAACGGTGCTCGGTGACCTCGCCTGGCACGAAGTCCTCGAAATAAAGCCCGCCGCGCTTGTGCCGCGTTGCCGTTTGCTGCGTCATTGGCGCCTCCTGTTCCGTTAAGTAACTATTTACCATAATTGTTAATGCTGACTCATGCCCAAGTCCGCCGGTGGGAGCCTGCGGACCCGGCAGGGGAGTTGCCTCTATGCTGGTCGATCCCGGCACACTGGCCGGTTCGACGGTGACCGGCGCTATCCGCCAAGCGTCGCAGGCCACCGGCACGAGCTTTTCATACCTTTTGGCGACCGCGCAGGTCGAGTCCGGGCTCAATCCGCGGGCGGGCGCATCGACCTCGTCGGCGCGCGGCCTATTTCAGTTTGTCGACCAGACCTGGCTCGGCACGATCAAGCAATCCGGCGCGGCGCTGGGCTATGGCCGTTACGCCGACGCGATCAGCAGGACCCCGT
The DNA here is from genome assembly GCA_035503415.1 of Xanthobacteraceae bacterium. Lineage (GTDB taxonomy): Bacteria > Pseudomonadota > Alphaproteobacteria > Rhizobiales > Xanthobacteraceae > BOG-931. The sequence continues at coordinate 3,052 of DATJTL010000207.1, forward strand.
CCGGCCATTACGTGGTGAACGATCCCGAGATGCGCAGCCAGATCCTCAAGCTGCGCAACGACCCGACCGCGAATGCGGTGATGGCCGGCGCCTTTACGCAGGCCAACGCGACCTACTTGACCCAACAACTCGGCCGCCCGCCGAGCGAGGGCGAACTCTACATCGCGCATTTCCTCGGCGCCGGCGGCGCGGCGCGCCTGATTTCGCTCGCCGCCAGCAACCCCAATGCCAAAGGCGCCGATCTTTTCGCCAGCGCCGCGCAGGCCAATCCGTCGATCTTCTACGACAGCAAGACCGGCGCCGCGCGCACCCTTGCGCAAGTGCGCGACGTGCTCACCGGGCGCTACGACATGGCGCGCTCGCGGCCGCTTGCACCCGCCGGCACAGCGCAGGCCATGAACGTTCCTACGTCGGCGCCGCTCGCGATCGTGCCGGACACGGCGGGCATCACCAGCGCATTCGCCGCGGCCGCGCCTTCCGCCGTTCCCTCCGCGCAACAAGACAATCAGATATTCCACGGCTTGTTTGCCGACGACGGGCGCGGCGGCCCGGTCGCGTCGGTCGTCAGCCAGCTATGGACCGTGCCGAATTTGCCGCCGGCCGCAACGAATGCGGCCGGTGCCGCGGCACCGGCGCCTACTCCGGTCGGCGCCAACCTGCTTGAGCTGTTCAGGGATCCGGTGCGAGGTTCGTAAGCCCGTCGCCGGCCGCGCGGAGCCATCGGCGACCGGAATCCCGCCTTAATATCTCCGTAACTTTTGCAAAGATTTATGGTGAACGTTTCATTAAGTCCGGCTTGTTAGAATTTCATTGCCCTGAAAAACGGTGTTGCGCGAGGATGATCGTCCGTCACTTTCTGCAATGGGTCCGCAACGCACCTGATCCCGCCCGTGCCGAAGCGACCGGCGCCCTGGCCCGCGCCTTTCTTTATTCCGACCTCTCCCCTGACGATCGCGCCGCCGCCGAGGGCGCGATGCTGATGCTGCTCGACGATCCCTGGCCGCTGGTGCGCCGCGCCCTTGCCGACGCGCTGGCGGCGAGCCCGGACGCGCCGCCGGCGGTCATCTACGCGCTCGCCGAGGATCAGCCGCAGATCGCCGCGCCGGTTTACGCGCTCTCGCCGCTTTTCGTCGACGCCGACTTGGTCGATGCGGTGGCGACCGGCTCGTCGGCGGTGCAGGCCGCAATCGCCAGCCGCTCCGAACTGCCGCGCTCCGTCGCCGCAGCCGTTGCCGAAGTGGGCTCGGCGGAGGCCTGTCTGGTGCTGCTGGAAAACCCCGGAGCCGAGATCGCGCCGTTCTCGGTCGAACGCGTCGTGGCGCGGTTCGGCCACCTTGCCGCCATTCGCGAGCCGCTGCTCGCGCGCGACGACCTTTCCGCTTCCGTCCGGCAAACGCTGGTCACCAAGCTGTCGGAGACGCTTGCCGGCTTCGTCGCCGGGCGCGCTTGGCTCGACGTCGATAATGCGCTGCGCGTGGCGCGCGAGGCCTGCGAGAAGGTGACGGTGGCGCTCGCGGCGGAAACGCCCGACGGCGAAGTCGGCCCGCTCATCCGTCACCTGCGCGAGAGCGGGCAGCTCACCGCGGGCCTAATTCTGCGCGCGCTCCTGTCGGGCAATATCGTGCTGTTCGAGGAGGCGCTCGCCGAGCTCGCCGACATGCCGGTCGCGCGGGTGTCGGGTCTGCTCAATGACGGCGGCTTCGGCGGTCTGCGCGCCTTGTTCGACAGGGCCGGATTGCCGGCCTCGACCTATCCGGCCTTCAAGGAGGCGATCGAGGCGATGCGCGAGGGCGGCTTCGTCAGCGAACCCGGCGGCGCGGCGCGCCTGAAGCGGCGGATGATCGAGCGTGTGCTGACGCGCTGCGAGAACGAGGAATTCGGCGAACTCGCCCCGCTTGTCACGCTGCTGCACCGTTTCGCCACCGAGGCGGCGCGTGAAGAGGCGCGGCTATTCTGCGATGAGCTGGTGGCGGAAGAGTTCGCCGACGCGGCGCAATCGGAGGCGGCGTAGGGTCGCAAACGCGCCTTTATTCGTTCAGAACGTCTCCAGCCTGGCTCTCAGCCTAGGCCCCGGGAGCGAGCGGCGGGGAGAAAATACTCTCCAGATAATCCGGCCTGAAACTGTTCTCGTGTTTGAGAAATTCGTCAGTGACCTCGCGCAGCCGCGCGGTCAGCGCGTTTGCCATGTCGGGGAGGTCGGGACGGCTGTATTCGCGGGCGATGGCGCGCAGCGCGTCGACGTGCTGGTCGACCAGCGCCAGCGGGATGCGCGCCTGCTCCGGCGTGTGCTCGAGCAGCCGGCACAAACTCTCGGCAACGCCGGCCAGAGCCGGGAAGCCGAAAGTGGCGGCTTCGCCCTTGATGTCGTGGGCGGCGCGAAACAGCGCGTCGTGCGTCTTTTCGGTGAAGCCCATGCGGGCGACGTCCTGGCGTGCCGCCTCGAGCCGCTCGCATTCGGCATGCATCCAGGTGCCGAATTCGCTCGATAGCTGCGCCAGGGCGGCTTCCGCACGCGCAACCGGATCGTCATCACCGTCGGCGGCGGTGCTGACGGCCTTGCGCAGCTCGTGCGGCGGCGTGATCACCTCGTGGTCGGCATAGGTGGCGACCAGGGCGGTCGATTCCTTGCGGCTGGCCATTTGTTGTCGCTCCCTGCAGTCTCTCAGCTCACTACCTTCGCCTTGTCGAGCAGAGGGTGCTGGCGGATCACTTCCGCCTTGCCGTCCTTGCGCCGTTCCGGTCCGACATAATTGGGATTGACGTTGCGGCGGCGATCGGGTCCGAAGTAGTTGCGTGTCTTGATGAACGGCCGCGGATTGGCGACCACGTTGAGAATGCGCTCGTAGAGCGCCTTGGCGGAAATAGGTTTGGCGAGGAATTCGGTGACGCCGGCGTCGCGCGCGGTGACGATGCGCTTCTTCTCCGAATGTCCCGACAGCATGATGATCGGCACGTACGGATTGGCGTTGGCGCCTGGCTGACGAATCATCTGCGTCAATTCCAACCCGTCGAAGATCGGCATCACCCAGTCGGCCAGTACGATGTCGGGCATGTAATGGGTGAAGGCTTCGAGTCCGGTGGCGCCGTCCTCGGCTTCGTAGACCTCGCGGGTGCCGAAGCCATGCAGCAGCGTGCGCAAAATTCGCCGCATGTGCGCGTTGTCGTCGATGACCAGAAAGCGCAGGCGATTGAAATCGATGCGGACCAATGTGGCCTCCCGCCCGGGAACAAAACCGCTCCCGTGCGTAAATCAACTTAGAGCTTCGCCGTTAATGTGCGGTTAAGCATTGAGAAGAGGACGCGACAATTAGATGACCGGGAGCGGGCCGCAGGTGCCGGACGACAGAGGATATCAGTATCCGAACTGCTCGCGCAGGATGCGCTCGTCGAGGCTATGGCCGGGATCGAACAACATATGCATGGAGGTCGAGTGATCCATGCAGATCTCGACCGAAGTCACCGAGCGCACCTCGTCGTGATCGGCGACCGCGGCGACCGGGCGCTTATCGGTTTCCAGCACCTCGATGGTGACGCGGGCGCGGTCGGGCAATAGCGCGCCGCGCCAGCGCCGCGGCCGGAACGGGCTGATGGGCGTGAGTGCGAGGAGCGGCGCGTCGATCGGTATGATCGGACCCTGGACCGACAGATTGTAGGCGGTCGAGCCGGCGGGCGTCGCCAGCAGGATGCCGTCGGCGACGAGTTCGGCAAGCCGTTCCTTGCCGTCGACGAGGACGCGCAGCCGCGCCGCCTGATTGGTCTGGCGGAACACCGACACTTCGTTGATCGCATGGTGGCGGTGCATCCGGCCGGCCTCGTCGCGCGCGCGCATCAACAGCGGATGGATGACGGTGACGTGCGCAGCGGCTAGCCGCTCGGTCAAGCCCGTCTCGACGTACTCGTTCATGAGAAAGCCGACCGTGCCGCGATGCATGCCGTAGATCGGCTTGCCGGAATTCATGTACCGTTGCAGGGTCTGCAACATCAGCCCGTCGCCGCCGAGCGCGACGATGACGTCGGCGTCTTCCGGCTGCGCATCGCCGTAGCGGCGAACCAGGCGGCGCCGAGCCTGCTGCGCCTCCGGCACCGAGCTGGCGACGAAGGCGATGCGCTTATAGGCGGTGGTGCGCTTGGGCATGAACGTTGGAGCTTGGTAACGGTGAGCCGACGCGGGTGGCGCGGGGAGACAAAACATGGAGCGCGCAGTTGTCGTCTATACAACCTATCCCTCAATTGTCGAGGCTGAAGCGGCGGGCAGGGCGCTGGTCGAGCGGAGGCTTGCGGCCTGCGTGAACATACTGCCGGGGATGGTGTCGTTCTACTGGTGGCAGGGCAAGATCGATCGCGGCGAGGAGGTGGTGATGATCATCAAGACCCGCGCCTCGCTGGCCGAGCCGGTGCGGGCGGCGGTCAAGGAGATGCACTCCTACACAACGCCCGCGATCCTGGTGCTGCCGGTCGAAAGCGTCGATCCGGACTATCACGCCTGGATCGTAGCTGAAGCAAAGGGCGAGGGGACGCCGTGAATAGAACCGAAATGCCGTCCGCGGCGACGCGCTCTGCGGCGCCACAGGATAGGCGCTGGTCCGCTGCTACCGTGCCGCAAAGGCAAGCGGTGGCGTATAATTGATGGGAATCCTCAGAGAGGCAGCTCCACCCGCGACGTCGATGTCGGCACTCGCCTGATAGAATCCACTGACGCCGAGCACCCAACCGTTCGGGATGCGAGCATCCACGCCAACCTGTGCGCCCCCAAAAGTCAGAGCCTGCTGCACGCTCACGATGTCGCCACTTGGCAGCGCCGCCTGAGTGGGGATGCTCGCAGTACTGGAGAAGCCGAATTCCTGATCGACCGTCGCCGCAATGTAGGGCTTCCAGACAAATTGGCCGTTCGGAATGACGGCGAAAAGCTTCGCGTAGGCTCCGGTGTCTCCGTATTTTGTTGTCGCCGCGCCGATAACGAACCCTGTGCTATCGATGAAGCCAGCAACCTGCCCGTTGCTGTAGCCGATATGTCCGCCGACATCGAGACCGAGCGCGTAACCGCCAGTGGACTGCGGCGGCGCCTTCGTCGGCAAAGCCTTCGTCGCCATGCCAGATCCGGGCGAATTGCCCCAAGAAATCGTGTCGGCGAGTACGAACACATGCCCGAGTTTCAGATCAGCCCAGTAGCCGCGGGTGTCGAAGCTGCCGGCGCTGGCATTTAGGCTCACGCTCTCGGCGCCATTTCCAAACTTGTAACCGCCTGATCCAATGAGATAGTTCTGCCCAACGCTGTAGACAGCAGAGCCGGCGAAACCGTAGGTGTTGGTCCGCGCCGAGGCGGCATTGCTCACCCCCGCGAACGAGGTGAGGGTGAAATCGTCGTTCTGGTAAGTGAACATTCCTCTCAACGAGAGCTGCTGATTGGCGGGCAGGCCGGGCACGCCATAGGTTGCCACGACACCGCCGCCGCCGCTGATATCCCTGAAGCCGAACGTCGTGCCGGGGGCCAGCAGACCCGCTGAATCCGTGACGCCCAAATTGCCGCCGCGCGTAATCGACGCGCCTGCGAGGCCGTGAGCATCGATCGAATTGCCCGGGCCAGCAGGGTCGCCCGTGGTGTACATGCCCACTTGCAGGCCTGTGGAAGCATCATGTGTAAGCGCCGCAAGAGCCTCCGGCGCATAATCACAGTAATTAGCAGGGATCTGATCAGGAGTACTTGGTGGAGGAGTATTTTGTGTTGTCTTATTGTCGGGAGCGGAATTTCCGGTGTCGGTATTGGTGGGAATGGGATTATTGAGAACGTTGGTAAC
>DATJTL010000208.1:0-8223 GCA_035503415.1 Xanthobacteraceae bacterium
GAAATGGACTGCGCGCCGAAGCCACGCATGAAAACAACGACGAGGATCCACAGCATCAGGGCTGAGAGCAGGATCAACGAGAAGCCGGTAAAGCCCCAGCCGAGCGCGCTGAACACGCGCCGTGTCGAACGCATCGTGTGCTCGCCGGGGGCTTCCACGGGCATCGGACCGGCTGAGGTGGTGATGGCAGTCATGGATTACACCCGTTTATTAGGCCCTGGCGAGCCGACCCGGGCCCCAAGCCATCAGCATGAGGCGCGCCAGCCCATTGACGATCACCGAGATGATGCACAGCACGAGCGCGATTTCGGCGAGTGACCGCACGGCCATCTCGGTCGGATCCTGCAGCGCGCTGTCAAGTTGCGAGACGATAAAGGCCGCCATCGTCGAGATCGGCGCATAAATGTTCGGCGGCAGATAATTGAGCGCGTTGCCGCTGACCATGAGCACCGCCATGGTCTCGCCGAGCGCGCGGCCGAGCGCGAGGAAGGTCGCGCCGATCAGCACCTTATTGGTGTTCGGCAGCACCACGTTCCAGATGGTTTCGAATTTCGTCGCGCCAAGCGCCATGCAGGATTCGCGCACAGCCGCCGGCTGCACCACGATCGCGTCGCGGAGCGTCGCCGCGATCAGCGGTACGATCATCATCGACAGCACGATCCCGGCCGTGAGCAGCCCGTAGCCGCTACCGGTCGGGCCAGCGAAAATCGGAATCACCCGACCGAGCGTCGCGGCCAGGAACGGAAACAAATAGTGCGACAGAAACGGGATGAGGACGACATAGCCCCACAATCCGTACACGACGCTCGGAATGGCGGCCAAAAGCTCTACGCAGAAGGAAATCCACAGACGCAACTTTCCCGACACTGCCTCGGCCAGGAATATCGCCGCGCCGATTCCGATGGGCACCGCCAATACCAGCGCGATCAGCGTGGACAGCAGCGTGCCGACGATCAGAAAGAGAATGCCGTAATGCGCGCCGGGCTGGACCGGGGTTCCGGCGATGACGGTCGAGTCGGCATACAGGTTGCCGAGATTCCAGGTGTTGAGGAAGGCGAACTGGATGCCGTTAAACCGGATGGCCGGCCACGAATAAATACCGAGAAAAAGGATGACCGCCGCGAGGCTTCCCGGCAACACGCCGGCGAGAATGGCAAGCAGGGTTCGGAACTTCATTGGCAATACACCGCAATGATGAAGCCGGATGACCGAACACGTAAAAAAGACTACCGGCGCAAGACGACAGAACGTTGAACGAGTGCCCACCCCGAATCAAGTCGGGGTGGGCGTTATTCGACCCGTTGGGGGGCCTATTTTATTGCGTCGATCTGTTTCTCGCTGAGTTTTACAATCGCCGCCGGCAACGGAGCGAAAGCGACGGCGTCAATGTAATTCGCCGCATTGCCGCCTTTTGAGTCGATAGCCCAAGTAAGGAATTCCTTGAGCGCTTTAGCGGTTTCTGCGTTCGCCTGTTGCGTCTTTATGATCGCATACTCGTAGTTGATGATCGGGTAGGATTGTGGGCCGGGCGCAAAAATCAGGCTGACGCGCTCATCTGCCGGCGTTTTTGCAGCCATTGCAACGACGGCGGCGCCGACGGTAGTCGGATCGGGAAGCACAAACTTTCCATCCTTATTTTCCAGCATCGCTTCGCCCAGCCCCGCCGTATCGGTAGCCTTTTTGAAGCTGACGCCGATATACGCGATCGAGTAAGGCGTGCCCTTCGATGCATTCACCATGCCGGGATTGCCCTCGGCGCCGATGCCGCCTTGCACGGCCGGCCAGCTCACCGTGGTGCCGAAACCCACCGAGTTCGACCACTCAGGGGTCGAGAACGACAGGAACTGGGTGAAGATGAAGGTGTCGCCGCTGCCGTCGCTGCGGTGCACCGGGATGATCGCATTGTGCGGCAGCTTCACCCCAGGATTAAGTTTGGCGATCTCGGCATCATCCCAAAACGTGATCTTTCCGCTGAAGATGCCGGCCAGAACGGGGCCACTGAATTTCAGATGCTTATCGTTGAGGCCGGGAACGTTGTAGTTGACCATCTGCGAGGAGATGGCGAGCGGAATGTTGAGCATGCCCGCGTTGGATTTCATCTGGGCATTGCTCAGATAGGCGTCGGAGGCACCGACCTGAGCGATCCCGGAGATCGCTTGTGCGATTCCGGTGCCGCTGCCGGTGCTTTGCGTCGTGATCTGTACGTCGGGATGGTCTTTTTGGTAACCCGCTACCCACAAATTAAAGAGTGGGTACAACAGAGACGAGCCTGTCTCTAACAGCCTGACCTGTGCCGCGTAGGCGGTCCCGCCGACTAGCATGGCGCCTGCCGCGATCGCCGCGATCGCGGCGCCGCTTAAGCAGTTAAAACGTCCGGTTCTGGTGCTCATGTCCTCACCTGTTGCTGATTAAGTCCGGGTTGGCAGTTGCGAATTCCTACGCGTCTGGCTGCGCCTGCCACGCACCCTGTGAACTACAATGCGTTGCTGGCTGCCGCGATCGGCTGCGGCCATCGCTATGGATTGTGCGGTTCGCGTGGGAACCAGCGACCGAAGTGGCCGCCCGCCTATCTATGAGAGCCACTCGATCCCAGTCTTGTGACAGTCATGTTACAATCGTGTGACACGCGCCGATGCCAGGTGCGACAGGGCGTCGCCGAGGCGCTGATGAGTGAATCAAGGCTCGTAAAGCGCCGACTGGCCGATTTCTCCCGTATTTGCCGGGCTTATCGAGCGCCGGATTTGAGGCGCTCTGTTGCCTGGACTCACCTCATAGTCCGTACCATGCTGACCGAAAGCGCTCGTCGCGGGGGGACTGCGGCGTAAACACGCTGTCATAAAGGCTTCGCGGTCTCGGCGCGGACCGGTTGAAGCGGCAACGGGGAGTAACGCCAATGTCAGTGAGTAGCGACCGCTCTAGCCGGCCGATCAATTGGGCAGTCACGGCGACCGTGTTCTTCGCCGGCTCGGTGTTGCTGTGGGCCGACCGCACCAATTTCAGCGTCGCCGCCGCGGCCTGGGCGAAGGAGTACGGCTGGACGCCTTCGACCATCGGCATGATGCTCAGCGCCTTTTCGCTCGGCTATCTCATCCTGCAGCCGATCGGCGGCTGGATCGCCGACAAGGTCGGCGCGCGGCGCACGCTCGCGGGTTCGATGGCCGGCTGGTCACTTTGGGTGCTGCTCACGCCGCTGGCGCCGTCAGTGCTTTGGCTGACCGCCACGTTCCGCGTCCTGCTCGGGGCATTCGAGGGGCCCTATATTCCAGCGAGCGTCGCGGCTGTCGCGCGCGCAATTCCTTCTATCACCAAGCGCGGCCGGTTCTCGGCCTTCGTGCAATCGGGCGCGCAGCTTGGGCCGGCGGCAGGCGTGTTTTTCGCCGGCATCATCCTGAGCACCACCGGATCGCCGCTATGGATCTTTGTGATCTTCGGTCTCCTCGGGCTCGTCGGCGCCGCGGCGTGGTGGAGCTATGCCCGCAACTTCGACGATCCAGTGCCTAGCGGAGCGCACGCGGAATCTGACGAAGCCAAATATCGCGCCGCCCAGGCGCCTGTGGCCAACCGGCTCCTGCTGCTGAGTCCGGGGCTGTGGCCGTTCTATATCGGGTATTTCGCGCTGCCCTACTGTCAGTACCTGTTTCTGACCTGGTTGCCGCAATATCTCAGCCACTACCGCCATATCCCGCTCATCCAGGCGAGTGCGCTTTCGGCACTGCCGTTCCTGGTCGCTTTCGTTGCCTCGAATTTCACCGGATGGGCGATGGACTGGTTCGCTGCGGCCGGTTGGACCAAGGGCGGCTTCCACCGCAAGTTTTTCGTTGGCCTTGGCGCGCTGACCTACGCGGTGACTACGCTGATCGCAGCCACCACGGAATCCAACACTCTCGCGGTGACCATGATCATCATCGCCAATGCCGGGCTGTCGTTCTACGTGGTGCCGTACTGGACGACATGCACTGACATCGCGCCGAATCAGACCGGCACGCTGGGAGGCCTGATGAATTTCTTCGGCATCATCGGCGCGACGCTTTCGCCCTATGGGACCGGCGTCATCGCGCAGGAGACCGGCGCCTTTGTCGCGCCGCTGGTGTTGGCGGTCTGCATCATGCTGGTGGCCGCGACGACGATGATTCTCTTCTTCCGCTACAAGCCGTTGAACGAACTGGTGGCGCAGCCGCCCGCGAAGGCGAGATTAGCCACCTGAGAGTGGCGGTTGGCCTCTGCGCCGAAGCGAGCCGCCGACACTGAAAAAAGCCTGCCGGCCGGCGCGCCTTTTGTCGGCCGGCATCGGTTGCTTCGACAATCGCCGCAATATTGCTACGGCAGCTCGGAGATGAGCTTCTGCATCTCGGCCTGCGTCCAGGCGCGCGCGGTGCGCGTGCGAACGTTTCCTTGCGCGCCGAGGGCCATGGCGAATTTCGCCATGTTGTCTCCGTTCGCCGCGTCGACAATGGCAATAAGATCGGAGTCGCCGGACGTCAGATAGACCTCCTTCAGCTCCACGCCGACTTTTTTGGCGAGATCGCGGGCGGCCTGCGCGCGCTTGGGCGCCTCCTTCACATTGCGGATTCCTTGGTCGGTCCAATTGATCGAGCAGATGAACAGCATGGTACCCTCCTTCAACTCGCCCACAGCGATCGGCCGCCGTCGCGGCGGCGGATCTGTGAGCGGACTATTTGATCGGGACCTGAAAAGCGATCTCGCGGGAGATCGTGCCTGCCGGCGGCATTCCGGCTGCCGCAATGATCGCGGGATATCCGGCACATCCCGCGCCGGCAGCGCTGGCTAAGGCTACACTGATTGACCGGCTACGGGGAAGGGGCGCAGCTGCGGCTCCGTCGTGATTTGACCTCGCCGCGCGATGGCATAACCTTACCCGTACACACGTCGCCACTCAGCGCAAAGTTGCGGATACCGATCAATCCGGAGAAAGATATGAAGCTCGGTTTTTTCATCATGCCCGTTCATCCGCTGACGCGGAATTATGCCGAGACGCTGCGTGAAGACCGTGAGGCCTTTATCCTTGCCGACCAACTGGGTTACAGCGAAGGCTATTGTGGCGAGCACCTGACCGACCTCGCCGAAAACATTCCGAGCAGCCTGACCTTCGTCGCCTCGCTCGCCGGATTTACGTCGAAGATCAAGCTCGGCACGGCGGTCGCAAACCTGCCGTTCAGCCATCCGCTGCTGGTCGCCACGCAGGCGGCGCTGATCGATAACCTATTGGAGGGCCGCCTGATGCTCGGCATCGGCGCCGGCGTCCTGCGCACCGATATGGAGGCGATGGAATTGCTGGACGCCGACCGCGGCGCCATGTTCGCAGAGGCGATGGATCATATCCTGGCACTGTGGACCGGCGAGCCGCCCTATAATCTGACCGGCAAATACTGGAACATTTCGACGGCGAAAACGCGCTGGCCGGAGATTGGGCTCGGCGGCGTGGTCAAGCCGTATCAAAAACCGCATCCGCCGATCCTCGGCACCGCCACCGATCCGGTGTCCAAGGGCTTGGTTGCGCTCGGCCGCCGCGGCTGGTGGCCGGTTTCTTCGCATTTCCTGCATCCGAATTGGCTGCTCAGCCAATGGAACCAGTACGCCAAGGGCTGCGCCGAAGGCGGCCATAAGGCGGATCGCGCCAATTGGCGCGTGGCACGCTCGATCTTCGTTGCCGACGACGACAGGACGGCGCGCGCCTATGGCGGCGACGATGCAAGGAGCCCGTACCGTTTCTACATGAACCAACTCACCGCCAAACTGAAGAAGGGCAACAAGCTCGGAGGCTTCAAGGAGAGCGAAGAGATGCCTGATGAGGCGCTGACGCTCGATTATATTTTTGACAACGTCGTCATCCGTGGATCGGTCAATCGCGTTATCGACGGGCTATTGGCGCTGCACGAGAAGATCGGCGATTTCGGCACGCTGCTCTATTGCGGCAAGGACTGGACCGATGTTGCGCTGTCGCGCCGGTCGATGGAGCTGATGGCCGAGAAGGTGATGCCCGCGGTGAACGCCGCCATCGGCAAGCGCTTAGCCGCGGAATAGCCACTGCCGAGGCATTCGCCGGCGTTTTACACACGGCAGGTGCATGGAGCGTCCGGCCGTGCTAATCTTAGCGTGTGCGGTTGTTGGCGAGACGATTGCGGACAGGGGTTCAACATGTCTGTCGCGACTTCGCGCAATTTCGGACTTTGGCAGCGGCGAAATGCGCTGCAGCTGTTCGCAGGCGCCGCTCTCTGCCTGCCGTTTTCTCCGGTCGCTGCGCGCGCGACCGAGGGCGATAACACGACCAAGGGCGGAGCCTGGCTTCTTGGCGACAATTTGAGCCTTGCGGCGCTCCTCTATAATCAGAGCGCCCCCGATGACATGGTCCAGCGTTTTTTGACCAAGGCCAAGAAGATTGCCGATATCTTTGAGGTCGAGATCAAGCCGTTCCCGGCCAAGGCATCGGACTCCGCCGCAGCCAGCGCCGATATCATTCATTATCTCATCGCGGGTGACGGCGCCCAGGTCGGCGCCACGCTGGCGCAAAAATTCGACGACGAGCACGGAATTCTGTTCGAGGTCGCGGTGAAGTCCAATCTGTTGATCTTGCTCTATGGGCCCGGCGACGACCTCGGACACTCCATTGCCCAAGTCATCCAATCGAGGTTGCAATCCATCGATCTGCCGGGACGGCTGTGGCAGCCGGTGGTGAAGCTCGTGAACGACAGCGGCTCGCCGGACGATGTGAAGCAGGCGGTATTCAAGATGCACAAGGATATTGCCGACTTCTACATACCCGGAAGCGGATGAGCCGCTGCTGTGTAGGGTTAGCCCGCGCGCCGGGCGTTCCGCCGCGGCGGAGAGCCAAGAGCCCCTTGCGCAGGCTTACAGTTTCTCGGCAAGGAAGCGCATCAGCCGGGGTGCCAGGAAGCCGCAGTAGCTGTCCGGCTCCTCGATCGGATCGTTCATCCAATAATGCGGCGCGCCCTGCACGATGCAAGGTCGCGCGAAGAAACCGGCTTGCTTGAGCGCGAGCTGGAACGGGTAAGTCTGTTCTTTCGGTTCGACCAGATCGTCCGCCGTGCCGGTGACGAGAAGAACGCCGATCTTGTTGTTGGCAAATGTCGCATAGCTGATCGGGGAAGCGTCGAAATAAAGCTGCCGGTTCTCCATCGGCGGAACACCCATGAATTTCTCGAAATTATTGTCGCGCCCGCCCTGCAACTGATAGTTCGTCCACATCGCCACGGCGTCGTAAATGCCATAGACGCCGACCAGGCATTTCACGCCAGCATCGATGGAGGCGTAAGCGTCCTGCGGGTAGGCGTTGGAGAATTTTCCCGACGACCAGCCGAGCGCCGCCAGCGCCGCAAGATGGGCGCCCGCGGAGGCGCCCATGAGTCCGATGCGAGTGGGATCGATGCCGAACTCTGCGGCCTTGCCGCGCGTAAACTGAACGCCGGCGAGCACGTCCTGCACCGCCTGCGGGTAGGTCTTGCCCTTGGTCGCCAACCGGTAGCTGATGGAAAACATCGCGATGCCGCGCGCGGCCAAATACGGCCCCCAATGCTGGAACGCCGTGCGCACGCCCTGCACCCAGCCGCCGCCATGCACGGCGACCAAAGCCGGCGCATCCTTTTTGCCTTTCGGCAGATAAAGGTCGCCGGCAAGCTCGACGCCGTCATGATTGGCGTAAGCGATGCCGCGATGGATCGTGAAGCTGTCTTGAGCCGTCTCTTGTGCCATTGCCGCACCTCTTGTTGCGTTCCGCCGCGATCGTGCCGGTTCTGTCAACGTTGCGCTCATGCTAATCGCGCAACGCATCATTGTCGCCAACAAAGGGCGCGCGGTGGCAAAGAGCGCATCCCGTGCTAGAACATCCGGCCGGGCTTGGAAAGCGTCCGGCCGGAACAGGAGGGAGGATGTCGCTTACGGCTGAGAGCGCAGCGCCTACGCTCGTCGTCAATGGTACGCGGATCGATATGATCGAACGGGGGAGCGGACGTCCGCTTCTCTTCCTGCACGCCGAAAACGGCATCGAACCGGCGCTGGCGGCGATCGATGAACTGGCCAAGGGGGCGCACGTGATCGCGCCGACGCATCCGGGCTACGGCGGCTCCGAACTGCCGAAGGGCATGCGTAGCGTCGATGATTTGTCCTATTTCTATCTCGACCTGCTCGATCAACTCGATCTGCGCGACCTCACCGTAGTCGGTGTGTCGCTCGGCGCTTGGATCGCGG
>DATJTL010000209.1:0-11239 GCA_035503415.1 Xanthobacteraceae bacterium
TCTCCATCCGTGTGGCCGAGGGCGACCGTATCGAGATCGAGGGGCTGCGGCTCGACGTGCTGTATACGCCCGGGCACACCGATGACAGCTATTCATTCCTGCTGTCCGACCGCGTGTTCACCGGCGACACGCTCTTGATCCGCGGCACCGGCCGCACCGATTTTCAGAACGGCGACCCTCGCGCCCAGTATGATTCGATCTTCAACAAGCTGTTGAAATTGCCGGACGCGACGCTCGTCTTTCCGGCGCACGATTACAAAGGCGACACGGTTTCGACGATCGGCGAGGAAAGGCAGTTCAATCCGCGGCTGCAAGTGAAGTCGAAGGATGAATACACCGAGCTGATGAACAATCTCAAACTGTCGAACCCGAAAATGATGGATGTGGCGGTGCCGGCCAACATGCGCGTCGGCCTGCACCAGGCCGAAATCGCGCGCAAGGGCTGGGCGCTTTCAGCGGCCGAGGCCGTTGCGTTGTGCGGACGCACCGACATCGCACTGGTGGACCTGCGCGAGAACAGCGAGCGGGAGCGGCACGGCTTCATTCCGGGCTCGCTGCACGCTCCCTACAAGGACTTGCAGGACCAGATCGGCCCCGGCGGCATGCTGCATGAACTGGCCGCCAGTTCCCGCAAGCGCCTCGTTTTCTATTGCGCCTTCGGCGAACGCTCGGCCATGGCGGTGCAGGCCGCGCAAGATGCCGGCCTCGGCACCGCCTGTCACATCGAAGGCGGGATGGATGCCTGGAAGAAGGCCAAGGGTCCGGTCGCACAGCCGGCATTGGCAAGGGCGTGAGCAGCATTCGCTGAGCCGCGCCTATCTGCGACGTTCGTTCCGCAAGTGGATCGGAGCGCCATTCATGTTGAAGATTCTTCCGCCGGCCGTTCTGTGCTTTCTTGTCTCTGCGTCCGCCGTCGCCTTTGCGTACGACGACTGCGCTCCCCACTGCGACTATGTCCACGACTACGGACCATATGATTACTCGTGGGTCGCGCCGGGCCTTGCCGGCTTCCCGATCTGTGACCGCCAGGGTAATTGCGCGCCTCACCTGGTCTATCGGCGGTTCGGTCATCCCTGGCCGGAGATAACCATCACGGTGCACCCGACCTATCGGGCGCGACCGAATACTCGGCGATCCAAGGTCGATTGAAGGTTCGTCGGCGATCCTGATTGTGAACTGACTGTTGACGCTTCGCGTTTTGTGGCCGCTCGCATCATTGCGGCGCAGTCGAGGCAGTACTGATCCAATTCCGCTTGACGCAAATCCCTGCTGTAATACCCGTAGAGACTCGGCGCCGACGAGGTGAGTGAGGCGGCGCCGCGTTTTAAGGCTTCGTCGTGCGGTCGGATCGCCCCGTGCGATCCGGACGACATAGACGAGGCCGATCAGGGATGGATCGTTCCGGGGAGTCGAACATGCTCAACACGTTGAAGCGTCGCCTATCTGCTGTTTGTAATTGCTGCGGCGAGCCGTTTGCCGCCAACGCCGTCAGCCGGCGGCAAATGCTGGCCGGCGGCACTGCCGCGCTCGCGGCCGCCGCCGTGGGCGGCTTTCGCACGAAAAGTTTCGCGCAGAACGCAGCGCTTCGCATCGACGTGCACCACCACTTCGCCTCGCCAAGCTGGCTGCAAGCCATGAAGCTGATCGGGGCCGACAGTCCGCCGATTGCCCACTGGTCAGTGCAGAAGTCGCTCGACGATATGGACCAGGGCGGTGTAGCCACCGCGGTCCTGTCGGGCAATGTCCCGCAGGTACGGCCTCTCAGCAAAGAAGCCGCTGTGCGCATCGCGCGCGAGTCCAACGAGTACGCCAAGCAGCTCGCGACGGATCATCCGGGCAGGTTCGGCGTCTTTGCCATGCTGCCGCTGCCGTATATCGACGAGAGTTTGAAGGAAATCGCCTATGCGCTCGACACGCTCAAGGCCGATGGCATCGGCGTGCTGACGAATTACGGCGACAAATGGCTGGGCTATTCGTACTTCGACCCGATTTGGGACGAAGTCAACCGCCGCAAGGTGACCGTGTTCACCCACCCCGCGGACGCGAATTGCTGCATCAATCTCGTCCAGGGCGTACCGCCATCGGCGATCGAGTGGGGCACCGACACAACGCGCAGCATCGCGAACCTGATTTTCAGCGGCACGTCGCAGAAGTATCGCGACATCAACTGGATCTTCTCCCACGGCGGAGGCGTGCTGACGTCCGTTGCCGAGCGATTTCTGGTGCAGATGGTTACGACGCCGCCCTACAAGGGCAAATTCACCCGCGAAATGGTTCAGGCCGAACTCAATCGTTTCCACTACGACACTGCGCAAGTCTCGTTGGACGGAACGTTGGCGGCGCTCGCCAAGCTCGTTCCGGTATCTCAGATCATGTACGGCACCGACTTTCCGTATCGCACGGCCGCCGAACATTCCAAGGGCGTCGACGCTCTGTTCTCCGGCGACGATCGCAAGCGGGTGAACCGCGAGAATGCGCTCGCCATTCTGCCGCGACTACGCAGCGCCTAATCCGTCTCTGGAGCGGGCAAAAAATTGCACGTCGGGCGTACATAATTGCCGTTCCTGCAGGCGAGTTGCCGGGCAGGGGCGGCCGCGTCAGTGCCTGGCGGTGATCGACGGTGGCGCTGGGCCGAGGGCGACGTTCAGTCCGATCTGGCCTCCGTAATAAGTCACCTCGCCCTGACCAAACTGGCTGTTGAAGCTCGCATGGGCGGTCATGCCGTGACCGAGATTGTACGTCGTTCCAATGTTCGCTGATCCCCAATCCTTGCCAAGACTCGCTGCGGGCATGAAATAACCGGGCGCGAATGCGATTTCCGGCAGAAACGCCGTTACCAGGCGATTTTCCGGAACAAGTTCATGGTTCCAAACAAGCTTGCCGTAAGGATGCCATTGGCCCACGTCCACGCCGGCCTGCGTCCCGAGTTCGGTCACCGCGGAGTTGCGGACTTGGCCCGCATACGACAGGGCGGTGAAGCCGCCTGAAGCGTCCCCCGCAAACGGGTCGGTTTCACGGAAGCCGTTGACGTAGACCTGTTGCAGAACAATGCCCGCCACCGGTCCACAAGTGATGGAATACGCTGCCGACTGGGGTGCTTTGACCGCCACAACGGAAGCATTGCGTTGGCGAGGCCATGGGACCTGGAAATCGTAGCCGATCTCGGCTGCGAACGACGCGTTGCTGCCGTTGGTGCTTCCCTTGTTTGCGACCGTTGTGATGCCGATCGGAACTACGCGATCGCTGTTGTAGTGGAGCCCACCATAGCTGGCGATCATGTCGAACCAGAGCGGTCGGCCGACGTAGGCAGCATAGCCACTCAGCGCGAATTCGTTCTGCTGGAAATTGCCGCCGAGGCTGAAGCTTTGCGTCGTAGTGCCGACCGACATCGCTCCGCCGATGAGCCAAGTCGGGGCCCACAAATAGTCGGCACCGACTGTCACCATCCCGGGCGTTCCCGGGTCGCTGGGGAATCCGTTATAGCCGGTGCTCATGCTCAGCGCCGAGACATCACCGGTAATCCACGAATTGAAGGTGCCGACGGCGCGATTGCGTCCGGAGATCGTTATCTGCTGCTCGATCGCATCCACCACGGCGGTACGCGTCTTCACCGGCACTTCGGCGAGGAAGGAAATCTCCGTCGGCGCGACAATGAGGCTGTAGATATAATCAGCCTCGATTTCTTGACCTGCCGCAGTGTAATGCGCGTCATCCGCAAACAAAAAGGTTTGTGCCGCATTGGGCGCGACCAGAGTGGTGCAAACAGGAGCCCACGCGTTTGGGTACAAGGTTGGGCTTGGGTTGATGCAGGCACCGCCGGAGCTGACGCCGCCGGTCGTCGAACCGGGGAGAATGTTTGTAAAACCGAAAAGGGCCGGATTATAAGCTATCGCATTAGCGACCTCTAAGCCGCCGGCGGGGATGAAATTCACCCCGCTTGCCGCAAGACCGGCATACAAGGCGCGATTATACGCACTGATCGCCTGCGATACCGGCGAGCTTGGATTGCCGCCCGCAGGATTGGCATCAAGGCTTATGGGTACGACGATGTATCGTGCGCCAGCGGCATGCAATTGCACGATCGCGTTTATCAGATCGTTGGCCGATTGGATTGCAAGTTGCGTGGCGTTCGGTGGGCAGGATGGGACGCAGATTGCATCTTTGACGTCGTTGGGCCCGGAGCTTATCAGATAAAGCCCGTTGGGATTGGCCGCTCCATTGTTGGCGGTTAGATAACTCTGAATCTGGCTAACCGTATTCGGAGCCGGCGTCAGGTAGTTCGAGTAGCTTATGTTCGTTGCGCCGCCAGCCGCGTAGTTGGTGCCACCCGGTTCGCCGACCGCAATTGCGGTAAGGCCAAAATGAGAAGCAAGGACTTGCGAATCCATCGGCCCGCCAGGCGTCGTCGGAATGCCTCCGCCGACTGCCGCCGAAGCGTTGTAGAGGGCCTGTGCGGCCGGATTTGTGCGATATGGATGGGTGAGGAACCAACCGCTGTCGATCGTGCTGTCGCCGAACCCGACGAACTGATTCAAACTTTGGGCGTTGGCCGCGCTCGCAATGAGCATGAGCGGCACAGCCAAGCCGATGGCTGCGACCGCGAGTAGCACCTTTCGCACTGTCACTCGCCCCCCGGCCAATATCGATAGGCCGTCGAATGGTCCACACCTTCGTACCAACGGCCATCAGTGAATGGTAGAAAACTACCGCGTGTCAATCACAAATTGCATATTTTTGCCTCTCCCCGGGTGCGGAGAGAAGGAGCAGCACGCGCTGGAGAACGAGAATTATTTCCTCTAGCGAGGAGAGAGAAAGGAATGACGGCTCACCTATGCACCGACAAATCTTTGATCGTCGGCTTCTCGCCCGACAGCGGGTTCGCCGGGTCCCATTCGTAGCGCAGCGTCTCGAACCGCATGGACCGCGCGTCGATCATGAGAAGCCGGCCGACCAGATTTTCGCCGAAGCCTACGATCTCGCGAATAATTTCCAGCGCCATCATCGAGCCGATCACGCCGGCTAGCGCGCCGAGCACGCCGGCCTCGGCGCAGGTGGGCACGCTGCCGGGCGGCGGCGGCTCCGGGAACAGGCAGCGGTATGTCGGATTGTGTTTGCCGTCAGGCCTTTGCTCGTGCGCGCGGATCGTAGTCAGCGTGGCGTCGAAGGTGCCGAGCGCGGCGGTGACCAGCGGCTTTTTGGCGAAGTAGCAGGCGTCGGAGACCAGATACCGGGTGGCGAAATTGTCCGAACCGTCCGCGATGATGTCGTAACGGCCGATCAGATCGAGCGCGTTGCCAGCGGCAAGCCGCACCCCATGCGCCTCTACGGCGACGTGTGGATTGAGCCTGCGGATCACCGCCGCGGCGCTGCCGACCTTGGGCGCTCCGACATCCGGCGTCGCATGGATCACCTGCCGCTGCAGGTTGGAGAGCGTGACAACGTCATCGTCGACAACCCCGATTGTGCCGACGCCGGCGGCGGCGAGATAGAGCAGAACCGGCGCGCCGAGCCCGCCGGCACCGATGACCAGCACGCGCGCGCGGCCGAGCGCGGCCTGTCCCGGTCCGCCCACTTCGCGCAGCACAATGTGGCGCGCGTAGCGTTCAAGTTCTTCGTCGCTCAGCATGCCAATCCTCGCGGCGTCACCGAACGCCGGATGCAGTTACCCGTCAAGCCGAAGCAGACAACATTGGCGTTGGCGAGCGGTTTGGCTAGGCTTGGCCGGTGACGGCGGGCACAGCCATGAAGTCAGGGCTCGAAAAGATGCGGCTCGCAGCGATCATCGTCGCCCTCGCGCTGGCGAATTCGCCGGCGCTGGCGCGCACCGCCAAGGTCCCTAACAAGCCCCATAAGCCGGCGGGCCAGACCGCGCGGACAGCCGGGCCGAATGCCGCGCCGAATGCTGGGCGCAAATCTGCGGTAAAACCGGGCGGCAAACAGGCGCCAGCCGCGATCACGAAGGCGTATGCGGCGATGCCGCCCGCGGTACGTCTCGCCGTCCAATCCGATCTGGCCTGGACCAACTACTACGAAGGTCCGGCTGGCGGCGATTTCGGCGACGAGCGCGTAATCGACGCAGTAAAGGCTTTTCAGAAAGCGCGCGCCGGCAAGGAGACCGGCATTCTCAGCGATGATGAGCGCGTGCATCTGGCGGCGGCCGCGGCCCCGCCGAAAGCAGCGGTGGGCTGGAGATTGATCGACGATCCGGCGACCGGCGCGCGCTTCGGTCTACCGGCGAAGCTCGTTTCGCCCGTCGGCGCCGCACGGCTCGGCAGCCGCTGGGCGTCCGGGCGCGGGCAGATCCAGGTCGAGGACTTCCGCCTCCGCGAGGCAAGTCTGCCGGCGCTGTTCGAGGAGGAAAGGAAAACGCCGAAAGGGCGTTTTGCCGAGTCGAGCACGCTCAATCCGGATTCGTTTGTCATTTCCGGAACGCAGGGCTTGAGGAATTTCGTCGTCCGCGCCGAAACCGCAGGCGGCGAGGTGCGCGGCATCACCGTCCTCTACGATCAGGCCGATGCCGGCATCATGGCGCCGGTGGCGACCGCGATGGCCAATTCGTTTCAGGGATTTCCCGATGCGAACGCGCTGCCGCCCGAACAGGAGCGTGGGGTCGATTACGGCAGCGCGATCGTTGTCGATCGAAGCGGCGATCTCCTGACCACGCAGCAGGCCACCGCCGATTGCGAGGTCATCTTGGTGCCCGGTTATGGTCACGCCGTTCGCATCGCCACGGACAAGACCAGCGATCTCGCACTCATCCGTCTCTATGGAGCGCGCGGCCTGGAACCCGCACCGCTCGCCGGCACCGGACGAGGTGACGACCTCACACTGATCGGCATCAGCGATCCGCTGACGCAACAAGGCGGCGACGCGGTGGGCAAACCGGCGGCGCGCTACGACGGACAGGCGATCACGCCCGCTCCTGCGCCCGGCTTCTCCGGTGCGGCGGCGATCGACGCGCAGGGCCACTTTGTTGGCATCGTCGAACTGAAATCGCCAGCCGTTGCGAGCCTCGTTCCAGCGGCAGCGCAGGCTTCGCTCGTTCCGGCTGACGCCGTGCATGCGTTTCTAAAAGCGCAGGGCATCACGCCCGCGCCCGGCCAAGGCGGGATCGAGCAATCTGTGCTGCGCGTGATTTGCGTCAGGGAATGATTATTTGTTCTCGAATTTCGCCGGCCGCTTTTCGATGAATGCGTTCATTCCCTCTTTTTGATCGCGCGTCGCGAACAGGGAATGAAAAATCCGCCGCTCGAAGCGGATGCCCTCGGCGAGCGAGGTTTCGAATGCGCGGTTGACTGCTTCCTTCGCCGCCAGCACCGAGGGCAGCGACATCGCGGCGATGGTCTCGGCGACCTTGATGGCCTCGTCGAGCAGGGCCGCCGCCGGCACCACGCGCGCAACGAGGCCGCTTCGTTCGGCTTCGGCGGCGTCCATCATGCGGCCGGTGAGGATGAGGTCCATCGCCTTGGCCTTGCCGATAGCATGAGTGAGCCGCTGCGTACCGCCGATGCCAGGAATAATGCCAAGCTTGATTTCCGGCTGGCCGAATTTCGCATTATCCGCGGCAATGATCAGATCGCACTGCTGTGCGAGTTCGCAGCCGCCGCCAAGTGCAAAGCCGGCGACCGCGGCAATGACCGGCTTGCGCGCGCCCGCGACGCAGTGCCAAGCCGCGGTGAAATCGGCGAAATAGACGTCGGTAAAGTTCTTGTCCGCCATCTCCTTGATGTCGGCGCCGGCCGCGAACGCTTTTTCAGAACCGGTAATGATCATGCAGCCGATGGAGCCGTCCGCCTCGAACGCATCGACGGCAGCGGCAAGTTCGCGCATCAGCGCGGCATTGAGCGCGTTGAGCGCCTGCGGCCGATTGAGTCGGATCAAGCCGACCCGGCCGCGCGTCTCGACAATGATGTTCTCGGTGCTCATTGGCGTTTCCCGGAATTCAATTTCATTTCTGACACGTCGGACAGTAGAACGTCGAGCGCCCGTTCTGCACGATGCGCTTGACGGTGCCGCGGCAGCCGGGCGTCAGGCACTTTTCGCCTTCGCGGTCATAGACGCGGAAGTGATGCTGGAACATGCCGAGCTCGCCGTCGGTACGCTTGTGATCGCGCAGCGAGGATCCGCCGGCCTTGATCGCGTCGGCGAGCACCGCCTTGATGCCGGCGACCAGCACCTCAGCGCGCTCGTTTGGCGTGCCGCTTTTTGTCGCGATGGTCGAGGCCATGCGCTTGGGCGACAGCAGCGCGCGATGCAGCGCTTCGCAGACGTAGATATTGCCCAGGCCGGCGACGACGCGCTGGTCCAACAGTGCCGCTTTGAGACTGGTCTTCTTACCCTTGCAGGCGCTTGCCAGCATGGCGGCGTCAAACGCGTTGCCGAGCGGCTCTGGGCCCAAGTAAGCAAGCAGCGGTTCGGCGTCGAGGTCCTTGCGCGGTACGATCTTCATCGAGCCGAAACGGCGCGGATCGTTGAAAGTGACGATCGCGCCCGACGACATGTGAAAGATCACGTGGTCGTGGGCCGCATGCTGGGTGCGCTCGTGGTAGTAGTTTCCGGACACCGTGGTGGCCTCGTGGGCCTTTTCATTGAAAACGTAGAACGAACCCGACATGCCCAGATGCATGAGCAGCACGTCGCCGGACGAAAGGTCGGCAAGCAGATATTTCGCCCGCCGGCCGATACCGGTCACGGTCTTGCCTTGCAGCCGTTGCACAAAATCCTTCGCCAGCGGCCAGCGCAGGTCGCCGCGGTGAACCTCGACCTTGGCAAAGCGCGCGCCTTCCATGGCCGGTTCAAGTCCACGGCGCACAGTTTCGACTTCGGGCAATTCAGGCATCGCTCGGTCTGCGCGGTCTGGAAACCATAGTTAATTGCAACACATAGCGTCGCCGAAGCGGCCGCGCTATGTTTATTCGGTAGAGGTCATTGATGACGCAAACCACCCATTTCGGCTCGCGCGACGTGCCGCTTGACGACAAGCAGGCGCTGGTCGACGGCGTATTCCGCAGCGTCGCGCGCCGCTACGACCTGATGAACGACTTGATGTCGTTCGGTCTGCATCGGGCCTGGAAGGATGCGCTGGTCACCACGCTCGATCCACCGAAAAACCGTCCGTTTGCGCTGCTCGATATCGCCGGCGGCACCGGCGATGTGGCGTTCCGCGCCATTTCGGCTGGCGGCGAGCAAACGCGCGTGACGGTGTGCGATATCAATGGCGACATGCTCGCTGTCGGCCGTGAGCGCGCCGCCGTGCGCGGATTAGGCGATGCCGTCACCTTCACCGAGGCCAATGCCGAGGCGTTGCCGTTCGCCGATGGCAGCTTCGATGCCGCTACCATCGCCTTCGGGATCCGCAACGTGGCGCGCATCGAGACCGCGCTCGCCGAGGCGTTTCGTGTGCTCAAGATCGGCGGCAAATTTCTCTGCCTGGAATTCTCCGCGGTGGATGTGCCCGGCCTCGACCGGCTCTACGACCTCTACTCGTTCAACGTCATCCCCGCGCTCGGCCGCGTCGTCGCCGGCGACGCGCAATCGTATCGCTATCTGGTGGAATCGATCCGCCGCTTCCCGCGCCCGCAAGCCTTCGCTGCGATGATGAAGGCGGCGGGCTTTGGCCGCGTCACGCACCAGGTGATGACCGGTGGGGTCGTAGCGCTTCATTGCGGCTGGCGCTTGTGATCGCCGGCCTCGCTCATCTTGTTCGTCTTGGCCGCGTCGGTTTCGTACTGGCTCGCGAAGGCGTCTTCGGCCTGGTCGATCCAACGATGGTGCCGGCGCCGGCGCGCGCCGGATTGCGGTTCATCCGGCTCATCGAGCGGCCGAGCAGCGGCACGGCTGAGGCGCGGCTGTCGACGGCGCTGAGCCGGCTCGGGCCGAGTTACGTCAAGCTCGGCCAATTCCTCGCTACGCGCCCCGACGTCGTCGGCGTCGCGCTCGCTCGCGATCTCGAACAGCTGCAGGACCGCATGCCGCCATTTGGGCAGGCCGAGGCGGAGAAGGCTGTGGCTGCCTCATTGGAGCGGCCGATTACCGCGATCTTTGCAAGCTTTAGCCCCCCGGTCGCCGCCGCCTCGATCGCGCAAGTCCACCGCGCAACGGTGGCGACGACCGCCGGTCCGCGCGCTGTCGCCGTCAAAGTATTGCGGCCAGGCATCGAGCAGGGCTTTCATGTCGACCTGCGCGCCTTCACGTTCGCGGCGCGGCACGCCGAGGACCTGTCCGCCGAAGCAAGACGGCTGCGGCTCATCGAGGTGGTCGACACCCTGCGCCGGGCGGTCACAGTGGAGATGGACTTCCGCCTGGAGGCTGCGGCGCTCTCGGAAATGGCCGAGAACACCAAGGACGATCCGGATTTCCGCGTGCCGGCGGTGGATTGGGATCGCACCAGCAAGGAAGTGCTCACGCTCGAATGGGTCGACGCGACGCCTTTGTCCGATCGTGCGCGGCTCATCGCCAAGGGCTTCGACCTGCGCCAGCTCGCGCGCTCGCTGATCCAGACCTTTCTCCGCCACGCACTGCGCGATGGCTTCTTTCACGCCGACATGCATCCGGGGAATCTGTTCGTCGACGATGAAAAGCGGCTGATCGCCGTCGACTTCGGCATCATGGGCCGGCTCAGCGTCAAGGAACGGCTGTTCCTTGCCGAGATCCTGCACGGCTTCATCACTCGCGATTATCACCGCGTCGCCGAAGTCCACTTCGAGGCAGGCTACGTGCCGCCGCAGCACTCGGTGGACGAGTTTGCCCAGGCGATCCGCGCCATCGGCGAGCCTATACACAGCCGCACCGCCGAGGAGATCTCCATGGCGCGGCTGCTGACGCTGTTGTTCGAAGTGACCGGGATTTTCGACATGCGCACGCGGCCGGAACTCCTGCTGTTGCAGAAGACCATGGTCGTGGTCGAGGGCGTGGCGCGCTCGTTCGATCCCAAGCTCGACATGTGGAGCACCGCCGAGCCGGTCGTCGGCGAATGGATGGCGCGGCACCTCGGTCCGGCCGGCAAGCTCGAAAGCGTGGCCGCGGGCGCTGCCGAACTCGGCAAGCTCGCAGGGCAGACGCCGGGTTTGTTGCGCCGCGGCGCCCGCGTGCTCGACCAACTCGACGAAGTCACCCGCGACGGCCTTGTCCTGTCGCCTCAAACCATCGCCGAGATCGACAAGGCGGAGGCGCGGCGCGGCCGCTGGACGGTCGCGGCGCTGTGGGTCATCGCGGCGCTATTGGGTTGGCTGATTATTCT
>DATJTL010000210.1:0-3870 GCA_035503415.1 Xanthobacteraceae bacterium
GCGCCCGACATGTGCGTGCTCACGCCGGTCTTCGTCGACGGCGCCTTGTTCGGCTTTTGCGGCTCGATCGCGCATAAGGGCGACATTGGCGGTCCGGTGCCGGGAAGCTGTTCCGGTCAGGCGCGCGAGATTTTCAACGAAGGTTTGCAGCTGCCGGCCGTGCGCTACCAGCGCCAATTCGCGCCGAACACCGATGTCGAGCGCATCATCGCCGCCAACAGCCGCACGCCCGAACTGGTGCTCGGCGACATCCGAGGCCAGCTCGGCGCCGACCGGCTCGGCGAAAAGCGGCTCAAAGAACTCGTCGCCAAATACGGCAAAGACAAAGTGCTGGCGAGCTATTCGCGCCTGTTCGAAATCGGCGAGGCGCGCGTGCGTGGGGCCATCGCCGAATGGGCCGACGGGCGCTACGAGGCCGAGCGCTTTGTCGATGACGACGGCATCGAGCTGGAAAAGCCGGTGCGCATCCATGTCGCCGCGCAGAAGAAGGGCGACCACCTGCACTTCGATTTCTCCGGCTCTGCCGATCAGACGCGCGGCCCGGCCAACATCCGCCCGCCGCTGGTGCAGGCCGCCTGCGCTTACGCGCTCATCTCGATGATCGATCCGCACATGTACGTGTCGAGCGGGCTGTTGCGCGCCTTCAGCATTGAGGCACGCGAGGGCAGTGTTCTCAATCCGCGCTTCCCGGCGCCGGTCAACACCTATAACCCGACCGTGCACGCGCTGGTCGATGCGCTGTTTGCCGCGCTGGCGCCGATCGTGCCGGCAAAGGTGCGCGCCGACGGCTCCGGCAGCCGCTCAATTGTCATCGGCGGGCGCAGCACCACGGCGGGGCAGGGCTACGTGCAATACGAAATCATCGCCGGCGGCGGCGGTGCGCGCGCCGGCAAGGACGGCGCATCGGTCACCACCGTCAATCAGAGCAACGCCAAGATCGCGCCGATCGAGATCATCGAGAGCGAATTTCCTACGCGCCTTCTGCGCTTCGAACTCATTCGCGATTCCGGCGGTCCCGGATATTATCGCGGCGGGCTCGGTGCGCGGCGCGAATATCTCAATCTCGCCGACGCGCGCTTCTCCATCCGTTCGATGAAGCACGTCATTCCGCCGCACGGCATGGCGGGCGGCCGCGACGGCCGCCCCGGCGATATCTGGATTAATCCCGGGACCGACCGCGCCAAACGCCTGCCCACGCGTTATGCGGATTACCCGATGCGCGAAGGCGATATTTTCTGCCTCGATACGCCGGGCGGCGGCGGCTACGGCGATCCGTTGACGCGGCCGGCCGAGCGCGTGCTCGCCGACGTGCGCGAAGGCTTTGTTTCACCGGAAGTAGCGGAGCGCGACTACGGCGTGGTGCTCAAGCGCGAGGGCAGCAATTTCGTCGTGGACGCTGCGGCGACGCGGGCCAGGCGCGACAAAGGGAATGAGGTGTGAGTCATGAAGACCGTAGGTTTCATCGGCACCGGCGGCATGGGCAGCGGCATGGCGGCCAACCTGATTAAGGCTGGCTATCGTCTGGTCGTGAACGATCTGAGGCGCGAGCAGGCCAAGGGATTGGAGGGCGAAGGCGCACAGTTCAAGGATTCGCCCAAGGCAGTGGCGGAATCGTGCGAGCTCGTGCTCTCGATGTTGCCGAATAACGATGCAGTCAGGGCCGTCGGTCTCGGCAAAGGTGGCCTCGCCGAATCGACCACCGGCGCCAAGGTGTGGATCGATTTTAGCAGCATCGATAAAGAGACCATCGTCAGCGTTAGCGGTGAGCTCGACAAAAAGGGCTGGACCGTAGTCGACGCTTCGGCCGGAGGCGTCGAGGAGGTTGCGGCGGCCGGTGAGCTGGCGCTTTGGCTTTCGGGCTCCAAGGTGTTGTTCGACGAATATCAGCCGGTATTCAAGGCGATGGGCAAATCAATTCTTCACGTCGGCGAACTCGGCAACGCCAAGCTGGTCAAGAACGCCATGGCGATGTTGGCCGCTGTCCAACACCTGAGCCTTGTTGAAATCAGCTGTTGGCTCAGGAAAGGTGGTCTCGACGAAGCCACGTTCCAGACCATTATCAAGAACTCTCAGCAGGATTCGGTGGCGACCCGGCGCATCATGGAAATTTTGGTGAGCCGCAAGTTCAAGCAGCGCAAGTCCTGGATGCCAAAGGACGTGGGCTTCGGGCTCGATATGGCGCGCAACATGGAGGTCCCGATGCCGTTTGTCGGCCTCGCCTACCAAATGTTCGCTATCGCGCAGGCGACGGGTCAGGACGGCTATGAGGCGACGGGCATTGCCTGCAACCTGTACGATGTGATCAACGGCAATAAGACCAAGCCCAGCTGAGGCCGTGCCGCGAAAAAAGCTGGATTGCTTCGTCGCTTGCGCTCCTCGCAATGACGGCCAGCGCATTCACGCCAGCGACGGTCAGGTTCCGACAGGTGCGGAACCCTCGTGCGGCACCCTGGCGCCGTGCGTCGAGATTGACGACATACTCAAGGAGATTTTGCTCAAAGAGATTTTGCCGGTGCATGTCACACCGGCGGATCCTGCCTCGTCATGATGTCGGAACCCAATAGAAGGAGACGAACCATGACCCCCAACAAGCTCTTCGCCGCGGCCCCTGAGCTCATGAAGAAATGGACCGCCACATCGCTCGCCGTCGCTTCGAGCCTTGACCCGACGCTGGTTCATCTCGTGGAAATCCGCGCCTCGCAAATCAACGGCTGCGCCAACTGCATCAACATGCATGCGGCGGGTGCGCGCGAGAAGGGAGAGACCGAGCAGCGCATCTATCTGCTGTCAGCCTGGCGCGAGGCCCCTTGCTACACCGACCGCGAACGCGCGGCGCTCGGCTGGACCGAGGCTCTGACGCGGCTCTGCGAAGGACGCGAGCTGGATGATGCGCGTGAAGCCCTGGAGGCTCACTTCACCGAGGAGGAGCAGGTGAAGCTCACGTTGATGATCAATGTCATCAACGGCTGGAACCGCATCGCGGTCGGCTTCAAGCAGTTTGTCGATCCGGCCGAAGCAAAAGCTGCAGCGGCCAAGGCCGTCAACAAGGCCGCCGCCTGAGCCTCAATGGGACCCCCTTTGGAGACGAGTGGATTTCGAGGACCGCTCGTCTCCGCGCGGCGGACTTCAGTCTCCCCGCCCCAACACCTGCTCCAGCTTGGTGAAAAACTGTTGCCAGCCCGCCCTGGCGCCGCCGTAGGCCTGCTTCTGCTCCGGCCGAAAGCCTGACTGCTCCATGCGCAAGTGTGTGCCCGCGCGCGTCGGGGTCAGCGTGAAAGTCACCACGCTTTTGAGATTGTAGGCCGCATCGGTGTGCGCGTGATTCCAGGTGTAGGACAGCATTTTGTTCGGTTCGATGGCGAGAACCTCGCAGTCCAATACGCCGCCCCAGTCGCCACGCAGATTGAAACGATGCCCGACGACGGCATCAAAGTCGTTCTTCATCAGCCACTCTTCGATCAGGTGCGGTTGGGTGAGCGCGCGCCAGATCTTTTCCGGCGGGTAGGGGATATCCCGCTCGACAACGACGGAGCGCGATTCGGGCCTGCGTTCGTTCATTTGATCCAGCTGTCGCGCCGGCGCTTCGGACAGTTAACATCCACGATTAGCGTTGCTGACTCATATCCGTCATCCTGAGGTGCGAGCGGAGCGAGCCTCGAAGGGCGACGGCCCCAAGTCGGCTGTTGCCGACTTGGGTACTAAACATCTTCGAAATCAGCGAAGCCGATTTCGATTCGCGCCTCGGCCGCATCCTTCGAGGGCCGCCATAGCGCGTCAAAGACGCGCGTAACCGCGCTTATGGCGGCCACCTCAGGATGACGGTCAATATTACCAGCGCTTGAGCTCCGTGATTTGAATGAGGTTGCCGCA
>DATJTL010000211.1:0-3930 GCA_035503415.1 Xanthobacteraceae bacterium
GGATCGGTGCGCTTCGACCAATCGGTGCGCATCAGGATCCATGAGCCCGGCGGAATGCGGCCGTGGCGGCGTTCCCACTTTTTCAGAAAATCGACGCTGAGCAGAAAATCGGCATCGGCGGCGGATTCCTGCGAGCAATCGAGCACGCAGGCGGGCGCAACGAACTTGTCCGCCGGAATCGTGTCGGTCGAATTGTCGGGCAGATGCCGGCCGGAAATCCAATGGATCGGCGCGTCGAAATGGGTGCCGGTATGCTCGCTGCAGGAAAAATTGTTCCAATACCAGCCGGGCCCGCGCGCGTCGTAGCGCGAGGCCTCCTCGATGCGGAACGGCCAGGCCTGTCCCATTTCGGGCGGCAGAACGATCTGCGGGAAATCGGGCGACAGCGTCTGCGTCAGATCGACGATGCGGATGTGCCCGCCGGCAAGATCGGCGATCAGTTTCGACAGCACGGGCTCGCTCATCGCAATTCTCGATCCTTAAAGCTGTTGCGCTGCAAGCTCGCGCTCGAGCGCCTTGGGATTGTCTCGCCAGCGAGCGAGCCAGTCCTGGGCGATGTCGCCCGGATAAACGTCCTCGGCGCCGCCGCGCAACGCCGCGACAATGTCGGCGGCGAGCCGGGCAGGGGAGATTTTCGGCGGCGGCAGCGTCTGATTCCATTCGTCGTCGATCGGGCCGGGAAAGACGTTGATGACGCGCACGCCGGCAGGGCCGAGCTCGGCGCGCAGGCATTGCGCGAGCGACAAAGCTGCGGCCTTCGAAGCCGAATAGGTGCCGTGCGGCGGAAAATTCGAAAGCGCGAAGATGGAGAGGAGATTGACCCAGGCCACCGCGCTCGTCTGGCCGTCGGCGCCGCGCGCGCGCATGGCCGGCGCGAAGTCCTGCGCGAGCCGCAACAGTCCGAAATAGTTGATGTCTATCTCGGCGCGCGCGGTCTCGACGCCGTCGCGCGCCGAAATGCCGAAATTGCGGTGATAGTCCGCGGTGTTGATCAGAATATCGATGCGTCCGCCGATCTCGCCCGCAAGGTCCTTCACGGAGCGCGAATTGGTCAGATCGAGCGGCACCAGCGAGACCTGCGGGATCGCCGAAAGTCGCTCGAAGCCCGGCGGTTTCTTCCAGGGCTCGGTCTGTCCGGCCCAGACCAGATCGGCGCCGGCGGCGACAACGGCTTCGACCAGCGCTTGGCCGAGCGGCGTCTTGGCGTCGGTGATGAGAACCTTGCGGAACTTCGGATCGCAGGTCATTTCGCGAAGCTGGCGATCGTCGGCCATGTTCGGACTATCCTTTTCGGGAAGCGCCACCAATGCCGCCTGTCCGGCGCGGTCGAGGTGAAGCGAAATACGCACGCGCGACGGCGCGCCCGCACAATCGCCGTGCAGATGGGCGACGACGACCGGCCCGCAATCGAGTTTGACGAGGCCAAGCCGCCACGGCATGCGCTCGCGAGAGAAAACCTCGTTGCTGTGGCGGAGCAGCGTCTCCGACAACAGCTCGCCGCCGGTGTCCTGCGCGCGCCAATCGAGCCGGCGCGACAGGCAAGCGTGGCAGGCCTCGCGCGGCGGATATTGCACGGCGCCGCAGTCGCGGCAGACCTGCAGCTCGAAGCGGCCGCGCGCCGCAGCCGCGGTCAGGCCCAGCGCCGGTCTGCTGCGCAAACCCGGCGGCAAGGTCGGCAAGCGCGTACGCAGGATCGGATTTTTGCGCGGCGGCCGCACCAAGGGTCGCGTCATGGCGTTATTGCCCCGCTGCAAGGATGGCGGCGCCGCTGCACAGGCCGCGATCGTAATTGATCATACCGAAGCCGCTCGCCAGACCAAGGCGCGCGTTGCGCACTTTGGCGCCGAGTGCTTGCCCGCTGACCTGGCGGATCACCTCGACCAGACCTAAAAAACCGCCGGCGGCGCCGGCCTGGCCGACGGACAATTGTCCGCCCGACGTGTTGAGCGGAAACGAGCCATCGGCGGTGAAGCTGTGCTTGCGCGTGAAATCCGCGGCTTCGCCCTTTTCGCAGAAGCCGAGGTCCTCAATCTGCATCAGCGTGATGACCGGATAATCGTCGTAGGTTGCGAGCACGTCGATGTCTTTCGGCCCGACGCCGGCTTGCGCATAAAGCTCGTCGCGATCGAGCGCCCAGCCGCCGCGATATTGAATGGGATCGTCGGGAAAAGCGTTATGCCGCTCGATGGTCGAAAGGATGCGCGCAAAGGGCAGGCCGAGCTTTTCGGCCTCGGCGCGGCGCAGCACCAGAAAGGCGTCCGCGCCGGCGCAGGGCATGACGCAGTCGTAGAGGCGGAGCGGGTCGGCGATCATGCGTGCGCTGAGATATTCGTCGAGCGTGAGCGGCTTTTTCATCAGCGCGAACGGGGATTTCAGCGCATTGGCGCGCTGGGCTACGCAGATCTTGCCGAAGTCCTCGCGAGTGACGCCGTAGCTGCGCATGTAATAGGCGGTGAGGAAGGCGAAGCTCGCATTCGCTCCGCCCGAGCCGTAAGGATAGACGGCGTCGCGCGCGAACTGACTGAAGGTCGCGAGATTGAGCCGAAACGAATCGGTGTGATTGGTATCGCCGGCGATGCAAGCGACCACATTGGCGTCGCCCGACTGCACCGCGCGTGCGGCGCGGCGCAATGCGACGATGCCGCAGGCGCCGCCCATCGGTATGTGGTCGAGCCAGCGCAAGGTCAGGCCGAGATGCTGCGTCAAACCGACGGCGGTATCGGGTGTCAGAGTGAAGCTCGAGACAGTGAGCCCGTCGAGCCTGTCCTTGCCGAGCCCGGCGTCCTTCAGCAGTTCCGCAAGCGCGGCGGCGAGAAACCAATGGGCGCCGTGGATCGAATAGCGCACGTACGGCACGGTCACGGGGCAGGTGACCACGATGTCGTCGTATCCGGTGCGTGAGCGGCTCATTCAGAATATTTTAGCAGACCTAAAACCGGGAAAGCAGCGAACCAAAGCCGGCGATCTTGTCGTCGATGCCGTTCGCCCGCAGCGCGTACCAATAGGTCGCGGTATTGATCGCCAGCACCGGCTTGTCGAGCCAGAATTCGGCGATGCCGGCGAGCCGCGCCATGATGAGATTGGTGCCGACCTGGATGACCGCGTCGACGTCCGGCCCGTCCACCTCCAGGATGGCGTCGCGCAAGGTGTGTTCGGAGACGTGCGCGATGGCGACCGGGCTCTCGCAACACAGGCCTTTGAGCCGCACGATCTCAAAACCGCAATCGGTGAAGAAGCGGCGGACCTGCCCGTCGCCGAGCGGCATGTAGGGCGTGATCACGCCGATGCGCTTGATGTCGCCGAGCCGTTTGAGCGCCGCCTGGCTTGCGTCCGAGCCCATCGCCACCTTGATGCCGGCGTGCTTCTCGACCCGCTCGCGCAACAGCTCGCTGCCCTCAAGGCCGTCCCAGAACGTCTCCGACGACATGCCGAGAATGAGGTAATCCGGTTCGCACGTCATCACCCGGTCGATCGCCTCGAACATGGCGGTCCGGATGTTGACCATGAGCTGGTTGAAATCGGCGTCGTTCCTGATCGGATCGTTGGGTATATGGATGCGGCCGAAATGATTGGTCACGCCGACCGGACGCATGGAATCGTATTCGGGCTGAACGGAGGTGTTGGTCGAGGGTGCGACCACGCCGAACTTTCTGCGATATCCGAGCGAATCCGTCATCCCGCGCCCCTTGTGGCCTTGACTAGCTAACAGACTTGGAGAACCGTCTTATCCCCATGCTGCGCACCGGAAAAGAGCATTTGGCATCGCTGCGCGACGGCCGCGCCGTCTTTATCGGCGGCGAGCGCGTCGACGACGTCACCACCCATAAGGCGTTCCGCAACGCCGCCGCGACCGTGGCTGGCCTCTACGACATGAAGGCCGCGGCCGAAAATCGCGAGCTGATGAGCTACGAGGAGGACGGCGGCCGCCAC
>DATJTL010000212.1:0-3530 GCA_035503415.1 Xanthobacteraceae bacterium
ATCAGGCGCTGCTTGAGGGCGGGATCGGCCAGCCCGGCGTTGATGGCGGTATTGAGCGTGCCGATGATTTCGGCCGGCGTTTCACGCGGCGCGCCGATGCCGAGCCCTCCGGTCACGCTGTAGCCCGGCACGGTTTCGCCCACCGTCGGAACGCCGGGCAGCGCGGCGATGCGGTTCGGTGTCGTCACCGCGAGCACGCGGAGCTTCCCGGCCTTGATGGCGCCGATCGAGGAAATGATCGGATCAAACATCACCTGCGCGCGGCCGGACTGCAGGTCGGCTTGCGCCTCCATTTCACCGCGATACGGCACGTGAAACAGATCGACGCCCGCCATCATCTTGAACAGCTCGCCGGAAATGTGCGTGAGGTTGCCGGTGCCGTTCGACGCCATGTTGACCTTGCCGGGATTGGCTTTGGCGTAGGCGATCAGTTCGGCCACAGTCTTGGCCGGGAACGACGGCGTAACCACCACGACGAACGGCGTGGCGCACATGTATCCGACCGGCGCGATGTCGCGGATGAAGCTGAAATCGAGATTGGCATGGACCAATCCGCCGATCATGTTCGGCGTGCCGACCACAAGCAGCGTATAGCCGTCGGGCGCGGCGCGGACGACCGCCTCGGTGGAAAGATTGGTGCCCGCGCCGGGCTTGTTCTCGGTGACGAATTGCCGCCCGAGGCGCTCAGACAACCATTGGCCCATCAGGCGCCCGGCGACGTCGGGGGGACTGCCGGGCGTGTATCCGACGACCATCCGCACCGGGCGATTGGGATAATCGAGCGCGGACGCGATGCGCGGAGCGAACGGCACCGCCGCGGCAGCCGGAATAAGACGTAATATTTGGCGACGATGAATCGTCATGACGATTTCCCCCAATTCGCGTTGAGCGTTTCTCCGGGAGGAAGGCTACACGGATTATGGCATCCGTTCTAACGGAATTGCCTTAGCCGCGCCCACATAAGCCTGCTGCTCATAGCCGCGGCACGACCGCGCTCAGCGGCTCGGCGGGCGGCCACGCACCAGTTGCGGCAGCTTGCCGGCGAGGATTTCTTCCGCCTCGCGGATGATGCGGCCGACAATCTCGTACGCATGCGGGATATCGCGGATCAGCCCGGCATCCTGACCCATCGGCAGCGGCGCATTGTCGGCATCACCGCTCTTGCGCGCGTCCAGCACCGCGGCGAACGCCTCGGCCCGGTGCTGCCGCAACGCCCACTCGCGCCCGGCCCAGCGCTCGATGAAGCGGTTGCGGCGCGAGCGCGAAAGCGCACCGGGCCAGACCAGACCGGCGGCGCGATCGGGGATTTCCGTCAGCAGCGTGTCGTGCCCGTCGCTGTCGACGATGGCCTGTTTGAAGTTCGGATGCAGCGGCGACTCGACGCTGGCGAGAAAGCGGGTACCGAGCAGAACGCCGTCGGCGCCGAGCGCGAGCGCCGCCGCCAGCCCGCGGCCGTCGGCAATGCCGCCCGCCGCCAGTACCGGCAGCGGCGCAACCGCATCGACCACCATCGGCACCAGCGCCAACGTGGTCTGCCAGCCGACATGGCCGCCGCCCTCGGTGCCCTGCGCCACGATGACGTCGGCACCGGCTTCGGCCGCGCGTCTCGCCTCGGGGACGCCTGGCGTCATGAACGTCACCTTGGAGCCGGCATCGTGGGCGCGTGCGATATAGCTCTTCACATCCTGTTCGGGTCGCGGCCAGGCGAACGCCATCACCGCCGGCCGCAGCGCCAACCCGGCAGCAAAGCTCTCCTCGTTGATGTTAAACAGCAGGAAGTTCAGGCCGAAGGTCTTGTTGGTCTGCGCGCGCACCGCCGCCGCGTTTGCGCGCACCTGGCCGACGTCGGAGAAGCCGCAGCCCAAAGTGCCGAGACCGCCCGCATTCGATACGGCGGCCACAAGCTCCGGCGCGGGCACCGAGCCCATGCCGCCCAACGCGACGGGATGCTCGATATTGAGAAGGCCGCACACCCGTGTTTGGATCATTTACGACTTCCTGGCGATTGTTTGCTTGTCAGAAGCCGCGCATGACGTTCTCGACGTGCTCGACCTCGGGCGGCGAAGCAAAGCAATGGCCGACGAGCTTGCGCCATTCTTGGAAGTCGGGCGAGCCGCGAAAATCGACGGTGTGATTCTCGACCGTCGCCCATTGGACGAACAGCCGGTAGCGCGACGGCTTCTCGATCGAGCGCCGCAATTCCATGCCGCTGCAGCCTTTGGCCCGCTGGAAGATCGGCGCGGCCTTTTTCACGCCGGCCTCGAACTCGGCTTCCATGCCCGGCTTGACATCGATCTGGGCGATTTCGGTGACCATGGTTCCTCCCTGCCAAGCAACCGTAATGAGCGAGCAACCGTAACCCGGATTGTTTGCAAGGGAAATCCGGGGGCGGCTGCCGCGCTTATAACTTACCCGAACGGCGCGCCGAACAGGCGGAAGATCATCGGGCCAGCGATCAGAAAACCGAGCAATGCGCCGCGCCAGCGCGGACTTTCGATGGCGGCGAGAAGCGACAAACCGGCGAGCGGCACGATCGCGGCAAGCGGCAGGTAGTAGCGCGGATAGGCGTCCATCAACCAGCCGGCGGCCACATAGCGGCCGTAGCTATAGCTGACGTGGATCGCGAAGGTCGCCACGACTGCCGCCGTTCCAGCAAGCACGACGACATCGAGCGCCGTCTCGGCGCGCCGCCACACGCGATGGCCGGACAGTGCGATTCCGGCAAACGCGCAAGCCAACGCCGCTACCGGAATTGCCAGCAGTGCGTAATTGAACGTGCTGCGCGGCGCCAGCGTGGGCATCCATTCGGCAACGAAGGCGACGATGAAATAGATCAAATAAGCCGCGAACGAGCGGCGCGGCAGATCCGCCCAGCCGGCGGCGCGGGCGCCATCCTTGATCAGCGCGATTTGCGCCGGCGTTTCCGGCGTCGGACTGCCGTATTGCACAATGAAAACAAAATACGGCGCCGCCGCCAACAGCAAGACAAACACGGCCGCGGCCACCCAGCTCCATGGCAATCGCTTTCGCCAGAGCAGATAGGCGATCACGCCGCTCACCATCGCGGCGGTGAGCAACAAACCGGTCAGCTTCGCCCAGCCGGCGACGACCACGCCGAGAAGCGCCAGCGCGAACCAGCCGCGGCGACCGGTGGAAACACATTGCCATGCGCCGAGCGTGGCGAGCGCGCCGCCGAGGAAGGCAAAGTTGTCGTTGTTGATCGAGCCGGCAAGCGGCACCAGCACGGGAATGCAGGCCAGCGGAATTGCATAGGCATAAAACTCGTAGCGCGGAAAGCGCGCGGCAAGCCCAAGGCCAAGTAGCGCCGCGAAACCGATCGCCGCGATGCCGATGTCGATCAGCCGGTGCGCCAGCAGCGCCTGCGGACGGCCTTCGAGCTTCGGTCCGAGCAACGCGTGCAGCGCATAGTAGACCGGCGGGTGATTGAGATAATTGGCCTGATCGGTGAATTGGAAGGTCTTCGGGTCGAGCAGCCGCATCCGCTGCAGCGCAGGCCACGCATTCCCGCC
>DATJTL010000213.1:0-3719 GCA_035503415.1 Xanthobacteraceae bacterium
TTCCGGCGAAGAGCAGTCGCGCCGCCGTCCCGGCTACGAGTGCTGCACGTTCCGCGGCAGCGTAGTCGCGATGGACGCAGCCACCGGAAAAATTATCTGGCAGACCTACATGGCGCCCGAAACGCCGTCGCCGCACGGCAAGACTCCGGACGGCCGCACGATCTTCGCGCCTTCCGGCATGGCGATCTGGTCCTCGCCGACGATCGACGTCGCCAAGAAAAGAATCTACGTCGGCACGGGTGACAATTATTCCGAGCCGGGTACCGGCACGAGCGATGCGGTCGTAGCACTCGACATGAAAACCGGCAAGCTTCTCTGGTCCGCGCAATTCGATAAAGAAGACATCTACAAGATTGAGTGCGGCACGCCTCCCGCCGCCGGCTGCGAGCCTCCGACCGTTCCCGAATTCGATCTCGGCGCGTCGCCGATTCTCGTGGCGCTGCCTTCGCACAAGCGCGTGCTGCTGCTCGGCCAAAAAACCGGAATCATCTATGGAGTCGATCCCGACGCGCGCGGCAAATTGCTCTGGTACAAACACGCAGGCATCGGCGGCTTGCTCGGCGGTGTTCAGTGGGGACCGGCCACCGACGGCACAAACGTTTATGTCGCCGTCTCCGATCTCGCATTCGGCCGGGGCGGCCCGGACCCCACAAAAGGCGGCGGCATCTCCGCGTATCGCGTCGACGATGGCACGCTGCTCTGGAAAACTCCGCCGCCCGGCTGCGGCGATCGGCGCCCGTGCAGCCCCGCGCAGTCGCAAGCCGTCAGCGCGGTTCCCGGCGCCGTCTTCTCCGGCTCGATCGACGGCCACCTCCGCGCCTACGCCACCAGCGACGGCAAAATCATCTGGGATTTCGACACCGCGCAGTCATTCGATTCGGTGAACAAAGTTCCCGCGAAAGGCGGCTCGCTCGACGTCGGCGGCCCCGTAATCGCCGGCGGCATGGTCTTCGTCGTCTCCGGCTACCCCGGCTTCGGCGCCGTGCCCGGCAACGCGCTGCTCGCCTTCAGTGCAAACTGAGGCGCGCCCGGTTTTTTTGACGTATGACCACTGGTCCGCTAATCCGACTTACGCGAGTTGGAGGATAGTTATTCGAGGCGCAATTCAGCCCGGGGGTTAGAGGTAGCAAAGATCACCAACCGTGCGCGCACGCAGAGAGGCGCAGATCCGAACGAGTAAACGGACCGGGCTCGGGAAGCCCCTGGTGGATCTGGCTCGGTGTGAAGCGAATTTGTGGTTTGAGGTCCTCTGGAAGAGCCGCTGCGGAAGGAGCTGCCGCCAGAAACCCTTCAGCAAGCATCTGTACTTGAGCGCGCGCGACCAGAGGGATCACCATAGTGCGCTCGCAGACGGCTGCCAGTATTCGATGAAAGACAACGGGCGTCGGGAGAATCCAAACGCGCCGATTTATTGTTGCCGCTACGCGCTTGACGGCTTCGCTCAGTAAAAGAACCTCGGGGCCGAGAACAAAAACGGTCTGACGCGAGAGGCGCCCTGTCCCAAGTGCGGTGGTGATGATACGGGTGACGTCGTCTATGGCGACGGGGCGGATCGGCTGTTCACGAAATCCGACCGTGGCAAAGAGGGGGAGAGTGAAGAGCATATGGCTCAAGTGGTCGAGCATGTGATCGCCCCGACCATAGATCATGCCCGCTTTAAGAATGGTGTAGTCCAGCCCGGATTGACGAACCAGTTCCTCAGCCTGAAACTTCGATTCATGATAAGGCGAGCCGCAAGCGGGGCGAGCGCGGAGAAAACTTAACAAGACAATGCGCGGGACTCCAGCAAGCCGTGCCGCCTTAATGATGTTACGCGTGCCTTCGATATGAACACGCTGATAGGTTTGCAAGCCGATTTCGCGATTGATACCCGCGCAATGCGCGATGGCATCAGATCCGCGTATAGCTTCAGCGAGCAAACTGGGGTCTGAAAGATCAGCGTGGACGAGGGGCCCAACTGGTGCGTGACGGCGGTCGCGACCGCGAGCAATCAGGATAGGGTCATGGCCGAGGGAAAGTAGATATTGGGAGAGGTGACGCCCAACGAAGCCGGTGCCGCCAGTGATAGCGATTTTCATTTTTTCCTCCGCTTCTTTTCACGAATTTGTGTGGGGCAAACAGCGCTGAGAAAGCCATTCAGAACGCTGGCCAGACTCTCAGAGTCGGCCTTATAAATTAGGCGGTTGGCTTCGCGATGGTAGGAGACAAGTCCGGCGGCTTCCAGCAGCGAGAGGTGCCGGGAAATCGTGGGTGCGGAGACGGGAAAACGGCTGGCAATCTCGCCAGCAGGCAAGGGGCCGTGTTTCAGCTCCTCCAGGATCTGACGACGCGTAGGGTCTGCAAGGGCACGGAAAACCTTAACGGCATTTTTCACATTTCCGAGTTTAGCTATTTTGCTAAATTGAAAGCAACAGAAATGCTCAAAGTGACTGACGTCGGAAGAGGGCCAAAGGCTTGGCTATCAGGCCCGGATACTGTGTCGCGGCGGGCGGCTGCGTATCAGTGTCCGTGGTCGGCGTAATTCTCCCAGCCGGTTTTGGAATCGTACGGCTCGCTGAAGCCCATCGCTTCGATCTCGTGAATTTTGCCGTCGTAGACCTTGAAGATGTGGGCGGCGGGGAGATCGAAGGGTTTGAAGGGCATGGCCTGCGAAGTGTAGCCGGGAACGCCGACGAGTGTTTCCGTCTTCTCCGTCATCGGCTGGCGGAATTGCGACAGGCCGAATACGAGGCCCGTCTCCGGATCGGCGATCATCACGCGGACCGGCTCAATGCGCTTGATGTAGTCCATCGAGTGCGTCTTCAACTGCGCGGTGCAGTCGAGGGAGCCCAGGATCTGCATGGCGGACGTGATCT
Source organism: Xanthobacteraceae bacterium (assembly GCA_035503415.1). Taxonomy (GTDB): domain Bacteria; phylum Pseudomonadota; class Alphaproteobacteria; order Rhizobiales; family Xanthobacteraceae; genus BOG-931. The sequence goes on from DATJTL010000213.1 coordinate 2,856, forward strand.
TCTCCGGCTTGGGATTCGCTACGGTCTGCATGCCGTTTTCGTGGCGGACGCAATCGTCCGCGAATGGAGTGTTATTGGCGTCTGCGCCCGTGAGTGCCGGGTAGTACATCGACGCGATGCGGATCATGTCCGCGCGCGAATCGCGCTCGCTGGCCGGCACAGGCGTAAGGAACGCCTTGCGCGGCTCTTCCAGATTTTTCGCGGCGGCGGGCCGGTTGGCGGGGATCGGCGCGATCAGATGCTCGGCCGCGACGATCTGCCCGCCGCGGATTTTCAGCCGCAGCGCCAGGATGATCGGCTTGCTGTCCGATTGCATCACGCCCAGGAAGCCGACCTCCTCGGAAACGGGATCGGGCACGTAAATTTTGAAGGTCGTGGGCGGCGCCGAAGCGGTCTTCCAGAGTCCCTCGCCAGGCTTCAGGTCCTTCGCGTTTTCGACGAACTCGACATGCGCCGAGAGCGGGACCTGCGACGGATCGTGTGCCACAAGCGCGGCAATATAGTCGTTGACAGCTCCCGTAAGGCAAGCCTTGTCGCAATGCGTGGGAAGGTTCTTGGCCGCCGGTGCGGCGAGCGCCGCGCCCGCAAACAACGCCGCGCTCATCGAGACGAGCAAAATCAAAGTCGCTCTGTTAAGAGTCCTCAAGGATATGTCCTCCCCTGTTTCTTATTCCGGAATCCCCCAACGGATCCGGGATGCTGCTCTGCAACGCGATGCGCCTCTGTGTCGTCCGGATGGGCACAGGCACGCAGACGGCGCAAGTCTATAACACGGCAAACGTCCTCGGTCCAAGAAAATCGGCTGCGCCGCCGTCGTCCTCGTAGATGAACTGCCACATCTGCCGCGGATGGATGAAATCATCC
>DATJTL010000214.1:0-9439 GCA_035503415.1 Xanthobacteraceae bacterium
AGGGCGAGCGGTTGGTCGGTCAGCCGGCAAAACGCCAGGCAGTGACCAATCCCGAACGTACCATTTTCGCAGTGAAGCGCCTCATCGGCCGCCGTTACGACGACCCGATGGTGGAGAAGGACAAGAAGCTCGTCCCCTATAAGATTTCGCGCGCCTCGAATGGCGACGCCTGGGTCGAGGTCGAAGGCAAGACTTATTCGCCTTCGCAGATTTCCGCATTCATCCTGCAGAAGATGAAGGAGACTGCGGAAGCCTATCTCGGCTCCAAGGTCGAGCAGGCGGTCATCACCGTTCCGGCCTACTTCAACGACGCGCAGCGCCAGGCCACCAAGGACGCCGGCAAGATCGCCGGCCTCGAAGTGCTGCGCATCATCAACGAGCCGACCGCGGCTGCGCTGGCCTACGGCCTCGACAAGCAGAAGACCGGCACCATCGCGGTCTACGACCTCGGCGGCGGCACGTTCGATATCTCCATCCTGGAAATCGGCGACGGCGTGTTCGAGGTGAAGTCGACGAACGGCGACACCTTCCTCGGCGGCGAGGATTTCGACATGCGGCTGGTCAATTATCTGGCTGACGAATTCCAGAAAGAGCAGGGCATTGATCTGCGCCGCGACAAGCTCGCGCTGCAGCGGCTCAAGGAGTCCGCCGAGAAGGCCAAGATCGAGCTGTCGTCGACCACGCAGACCGAGATCAACCTGCCCTTCATCACCGCGGACCAGACCGGTCCGAAGCATCTGACCATGAAGCTCACCCGCGCCAAGTTCGAGGCGCTGGTCGACGACCTCATCCAGAAGACGATCCAGCCGTGCAGGCAGGCGATGAAGGACGCCGGCGTTTCGGCGGCCGAGATCAACGAGGTCGTCCTGGTCGGCGGCATGACGCGCATGCCCAAGGTCCAGGAAGTGGTGAAGCAACTGTTCGGCAAAGAGCCGCACAAGGGAGTCAACCCGGACGAGGTCGTCGCGGTCGGCGCCGCGATCCAGGCCGGCGTGCTCCAAGGCGACGTCAAGGACGTGCTGTTGCTCGACGTGACGCCGCTGTCGCTCGGTATCGAGACGCTGGGCGGCGTGTTCACCCGGCTCATTGACCGCAACACCACCATCCCGACCAAGAAGAGCCAAGTGTTCTCCACGGCCGAGGATGGGCAGACCGCGGTGACGATCCGCGTCTTCCAAGGCGAACGCGAGATGGCTGCCGACAACAAGATGCTCGGTCAGTTCGATCTGATCGGCATCCCGCCGGCACCGCGCGGCATACCGCAGATCGAGGTCACCTTCGACATCGACGCCAACGGCATCGTCAACGTGTCGGCCAAGGACAAGGGTACCGGCAAGGAGCAGCAGATCCGGATTCAGGCTTCCGGCGGCCTCTCCGAGGCCGATATCGACAAGATGGTCCGCGACGCCGAAGCGCATGCTGAAGAGGACAAGAAGCGCAAGGCCGACGTCGAGGCGAAGAACCACGCCGAGGCTCTGGTCCATATGACCGAGAAGACTCTCGCCGAGCACGGCTCGAAGGTCAGCGACGCCGAACGCAGCGCCATCGAGAACGCCATGGCCGACCTCAAAGAGGCGCTCAAGAGCGGCGTTGCGGAATCGATCAGCGCCAAGGCGAATACGCTGCAGCAGGCTTCGATGAAGCTTGGCGAGGCGATGTACAAGCAGGCCGCCGAGCAGCCGCAAGAAGGCGGCGGCGAAGGCAAGAAGGAAGACGTCGTCGACGCCGAGTTTACCGAAGTCGACGACGACAAGAAGAACAAGAAGTCCGCGTAAGCGGATTGGTCTTGATGTGCGGATCTTTCATACGGCTCACCTCCCCCGCAACGGGAGAGGTGAGCCGACGACGTGACAGGCCCGAAGTGGCTGGCGCGATGACAAGCTCCGCGGTCGGGAGGGGGGTTTGAGACACACCGTGCTCCTTGATAATTTACCCTCCTTCTCAACCGTCACGATGAACGGGCGAGGGGGAGCACTTCATCTGCGTTGCGTCCATTCCCATATTTCTCTCGGTTAGAGAACGGCTATGGTCAAACGCTGCTATTACGAATCACTCTCCGTCGAACGCACCGCCACCGACGGCGACATCAAGTCGGCGTTCCGCAAACAGGCGATGGCTTGTCATCCCGATCGCCATCCCGGGGACAAGGAAGCTGAACACAAGTTCAAGGAGATCAACGAAGCCTACGAGGTCCTCAAAGACCCCGACAAGCGCGCGGCCTACGACCGTTTCGGCCATGCTGCTTTCGAGAACGGCATGGGCGGCCAGGCCGCGGGCTTCGGCGCCGATTTCGGCACGACCTTCTCCGATATTTTCGAAGGCATCTTCGGCATGTCGTCGGGCCGCGGCCGCGGTTCCGGCCGCGAGCGCGGCGCCGATCTACGATACAACATGGAGATCAGCCTGCAGGAAGCCTTCGTCGGCAAGGCTGCGCAAATCCGCATCCCGACCTCGGTCACCTGCGAAGCCTGTTCGGGCTCGGGCGCCAAGCCCGGCACCAAACCGAAGGCCTGTCCGATGTGCGGCGGACAGGGAAGAGTTCGCCACGCGCAAGGTTTCTTCACGCTTGAGCGCACCTGTCCAAACTGCCAGGGCCGCGGCCAGGTGATCGAAAGCGCCTGCGCATCCTGCACAGGCTCGGGCCGCGTGACGCGCGAGCGCACATTATCGGTGAACATTCCGCCGGGCGTCGAGGACGGCACCCGCATCCGGCTTGCCGGCGAAGGTGAAGCCGGCGTGCGCGGCGGTCCGCCGGGCGATCTCTACATTTTCCTGTCAATGGCCGCGCATCCGTTCTTCCAGCGCGAGGGCGCCGACCTGCATTGCCGCGTGCCGGTCTCCATGGTGACGGCGGCGGTCGGCGGTGAGTTCGAGGTGCCGACCATCGACGGCGGCAAGACGCGAGTCAAAGTGCCGGAAGGCACGCAGTCCGGGCGGCGCTTCCGTTTGCAGGGCAAAGGAATGCCCGTGCTGCGCGCGCGGCAGAGCGGCGACATGTACGTGCAGGTCGTGGTCGAGACGCCGCAGAATCTCACCAAGAAGCAGCGCGAATTGTTGGCCGAATTCGAACGGCTGTCGTCGAGCGAGACCCAACCGGAATCCACCGGCTTCTTCGGCAAGGTGAAGGACTTTCTCGACGGCCTCGGTGGCCGGCCGAATCCCTCTTGAAGTCTGCTGGCGGTCCGATTCTAACATTCCCATCCGGGTCCGGCAGATTTTCATACGAATGCTAGAAGCAATGGGCCACTAGCAACCATCGGTCCTAGTGGAGCTTTCGGATTTGACATTCGCTTCACTAGCCTTTCGCCCGCAAATGCTCTAGAAAATCCGCGACACTTTGTCGTGTTGGATGCGATGTCCCTGCCTGCGCTGCAAAAATTCGAACGCAAGATCGAGCGGCATATTCGCCTTCTGGAAGCCAAGAAGTATTTGATCGAGCGCAAGATCGGACGCCACATCCGGCTGTTCGAGCAGAAGCGCGGCGATCTCGGCAAGAAGATCGAAGAGCGGATCCGCCAATTCGAGCACAAGAAGGGCATCCGGCTCGACGATGAGGTGCGCTTCATTCGCTCTTGGCTGGAACGGCCGCTGTCGACCGGAGCGGTTGCGCCTTCGGGCAAGGTTTTGGCTCGCGCCATGGCGAGCTATGTGGATCCCAACAGCGATGGGCCGATCGTCGAACTCGGGCCAGGGACCGGCCCGGTAACCGAGGCTTTGGTCGCGGCCGGCGTTGCTCCCTCGCGCCTGGTGCTGGTCGAATTCAATCCGGCCTTCTGCCACATCCTGCGCACCCGCTATCCGGACGCCACCGTGGTGCAGGGCGATGCCTACAGTTTGCGCCGGCTGCTGGAGACGCTGCTCATCCAGCCCGCTGCCGCCGTGGTCTCCGGCCTACCGCTGGTCACCAAGCCGATCAAGCAGCGCCTGCGCTTGATCCGTGACGCCCTCGACCTCATGGTGCCTGGTGCGCCGTTCGTCCAATTCACCTACTCGGTGGCGGCTCCGCTGCCGAAGCGGCTCGGCGGGTTTTCGGTTGAAGCCTCCGAGCGCATCTGGATGAACCTGCCGCCGGCGCGGGTATGGGTCTATCGGCGGCCGGACGACAGATGAGGGAAGACAGACGACGGAACGTTGTTAATCTGTCGTCCATCGTCCGTCCTCTGTCGTCCCACCTCTGATCGTCATGCTTGCTCCGAAGATTCTGGTCATCCCCGGCTCGCTGCGCGCGGGCTCCCATAATTCGCGGCTCGCCGCGCTCGTGGCCAAGGAGCTGGCGCTGGCCGGAGCCGACGTCACGCGCATTTCGCTGGCGGACTATCCGCTGCCGCTGTTCGATGCCGAGATGACCGCCGAAGTCGGGCCGCCGCAGAACGCGGTGCAGCTTCAGCGCATGCTGACCGCGCACCAGGGCGTGTTCATCACCAGCCCCGAATACAGCGCCTCGGTCACGCCGGTCCTGATCAACGCGATCGATTGGCTGTCGCGCGCGCGGGCCCGCAGCGAGCCGACCTACACGGCATTCAAGGACCGCGTCTTTGCGATCGGCGCGGCATCGAGCGGCTCAAGCGGCGGGCTCCGCTCGCTCGTGGCGCTGCGGCAAATTCTCGAGCACGGCTGCGGCGCGCTGGTGCTACCCGAAGAGATTGCGGTTGCCGGCGCCGGCGCGGCGTTCGACGATATGGACAATCTCAAGGATGAGGACCTCGCCACCGCGCTCAAGGCGCTGGTCCGCCGGCTCATCGAGCTGGCACGGAACGTAAGGGAGAGTTAGGCCATGCGGGAAAAGCCGCGCGAGCGTTTGATCGTCGCGCTCGATGTCTCGTCGGTCGAGGCGGCCCAGGCCATGGTGGCGCGGCTCGGCGACACGGTGTCGTTCTACAAGATCGGCTATCAGCTCGCCTTCGCCGGCGGCATCACTTTCGCGCGCACGCTGACCGACGCAGGCAAACAGGTGTTCGTCGATCTCAAGCTTCACGATATCGGCAATACGGTCGCGCAGGGCGTCAAAAGCGTCGCGCGCCTCGGCGCCACTTTCCTGACCGTGCATGCGTATCCGCAGACCATGAAGGCTGCGGTCGAGGCGCGCGAATCCGGTTTGCGCATTCTCGCGGTGACCGTGCTCACCTCGCACGACGATGCCGACCTTGTGGAAGCCGGATACAATGCATCGGTCGCCGAGCTTGTCGCCCGGCGCGCCGCGCAAGCCCGCGCGATTGGAGTCGACGGCTTGGTTTGCTCCGGAGAAGAAGTGGCGAAGCTTCGCGCCATTGTCGGACCAGAGCTCGCTCTTGTGACGCCGGGCATCCGTCCGCCAGGCTCCGATCCCGGCGAGCAGAAGCGCATCGCCACCCCGGCGGCAGCGATCTCAGCCGGTGCCGATTATCTGGTCGTCGGCCGGCCGATCATCGCCGCGCCTGATCCGAAGGCGGCGGCGGAGCGGATCGTCGAGGAAATTTCACAGGTAGCCGGCTAAAGAGGGAGAGCGCTCATGGCGAAAGGTTACTGGATCGGACGCGTCGATGTGCACAACGACGAAGGCTACAAGCCTTATGCCGCGGCCAATCCCGCGATCTTCAAGAAGTTTGGCGGCCGCTTCGTCGTGCGCGGCGGCAAATTCGAGAATCCCGAAGGCACGTCCCGCTCGCGCAACGTCGTCATTGAATTTCCCGATTATACCGCCGCGCTTGCGTGCTATCGTTCGCCCGAATATCAGGCCAACATCAAAGTGCGCCAGCCGCACGCGATTGCTGATATCGTCATTATCGAAGGCTACGACGGCCCGCAGCCGTAACAATCATCCGACCCAGACCGGATTCCCGCTTTCGTGGGGATGAGCGGCCGGGTTAGAGTCTTTCCGTTCACAGGAGTGCGCCATGCCCAAGGGCTATTGGATTCCGCATATCGATGTGAGTAATCCGGAAGGCTACAAGGCCTACATGGCGGCGACACCGCCGGCGCACGAAAAATACGCCGGTACCGCGCTTGTTCGCGGCGGCCAATGCGAGGTGGTCGAAGGCGGGGCGCGGGCGCGCAACGTGCTGCGCGAGTTCCCCGATTATGCCACAGCGCTCGCCTGTTACCGCTCGCCCGAATATCAGGGTGCGCGGGTGTTCCGCCTGCAGCATGCGCAATGCGATTTCATCATCGCCGAAGGCTACGAAGGTCCGCAGCCGCCTGCGTCGGGTTCACCGCCCGCACCGGGGACGAACAAGGGCTACTGGATCGCACACATCGATATCAGCGACCTCGAGGGTTACAGACCCTACCTGGCAGCTTTGTTCACGCATGTGGGCAAATTCGGCGGACGCTATCTGGTACGCGCCGGCGCGCAGGAGGTTGTCGAAGGTCGGGCCCGCTCGCGCACCGCTGTGCTCGAGTTTCCAAGCTTCGCGGCGGCGCTCACCTGCTATCATTCACCGGACTATCAGCCGGTGAAAAAGCTCCGCCAGGGCAAGGCTGACGTCGATCTCGTCATCGTCGAAGGCTACGACGGTCCCAAGTTCTGAACGCCCCTCTCCCCGCGCGAAGGCGAGAGGTGATATATCGGCTCCGATAGGATCGAGCTCCGATGTCCGCTCAAAATTCCGACATGCGGTTGGTGATCGCCGGTGCCGGCGGGCGCATGGGCCGCACGCTCATTGCCGCCGTTGCCGCCACCAAAGGCCTCAAGCTCGCCGGCGCCGCTGACGCGCCCGGCTCGGCGGCGATCGGCCGTGATGCGGGCGAACTTGCAGGCCTCGGCCCGAACGGAATCAAAGTCGTCAGCGATGTCGCGCCGCTCCTGAAGGACGCCGACGGGCTGATCGAATTTGCCATTCCGGCGGCCACGCTCGCTTTTGCCGAACTCACCGCCAAAGCCGGCATCGTCCACGTCATCGGCACGACGGGACACTCGGCCGAGGAGGAAAAGGTGATCGCCGAGGCGGCGCGCCGCGCCAAGATCGTCAAGGCCGGCAATTTCAGCATGGGCGTCAACTTGCTCGTTGCCCTGACCAAACGCGTCGCCAAAACCCTCGACGAGGCCTACGACATCGAAATCGTCGAAATGCATCACAACAAGAAGGTCGACGCACCGTCGGGCACGGCACTGATGCTCGGCCGCGCCGCCGCTGCCGGCCGCGGCATCGACTTCGCGCAACGGTCCGTGCGCGGGCGCGACGGCATCACCGGTCCGCGCGGCGCGGGCGATATCGGCTTCGCCTCGCTGCGCGGCGGTACCGTGGTCGGCGAGCACAGCGTGATCTTCGCCGGTCCCGCCGAGCGCGTCGAACTCACCCACCGCGCTGAGGACCGCATGATCTTCGCCCGCGGCGCCCTGCACGCCGCGTTGTGGGCGCACGGCCAGAAGCCGGGGCTTTATTCGATGGCCGATGTACTGGGGCTCGCGGACATTTAGCGGCGCGGCGCACGCGATATCTGTCGACCACACGGCGTTGAGATCGTCGCGTAGAGGGAATACATTTGTACAATCGAGATAGCGCAGGGGACTTCCATGTTCACCCGTCGCAACTTGATTGCCCTTTCCGCCGCCCAAGCACTCGCGCCGACCCTGCTCATTCGTGAGGGGTGGGCGCAGAGTTATCCAAACAAGCCGGTACGTATCATCGTACCGGTCGCCGCAGGGGGACCGACCGACATCGTTGCCCGGACGCTCGCCGACAAGCTTTCGGCGATGTGGGGTCAGCAGGTTTTCATCGAGAACAGATCAGGCGCCGGCAACAACATCGGCATCGAATACGTCGCGCGCTCCGATCCCGACGGCTACACCATCCTATTCGACCCGGGCTCCATCGCAGCGAACACCGCGCTTTACAGCAAGCTCTCGTACGACGCGGTCAAGGATTTCGCGCCGGTCTCGCTGGTCACGCTCGTCGATTATTTCATGTTCGTGCCGAACTCCTCACCGGCTCGCTCGGTCAAGGAATTCATCGACTACGTCAAATCGCGTCCGGGGCAACTCACCATGGGCTCGCCCGGCGCCGGCAGCGCGCCGTATTTGTCCGAGATGCTGTTTCTGCAGATGGCCGGCCTGAAGATGACGCACGTGCCCTATCGCGGCGCCGCGCCGGCCTTCACCGACCTGATACCGGGCCGCATCGATTGCTATTTCGGTAGCGGCACATTGCTGTCTTATTCGCGGTCGGGACAAGTCCGCGTTCTCGCGGCCACCGGACCGAAGCGAAACCCGGCCGCCCCCGAGGTCCCTACCATCGGCGAGACCGTTCCGGGTTACGAGGTGACCTCGTCGCAGGCGCTGTTCGTTGCAGCCAAGACACCGGCCGAGGTCATTCGCAAGATCGGCGCCGACACCAATACGGCGCTCGCCGACCCGGCGATCAAAGGCAAGCTGGCGGCGACCGGCTACGTGGCCGGCGGCTCCACGCCCGCGGAGTTGGAAAAGTTGCTTGAGGACGACATCGCCAAATGGAGCGCACTCGCCAAGTCCGCCAACCTCAAGATAGACTGAGGCGGCATCTGGACAGAGGCGATATGACGAACATCAAGTACCTGATCTATGCGCTGCTTGCGTTGGGTTTTGCCGGCCTGATCGGCGCCCACGAATGGGGCGGGGATCCATCGGAGACTGTCGTGCCGCTCGTGCTGGCCGGAGCCGGAACGCTTAGCTTTGTCGCCGCCGGACTTCTGGCCCGCAAGCTGATGAAAGGCGGCACTCCGCGTTGAATGCCGCGAGTTAGAGCATGATCCCGAAAAGGCCTGTCCCGGACCCGATCCGAGATGGACGCCGGTTTTCGGAAAAGATCATGCTCCACCAACAAACCGGAGCGGGATGATACTCATACCGCTTGAGCTTCCGGAACTCGCCGGAACGCTTCTACTCCGCCGCCACCGCCACGTCGGCGATGAACTGCGACAGCCACTTCTTGCGGCGTCTGACGTTCGCCCGGTACATCGCCTCGAATTCGGCTTCCGGGAATGAATGGGTCGAAGGGCGCTTGAGCAGCGCCGCCGACCACGCCTTGAGCCGCGGGAATTTTTCGATCACGCCGAGCGGCCTGATGCGGTCGAGAAAGTAATAGCGCTGCAGGAACGGCGCATAGGAGGCGTCGACCAGCGAATAGGCGTTGCCGTTGAAGAACGGCCCGGCCGCGCTCTGCTTGTCCAACGCACGTTCCAGCCGCTCGAATGCCACCGGGATTTTCGCCGCCGCCGCGTCATAGGCCGCCTCGTCGCCGGCGTAGGCGATGCCGGTGGTCGATTCGGCGAAGGTCGGTACGTAATCGGTCCAGGCGCGGTTGACCGCGCGCGCGATCGGATCGCCGGGATGCAGCCGCGGCGGCAACGTTTCGTCCAGATATTCGGCAATCGCGCTCGATTCAAACAGCGACACCGAGTCGTCAATGCGCAACACCGGCACCTTCTTGTGCGGCGAAATGGCGAGGAACCAGTCGGGGCGGTTGTCCGACTCGATATGGCGGAA
>DATJTL010000215.1:0-3045 GCA_035503415.1 Xanthobacteraceae bacterium
GCTCCCGACGGAACCATCTGGGTCACCGACGGTCAGAAGCAGGTCGTCATGCAACTCGCTCCGGACGGAAGCGTGCTGCGGACGCTCGGCAAGCCCGGCGTCGCCGGCAGCGGACCCGACACCTTCAATTCGCCGTCGGACGTCCTCGTTGCTCCGAACGGCGACATCTTCGTCGCCGATGGCCACGGCGACTATCCTGTTCCACACACCAACGACCGTATGGTCAAATTTTCCAAAGACGGCAAATTCATCACAGCCTGGGGCCATCACGGATCGGCGCCGGGCGACTTCGACGTGCCGCATAAGCTCGCCATGGATTCCGCCGGCCGCCTGTTCGTCGCCGACCGGGCGAACAGTCGCGTGCAAATCTTCGATCAAGACGGGAAGCTGCTGGACGTCTGGAAGCAATTCGGCCGGCCAAGCGGTATCTATATCCGAAACGACATCATCTATGTCTCCGACTCGCAGTCGGACGAAAAAACCAACCCGCCGTTCCGGCAGGGTATCCGCATCGGCAGCGTCAAGGACGGCAAGGTGGCGGCGTTCATCCCGCCTGTGGACCCGAAAATCTCGATGCCCGAAGGCGTGGCTGCCGACAAGGACGGTAATGTGTTCGGCGGCTTTTCCACCGGCATGGACTTTAAGAAGTTCGCCAAAAATTAAGGCTGCTGACCCGACCGGGTTCCTGTTGCAGCGACAGGGCCTCGCCGTTATCTATACGCGCCTTTTTGCGCCGGCCTATCGCGCGACCGGGCGCCTAGCTGAGAAAGAGCGCAGCGAAACTCATGGCCCGTCTGGTGATGAAGTTCGGCGGCACGTCGGTCGCCGACATCGACCGCATCCGCAACGCCGCGCGCCACGTCAAGCGCGAGGTCGACGCCGGGCATGACGTCGCGGTGGTGGTTTCGGCCATGGCGGGCGTCACCAATCAGCTCGTGGCCTGGTGCGAGGCGGCGCTCAAGGAGCGGCGCATTTTCGACGCGCGCGAATACGACGCGGTCGTCGCCACCGGCGAAGAGGTCACGTCCGGCTTGATGGCGATCGCGCTGCAGGACCTCGATATCAACGCGCGCTCCTGGCACGGCTGGCAACTGCCGATCGCGACCTCGAATGTGCACGGCTCGGCGCGCATCCTCGACATCAACGGCGAGGAATTGATCCGGCGCTTCAAGGAGCGCAAGGAAGTCGCCGTGATTGCCGGTTTCCAGGGCGTGAACAAGGAAACCAACCGCATCACCACGCTCGGCCGCGGCGGCTCCGACACCTCGGCCGTGGCGGTCGCCGCCGCCATCCGGGCCGAGCGCTGCGACATCTATACTGATGTCGACGGCGTCTATACCTCCGATCCACGCGTGGTGCCGCGCGCCAAGAGGCTCGACAAGATCGCCTTCGAGGAAATGCTGGAACTCGCCTCGCTCGGCGCCAAAGTGATGCAGGTGCGTTCGGTCGAGCTCGGCATGTTGCACAACGTCCGCATTTTCGTCCGCTCGAGCTTCGACCGGCCGGAGAGCATCGATCCGCACGGCAATCCACCCGGCACCCTTATCTGCGACGAGGGGGAGATCATGGAACAGCAAACGGTCACCGGCATCGCCTTCTCGCGCGACGAAGCGCAGATTTCGATCCGTCAGGTGCAGGACAAGCCGGGCGTGGCGGCGGCGATCTTCGGCCCGCTGGCGGAAGCCAATATCAACGTCGACATGATCGTGCAGAACGTCTCGGCCGACGGCAAAACCACCGATCTGACCTTCACTGTACCGGCCGCCGACTACCAGCGCTCGCTGGATACCATCGCCAAGGCGAAACAGACGATCGGCTATACGCGGCTCGACGGCGCCACCGACGTGGCCAAGATCTCGGTGATCGGTATCGGCATGCGCAGCCATGCCGGCGTCGCCGCACAGGCATTCCGCGCGCTCGCCGACCGCGCCATCAATATCCGCGCCATTACCACCTCGGAGATCAAGTTTTCGCTCCTGATCGACGCGGCCTTTACCGAGCTCGCTGTGCGCACGCTGCATTCGCTCTACGGGCTGGACAAAGCGACGGCTTGATTCGCGGCAAGAGTTCGCTGCGCTGCACAAAAAGCCGGCCCGACATCAACGTCATTGGCCCGTCTTGGCTTGCGGTTTGCATGGCGCGTTCGATATAGGCTGCAGGATGATCGCCGCGGGCGCGGGCCCCGGCGAAATTTTCTTGGATCGGGTCGGCACGCAGCGGGCGGCGTTCCGGCCACGGCAGAGAGCCCTGGGGAGCTGCCGCCATGCGTGGCGCGCTCGGCGGTCCGCGCGTTTTGTTGCGCCGGCTTCGCGAAGTGATGGCGGAGCCGGTCAGCGCGCAGGAACGCCTCGATAAGATCGTCGTCCTGATCGCCGCCAACATGGTTGCGGAGGTCTGCTCCGTCTATGTGCTGCGCGGCGATACGACGCTTGAACTCTACGCCACCGAGGGGCTGAAGCGCGAAGCCGTACACCAGACGGTGCTGCGCTCCGACGAAGGCCTGGTCGGGCTGGTTTCCAGCCAGGCGAGCGCCATCAATCTGTCGAACGCGCAGGCGCATCCGGCCTTCTCCTATCGGCCGGAAACTGGCGAGGAGATCTACCACTCCTTCCTCGGCGTGCCGGTGCTGCGCGCCGGCAACACGCTCGGCGTGCTGGTGGTGCAAAACCGCGCGCGGCGGACCTATTCGGAAGAAGAAGTCGAGGCGCTGCAGACCACCGCCATGGTGCTCGCCGAGATGATTGCCTCGGGCGAGCTGTCGCGTCCGGGCGACGAACTCGCCGCGCGCCGCTCCGTTCATCTCAAGGGCGCCGCGTTGAGCGACGGCATCGCGCTCGGCCATGTCGTGCTGCACGAGCCGCGCGTCATCGTCACCAATTACATCGCCGATGACATCCAGAGCGAGCTCAAGCACCTGCGCGCTGCGATAGAGACGTTGCAGTCCAATCTCGACCAATTGCTCGAGCACGGCGATGTGGTCGAAGGTGGCGAGCATCGCGAGGTGCTCGAAGCCTACCGCATGTTTGCCTACGACCGCGGCTGGGT